>NZ_JBAZKR010000146.1:0-7585 GCF_041650655.1 Zavarzinia sp.
TGTCCTGCACGGTGGTGGTGCCGTTGCGCACCTTGGACACCATGTCGTCGAAGGCCTTACTTCCGGCTCCCGCAAGTCCGGCAAGCGCACGGCTGCCCTGTTCGCCGAACAGCTGGTAGGCGGCCGACATCCGCTCGCCTTCGTCGGGGATCTGCTGCAGCGCCGCCTGGGTGTCGGTGATGATCGACATGAACGGGCGCAGCTTGCCGGACGTGTCGGTGATCGCGATCCCCAGCTCAGCGAACTTCTTGGCGTGGCGGGGAGAGGCCATCGAATCGAGCAACGCGGCGAGGCCCGTGCCGCCGACGGATCCCTTCTGCCCGGCCAGGTCCAGCAAGGCCAGGGCCGCGGTGGTCTGTTCGACGTCGAAGTTCATGCGGTGCGCCGACGCGCCCGCATAGGTCATGCCTTCGCCGATCGACGCGATCGAAGCGCTGGACAGATCGGCGGCCTTC
Organism: Zavarzinia sp.; assembly: GCF_041650655.1. Taxonomy (GTDB): domain Bacteria; phylum Pseudomonadota; class Alphaproteobacteria; order Zavarziniales; family Zavarziniaceae; genus Zavarzinia. The sequence goes on from NZ_JBAZKR010000146.1 coordinate 456, forward strand.
GACAGCGCGTTGGCGGTCCGGCCGGCCTGATCCATGGACATGCGGAATTGGTTGATCGTCGAGATCACGATCTGCGCGGCAGCGTCGGTCGCCATGCCGTCGGCCTTCGCCGCGGCCATGATCGGCGCCGCGGCGTACTTCAGATCGCCGATCGCCACGCCGGACTTGACCAGTAGCTCGAGGGCCGCGGCGGCGTCGGCGGTGCTCTCGCCGAAGTCCATCGCCAGCGTCTTGGCCAAGCCCTCCAGCTCGCCGCGGACCTTGCCGAACTCGGTCTTGCCCAGCGCAGTGCCGATCTTGCTGATCGCGTCGTCGAAGCGGACAGCGGCGGCCACGCCCAAGCCGATCGCCGCGGTGGATCCCAGCATCGCCGGCATGGCCGCGCTGAAGGCCTGGCTGCCGCCCTGCTTGATCATGGACAGCCCGCGCCCCACGCGCTCGAGCGACTTGCGGGATCCGTCGATCGCGGCCTGGAAACGGCCGACCTTGCGGGTGGCGTCGCCGGCCTCGAACTGCAGGAGCGCCCCAAGGCCGATGTTCTCCAGTGCCATCCGTACGCCCCAGCTACCGCTTGCGGTACGCCCGTTTGGCTGCCTTCACCTCCCGATCCTTGCGATCGTTCAGCATCCGGCGCCATTCGGATCGGTCTTCCGGGGACGCGTCAGCGAGATCCCACGTGAAGGCCCCGTCGGAGTCGTAGCATAACCCGAAGATCTCAGCACGGATCTGCTTCAGGCTCCTCCACGGCCAGAAGCCTTCCCGGAGAAAAAAGCGTCGTACGTCCAGGACAAAGACTGCCGGACGCGCGATCCGCAGTGCGGGCAGAACTCTTCGATCGCCAGCTGCGGGCCCAGCGTCTCCGCGTCCAAGGCCGACGCGATCGCCTCGAGATCCCGCTTGGTGAGATCCAGGGCCGACTCCGGCAGGGGGGCGGCCAGCGGCTTGCCGTTGATCCCGCAGATCGCCTGAGCCGCGGCCCGGACCTTGAGCATGCCGGTGTTGATCGAAGCGGTCTGCGTTTCGTAGAGCGACCACCGCAGGGGGGCGATCGTCACGGTCCGCACGTCTTCGCCGCGCCAGTCGAAGCCGTCCAGCAAGGCGACCTGCTGCCGCAGATCCTCGCCGTCGTCGGCCACGTTCAGCTCGAGGGACGCGAGATCGGCCGTGTAGACGAACTCCGTGCGGCAGGATCGGCATTCCAGCTGCATGTCGAAGTCGTCGCCCATGGCGGCCCGGCGCAGCTGGATCCAGGTCTGGAATACGTCGCCGGCGTAGGCCCGGGCGAGGTACAGGCGGCGTTCGCCGATCGACAGCTTGGTGAAGTCGGCGCTGCCCCATTCCGTCAGGAAGTGGGCCATCGCCTCGGACGCGAAGGCGGCCGGGGTGATCCCGCGGTTCCGATCGCGGATAGCGCACACGGCCTTTTCGTCGGCTGTGCGCCAGGGCTTGAAGGCGAACGTGCGTCCGTGCGTCTCCCCGGCGGGGATCCCGAACGACAGCAGATCGCCGCGTTCACCGAAGGTGGTCTTCTGCATGGTCAGTCCGTGCGCACCGCCCTACCCGACAGCGCGCGGAAAGTGGCCCACGACGATCCCGGGGGGGCTACACCGGATCCATCGTGTCGGCGACGAACGACAGCGCCAGCACGGCCATTTCGCCTTCGTTCTCGATGTCGAGATCGGGCGTGGCGCGCTTCTTGGGGTACAGGCCGGTCAGGGCCCACGATCGGCGGATCTTGCCGGTGCCCGATTCCTGGATCAGCGTGCCGGCCTTCTTGTACGTCGGCGACACGGGATCGCGGCACTCGCGCCACCAGGCCTCGATCGCGGCGACCTCGACGGTGTGGTGCAGCGGCAGCTCGGCGTCGAACTCGATCGCCTTGGTGTTGCCGCCGGTCGCCGTGGTGCGATCGGGCAGCGTGACCGTCTCGAGTTCCTCTTCCAGCCCGCCGATCTTGGTGAAGGTCAGATCGGGCAAGCCCGTGACCTTCAGCTTGAACTTGTTGAGCGGGATGTGGTCTTCCTTGATGGATCCCTTGATCGCCATGCTGGCCTCTCACCCGCCCCGGTGGGGGCGGTCTCGTTCGCTGCTGACGCCCTAGGCGCTGACGTTTTCGGACACGCCCATCTTGCCGATCGTGAAGATCACCCGCTCGGCGAACCCGGTGATGCGCACCGCGATCTCGGCGTTCAGGTTGCCGGCGTCCTCGTCGGCGGCGGTGTTGTTCTCGTCGTCGATCTTGATCAGGCAGGCGTCGTCGAAGGCGTTGCCGCGCAACGCCCGCTTCTGCCACTCCTTGACGAAGAACGTGCGCAGATCGGTCTTCAGGCTGTCGCGCGTGTCGGGATCGTTCAGGGCGAACACCACGTAGTCGAACTGATCCAGCAACGTGTGGATGTAGTGCGACAGCTGCAGGCGCTTGCTGCGGAACTTCTCGCCGGTCGCGCCGGCCAGCGTCCGGCCGCCCCAGACCACCGCCGTCGTGCCGCGGAACTTCACGACGTTCAGCCCCTTCGGGTTCAGCGCCTCGCCGTTGACCGGATCCTCGCCGGTCGGCAGCGAGATCACCCGCTGCAGCACGGCGTCCACGCCCGCGGCCGGCGCGCAGTAGTGGCCGTTGGCGGCGGCGTACTTGGCGTCCAGGCCGAAGCGAGATCCCACGAGCGGCACCGACTTGAGCACGCCGGACTTGTCGGGATCGCGCACGTTGCCGTAGCTGGGAAACAGCGTGCTCGCGTCCTCGCCCCGGCCGATCGTCGTGTCGATGAAGTCGATCGCGTCCTGATCGTTCAGCTTGTTCGCCGGCTCGATCACCTCGAACAGGTGCGCCTTCGCCGCGGCGTAGGCCAGGCCGGCCTGCTGCACGGCGGTGCTGGTCACGTCCGGGCAGGCGGTCAGCAGCACGCCCTTGCTGTGCGGCACCTTGTTGAGCGGGCTCGATCCGATCGCCAGCGCTGCCAGGTAGTCCGCGTCCGCGGGTGCCGCGCCGTCGTAGCCGCCGCCGCACTCGTCGGCGAACTGCAGGCCGGCTTCGGTGCCGTTGGTGCCCTGGGTGACCGCAACCGACAGGCCGAGGATCGTGTAGGCGTGGGTCAGCTGCGTCTTGATCGCGATCGACGATCGCTTGCCGCCGCCTTCGTACCAGGCCGACGACAGGCGCAGGAACTTGTCCCCGGCGTCGTCGGTGTAGACGCTGGCCGGGTTGACCGATCCGGCGGGGGCGTAGACCAGATCGAAGGCGGCGTTGATCTCGGCGACGATCGCCGCAGTGGTCACCGCGGCGCCGGCCGTCAGCGTGACCTCGACGTCCTTGCGCCCGTCGGCCGACAGCAGCAGCTTGTCGTTGTTGCCGGCCACGACGGCGAAGCCGGCGCCTTCGGCGACGGTGCCGGTGACCACGGCCTGCACGGGAGCCAGGCCGGCAACCGTCGGATCGCCGTCCAGGGTGACCTTGCGGTAGGTGGCGGACCGCACGCGGATCGCGGTCAGCGGCTTGGACTTCGCGTCGGGGAGCACGTAGGCGCCCGGCAGCACGGCCGAGGGCAAGGGCGCGATCTCGACGACGAACTTCTTGGTGTCGGCCGGCGCACCGCCCGTGTGATCGATCGTGATCTTCGGCAGCCACTTGAGCCACTTCGCGTGGGTGGCGCCGGGGTTGTACTGCTTGGCGATCTGCTCACCGGCCCCGACGGTGAAGTCGGGCAGGCTGGTGACCACGCTCTTGCCGTACAGCCCCGTGGCGGTCACGACGTACTTCGTGGTTCCCAGGGCCCACGTGAAGGTCAGCTTGACCGGCAGGCCTTCGTACGCGGTGCCGAACTCGACGCCGACGACGGACACCTTGGCGTCCTCGACCGACGTCACCTGGAAGGGCAGGAAGGTGATCGATTCGGAATCGATCGCCGACGGCATGCCGTACCAGTTGGCCGGGCGGATGTCGGGGACGTTGGGCGTGCTGCCGTTCCAGAGATCCACCGCCTCGACTTCGAAGTTCAGCGGATCGTCGTTGATCACGGACTTGAAGTAGCGGGGGCTGGCCGAGTCCATGGCGAGATCGGAGTAGACCAGCTTGCGATCGCCGTCGACGTAGATCTCCAGGCCGAACTCGTTGCCCGGATCGATCGTCGCGTTGATCACCTTGACCGCCAGCGCCTTGCGGACGCCGTTGGTCTCGACCTTGGCCCCGAGCGACAGGCTGTAGCCGAGATCCACGTTGGCGCCCATGTCGGTCGCCATGGTGGCGCCGGTCTCGACGGTGAGCACGCCGGCCGCGTTGTTGGACAGGACCTTGTAGGTCTTGCCGGAAACGGCGTCGAGTTCCAGGGTCGCGCCCTTCCACTCGTTGGCGAGCATGACGGTTTCGGTGTCGATCGTGGTCGCGGTGATCTTGCCGGTGGCCGACACCGCGGCCCGCAGCTTGCGCGCCCGGCCGCCCCAGCGCCCGCCGTTCTTGGCCTTGATCTGCAGGAGGGGCAGCTTGATCTGCGCCTGGCCGTCGAGATCGGACTGGGCCGCGCCGAAGCCGGTGCCCCAGTGGCGGCTGTAGAGCTTGAGATCGGAAGCGACTTCGTGGCCGTCGGTGACGCGCACGCAGACGAGCTCGCCCGCGCCGCCACCGTGCAGCCAGTAGTCCTGCGCGCAGTCGGGAACGACCGAAGCGCCGGTCGTGGCGTCGGCGCCGATGCGCCCGCCCAGGCGGCGCGCGAAGGCCTTCTCGTTCGGGGCGTACGTCACGCCGTTGGCAAGGCCGCGTTCGAACGGGCCGATGAAGCACCCGACGCCCAGGGCTGCTGCCTGGATCGGCGGTCGCGGCTGACCTTCGCGAACCGCCGTGCCCGCCCCATTGACCGCTCCGAAGCTCCGGATCGCCATCGTGTCCTCCGCCTTACTCGGCCGTTGCGTCCATCGATCCGCTCACCGCCAGCCGCCCGATCCCGTGGCCCGCTTCCGCCGGGAAGATCCAGCACGGCACGTTCACCAGCCGGATCGCCCCTTGTGTCTCCGCCATGTGGATCGCGTCGGGACGCGGGGATGCGTCGATCTGGCGATCTACCACTAGGTCCGCGGCAGCGTCCAGGGAAGCGATCCGCAGGGTTCTGTTGCAAGCGATCCACGCCTTGACAGCATCGGACAGCCGCACCAGATCCAGCCCGCGGTTGGCGATCATCCGCAGGCCGATCACGAAGTCCGATTGGCGCGGGGCGGGGACCACAAGAGCCGCCAGCGTGCCGACGTTGACCGCGGACTGCTTGACCGTCGACTGCGCCCGGAACTGCTCGGTCACGCTGTCGATCGCGATCGCGGGCAGCCGCGAGATCTCGTTGAAGTCCGGGTGCGTCGTGTAGGCGACTTCGGGCTGGGCGGCCAGGCGGATCACCACCTGGTGCCCCGCGGTGACCGCGCCGGTCAGCGTCACCACGTGCGAGGCGGTGTTGTAGCCCGACAGCAGATCGGTCAGGTGCGTCGGATCCGCGGTGTGGTCGAATACCGCCGTCACCGCGTCGAACTGCACCGGCTCGGCCTGCGTCAACACCGCGTCGAGATCCGCCGTCGTGCCGCCCGGCCAGGGCAGCACGACTTCCACCGGGACGCGGATCGTTTCCAGTTGCACGATCAGCGATCGGTAGATCAGTTCTTCCAGATCGCTGAGAATGTCAGCGTCGAACAGCAGTTGCACCGATCGGACGGTCGGGGTGTAGCTGGCGTCGGTGGTCTTGAGGTTGAACACCAGGCGCAGCTTGCGGCTGGTGACCGGGAAGGTAGGCAAGTGCGCCTGCAGATCGGCGTGCGTGTTCCACTGGCCGGCGGCGGCTGCGACCCAAGCGGATCCGTTCCACCAGCGATCCGTCGTGCCGTCGTTGCACCGGTAGCGGACCGTGCCGACGATCGTGCCGTCGACGGTGGGTTCGTCGGCGAACACCTGCACCGCGCGCCAGCTGCGGACGGCCGTCGGGTTGATCTCGGGCCCGCGGATGTAGAGGTTGGCGTCGGTCGGGTACTTGCCGGCCGCGTTGGGGCGCAGCCGCAGGACGTGATCGGTGGGGTGCACACGGATCTTCGCCGGGTCGCTCAGCTGCAACAGCGGGCGATCGTGGAAGGGGAACTCGATCCAGCGGCCGATCGTGCGCATGTCACGCTCCCTTGGGGCTGATCGTCCGCTGCACCGCGTCTTCCCAGTTCTTCTTCAGCTTGGCCTTCAGACCGGGCTGCCCAAGCGCGATGTTGATCCAGGGCCTGCCCTTCACGACGATCGCTGTGGTCTCGGGCTTGAGCGCCGCCCAGGCGACCTTGCCCTTGGTGCGCGCCCACAGTTCTTGTGCCCGGCCCGTCAGGTGCTTCGGATCGCCAGATCGTGAGGCTTGGGCCAACGCCTGGAACAGCCCGCGCATGGCCGGCGTGACGCGCATCGTGAAGCCTTCGTGCAGCTTCTCGCCGATGTTGATCAGGTGCCCGTCGGCACCTTTCCGGCCCCGCAACAGCCCGGCGAAGCCGGTTTTCCAGTTCGCCTTGACGCTCGTGATCGCCTTCCAGAGATCCGCCTTGTCGATCAGCGGCTTCGTGCTGCCCTTAATGTCGATCGTCAGCGGAGCGTTCGCCGGGGCGACTCCGCCCTTGATCGCCGTGCGCATTTCGCGGGCTACCAGCATGCCGTTCAGCGCCGTCGCTTTGCCGACTTCCCGCTCGAGCTTCTTGGTGAACGCGCCGGGCTTGAGCGCCGCGGACAGGTTGCGCCAGCTCTTGGACAGCTTCACGCCGGTCGGCATCGGATCACCCTTGCGCCGTCGACGTGCAGCTACTTGCCGGCCGGACGATCGTCCAGCCCAGCGGTCTTCAGCAGATCGGCGAGATCGTCGACGTGCAAGCAGTCCACCATGCAGGCGTATTCGTTCGCCGTCTGCACGACGGCAATGTTGCCGTTGCAGTAGTCGTTGCCCGGCACGGCGCCGTGCAGGACGCCGAAGGCCACGATCTTGCCGCCTTCCAGCCGGACCACCTTGTCACCGTTCTGCGCCTCGCGTCCATTGCGGTAATGCATCATCCTCACCCTTGCGCCGGGAGGTTCGCCCCCGGCCGTCGATCCGTGAAGTAGGCCCGGCGCATCGTCGCGCCGTGCCCGGGGTAGTGCCCGG
>NZ_JBAZKR010000147.1:0-7560 GCF_041650655.1 Zavarzinia sp.
TGAGCGAGATGCGGTCGCAGCGTTCCGCCTCGTTCATGAAATGGGTCGAGATGAAGATGGTGACGCCGCGATTGCGCGAGAGGTCGACGAGATAGCGCCAGAATTCGTCGCGCGCGACCGGATCAACGCCGGACGTGGGCTCGTCCAGGATCAGCATGTCCGGCCCGTGCAGCACCGCCGCCGCCAGTTGCAGGCGCTGGCGGATGCCGAGGGGGAGGTCGTCCGGCAGGCTGGCGGCCACCTCGGTCAGGTCGAAATCCGCCATCACCTGGGCGATCCGCTGCTTCGCCTCGGCCGGATCGAGGTGGAAGAGCTGGGCGTGCAGGTCCAGGTTCTGGCGCACCGTCAGTTCGCCGTAGAGCGAGAAGGACTGCGACATGTAGCCGACCCGGCGCCGCGTCTCCATGTCGTCGGCGTCGAGCTTCTGGCCGAACAACAGGGCCTCGCCCTCGGTCGGCGCCAGGAGCCCGGTCAGCATCTTCATCGTCGTCGTCTTGCCGCAGCCGTTGGAGCCGAGGAAGCCGAAGATCTCGCCCTTCTCGATCTTGAAGGAGACGTTGTCGACCGCGGTGAAGGCGCCGAAACGGCAAGTCAGCCCGGTCGCCTCGATCGCGATGTCGGCGCCGTCGGCCGGGCGCGGCGGCACCACGACGCCGGCCGCTGCCCCCTGCTCTTCCGGCAGCAGGCGGATGAAGGCGGCTTCCAGCGTGTCGGCGCCGACCTTGGCCTTGAGTTCGGCCGGCGTGCCGGTCGCCAGCACCTTGCCGCCGTCCATGGCGGCGATCCAGTCGAAGCGTTCCGCCTCTTCCATATAGGCGGTGGCGACCACCGTGCTCATGCCCGGGCGGCGCGCGCGGATCCGGTCGATCAGGTCCCAGAACTGGCGGCGCGACAGGGGATCGACGCCGGTCGTCGGCTCGTCGAGGATCAGCAGGTCGGGATCATGAATGAGGGCGCAGCAGAGCGAGAGCTTCTGCTTCATGCCGCCCGAGAGCTTGCCGGCGGGCCGGTCGACGAAGGGGGCGAGGCCGGTCGCGGCGACCAGTTCGGCGATGCGGGCGCGGCGTTCCGCGGTGTGCTGGCCGAACAGCCGGCCGAAGAAATCCAGGTTCTCGAAGATCGACAGCGTCGGATAGAGATTGCGCCCCAGGCCCTGCGGCATATAGGCGACCCTCGTCAGGCAGCGCTGGCGGTGGCCGCGCTCGGCGATATCGCCGCCGAGAACCTGGACATGGCCGGTCTGGAGTTTGCGCACCCCGGCGATCAGGGCGAGCAGGGTCGACTTGCCGACCCCGTCCGGCCCGATCAGCCCGGCCATGCAGCCGGCCGGGATGGCGATATCCACGCCGTCCAGCGCCGCCACGGGGCCATAGCGATGCGAGACCCCCTCCAGGACGGCGACCGTCTCGGTCACTGCGGCAGCCTCAGGGCCAGGTTCTCGGGCCACTCGGCCTTGGGGTCGAAACGGACATAGCCCATGCCGCGCACCCCGGTCTTCACCTGCGCCTGATAGCGGTCGAGGAGATCGGGATCGATGGAGAGCTTGACCCGGAACATGAGCTTGTCGCGCTCGTCCTTGGTCTCGACCGCGTTGGGGGTGAACTGGGCGTCGGCCGACACGAAGGAGACGATGGCCGGGAGGACATATTGCGGCACCGGATCGAGCACCAGGCGCGCCTCGCTGCCCAGCGCCAGACGGCCGACCTGGGCCGCCGGCAGATAGACCGTCATATAGACCTGGGCGACGTCGAGCAGGGTGATCACGCGGGAACCGGCGGCCAGCACCTCGCCCGGCTCGGCCAGGCGGTATTGCACGCGGCCGGCGCGGGGCGCGACCAGGGTGGTGTCGTCGGCCAGCGTGTTCAGGCGGGCCAGTGCCGCCTTGGCGGTATCGATCGCTGCCTGGGCCTGCTGTTCGTTCGCCTTGGCCGCGGTCACATTGGCCTGGGCCACCTGGAGCTGGGCCCGGCGCTGATCCAGCACCTCGACCGACTGATAGCCTTTGTCGTGCAGGGCGTTGGCGCGATCGAATTCCTGCTGGGCGAGCGCAACCTGGGATTCCGCTTGGGTCACGGCGGCGGAGGCGGAGGCGGCGGCCTTCTCGGCCTGCACGATCTGCGCCTTGGCGCCGTCGATCTGGGTATCCAGCTCGGCCCGGTCCATATGGGCGATCACCGTGCCGGCCTGCACGAAATCGCCCTCCTTCACCAGGATCTCGATCACGCGGCCGGCCATCTTGGTCGAAACATCGACCTGATCGGCTTCGAGCCTGCCGTTGGCGGCGGCGATTCCCTCCGGCAGGGCGCCGGCCGTCCGGCTTTTCCAGAACCAATAGCCGCCGGCAGCCACCACGCCGATGAGCAGCACCAGGGCGACGTAGCGCAATGATTTCATCTTAACATATTCCCGTCAAAGATCCCGGGCAGGATACCGCAATGCACATAAAGGACATCACCCGCGCCGCCACGCAATGCCATGATAAATGTCAATGCTGCGCTGCAACAGTCGATGCTACCTGGAACCGTTCCACGCGTGGAGTAGATGATGACCGGGCCTTCCACTTCGAACCTGGACCGTATGGTCAAGTCGACCATCGCCCGTCTGAGCGGCGGCCTGTCGCCGGTGGCGCTGCTCGGCGCCTATAGCGATTGGGCGCTCAACCTGGCGGCGTCGCCCGGCAAGCAGATCGAACTGATCGAAAAGGCGGCGGCCCAGGCGACCAAGCTGTTGCGCTATGCCGGTCACCATGCCCTCGATCCGGAAAGCGATGCACCGGCACCGGCAGTCCCCAGCAAGGGCGATCACCGCTTCGACGACCCGGCCTGGAAGCGCTATCCGTTCAATCTGTTCGAACAATCCTTCCTGCTGACCGAACAATGGTGGCAAGAGGCGACGACCGGCGTGCGCGGGGCGACTCAGGCCAATCTGAACGTCGTCAGCTTCATTACGCGCCAGATGCTGGACATGGTGGCGCCGACCAATTTCATCCCCACGAATCCGGTCGTGCTGGAACAGACGGTCGTGCAGGGCGGCGCCAACCTGGTGCGCGGCATCCAGAACTATCTCGAGGACGAAGGCCGCAAGCTGGCCCACGAGAAGCCGGCGAGCGACCATTTCGAAGTCGGCCGGAATCTGGCCGTGACACCCGGCAAGGTGATCCTGCGCAATCGCCTGATCGAGCTGATCCAATATTCCCCGACCACCAAGGAAGTCCATGCCGAGCCGATCCTCTTCGTGCCGGCCTGGATCATGAAATATTACATTCTCGACCTGTCGCAGACCAATTCGATGGTCAAATATCTGGTCGACCGCGGCCATACGGTGTTCATGATCTCGTGGAAGAACCCGGACGAAGGCGACCGCGACCTCGGCTTCGAAGACTATCTGAACCTGGGCATCAAGGCGGCGCTCGATGCCGTCAGCGCCGTGGTGCCGGGGCAGAAGATCCATGCGGCCGGCTATTGCTTGGGCGGCACCCTGCTCTCGATCGCGGCTTCCGCCATGGCGCGCGACCATGACGACCGCCTCGCCTCCGTCACCCTCTTCGCGGCCCAGACCGATTTCACCGAACCCGGCGAGATCGCCCTCTTCATCAACGAGAGCCAGGTCACCTTCCTCGAAGACATGATGTGGCAGCGCGGCTTCCTGGAAACCGGGCAGATGGCCGGTGCCTTCCAGCTTCTCCGCTCGAACGACCTGATCTGGTCGCGCCTGATCCACGACTATCTGCTCGGCCAGCGCGAGGACATGATGGATCTCATGGCCTGGAACGCCGACGCCACCCGCATGCCCTATCGCATGCACACGCAATACCTGCGCCGGCTCTTCCTGGAGAACGCCCTGGCCCAGGCCCATTTCAAGGTCGACGACCGGGTCATCGCCCTGACCGACATCCGCTGCCCGATCTTCGCCGTCGGCACCGTAACCGATCACGTGGCACCCTGGCGCTCGGTCTTCAAAATCATTCAGTTGACCGATACCGACGTCACCTTCCTGCTCACCAACGGCGGCCACAATGCGGGGATCGTCGCCGGTCCAGAAAATCCGCATCGCAACTATCAGATCGCCTACCACGGGGCGAACGATACCCATGTCGAGCCGGAAACCTGGGCCGCCACCATGCCGCATCATCAAGGTTCCTGGTGGCCCGCCTGGGCGGAATGGCTCGAGAAATTGCAGGCGGGGCATGCGTTGGTCGCCCCGCCGCCCATGGGCGCAGCCGATGCCGGCTATGCCCCCGTCTGCAAGGCTCCCGGAACCTATGTCCACCAAGCTTGAGGCTCTGTCCGGCGTGCTCGCCGGCAAGGTCGGCCTCGTCGTCGGTGTCGCCAACGAGGATTCGATCGCGGCCGGCTGCGCCCGCCTGTTCTACGCCGCTGGCGCCGAACTGGTGCTGACCTATCTGAACGACAAGGCCAAGGCCCATGTCGAGCCGGTCGCCCAGTCGGTCGGCGCCGAGCTGCTGATGCCACTCGACGTCGCCCATGACGACCAGATCGACGCCATCTTCGAGGCGATCCGCGAACGCCACGGCAGGCTCGACTTCCTGCTGCATTCGATCGCCTATTGCCCGAAGGAGGACCTGCACGGCCGCGTAGTCGACTGCTCGCGCCAGGGCTTCGCCACGGCGATGGATATTTCCGTCCATTCCTTCATCCGTCTCGCCCGCGCGGCCGAGCCGCTGATGACCGACGGCGGCTGCCTGCTCACCGTCAGCTACTACGGCGGCGAGCAGGTGGTCGACCATTATAACGTCATGGGTCCCGTGAAGGCCGCCCTCGAAGCCTCCGTCCGCTATCTGGCGGCCGAACTGGGGCCGAAGGGGATCCGGGTCAACGCCGTCTCGCCCGGACCGCTGAAGACCCGCGCCGCCTCGGGCATCGACCATTTCGACGAGCTGATCGACGCCGCCCGTGCCCGGGCGCCGGCCCGCCGGCTGGTCGACCTGGACGAAGTCGGCGCCATCGCCTGTGGCCTGGTCAGCGATTTTTCGAGCGGCGTCACCGGCAATATCGCCTTCGTCGACGGCGGCTATCACGTCGTCGACTGAGGGCGGTCAGGCCAGCGCCATGTGATTGTCCCAGAGCGCCGTGCGCGCCAGGTCGCCTTGCAGCACCTCGGCGCGCACGCTCGGGCTCACCCGCTCGATGCCGCCGTGGCCGCCGGCGATATAGAAGCCGCCGGCCAGCGCGGGATCGGCCGCGATGGCGCAGACGTCCGACAGACCGCGGCTGCCCAGATAGCCCCCGTCCGAGAAACGGAAGAAGGCGGCACTGCCGCCCCGCGGGCTGGTCATGCCGAAAGTCTCGCCCGCCGCATCGGCCGCGGCACTGCCGCAATATTGCCGAAGGTCGGCGAGCCCGTCGCGCGGCATCTCCAGGAGTTGCAGCGTGCCGTCCGGGCGGAGCAAGCCGCCGAGCGGCACCAGGCGCTCCGCCGGGCCCTCGTATTGCATGACGAAGCCGACCGTGCCGTCCCGCCCGACCACCAGATGGCGGATCGAGAGCTGGAACAACCCAGGTTCCAGGCGGAAGTGACGCTCGATCGAGCCGTCGGCGAGCGACAGCACGGCGAGCGACGAATCCATGTCTTCGAGATTGAGCTTGGCCCCCGGCGCGTCGGGATGGGTCAGGATGCCGCCGTTGGCGACCACGATGCGCCCGTCGCCCGGCAGCAGGCGGACGTCGTGGGGATCGAGCCCGCCGCTCTCCCACGCGGCCACGCGGGCGAAGCCGGCCGCCGCGTCGTAGACGCCGACCAGGCCGCGCTCGCCTTCCCAATCGGTCTCGGTCGCATAGAGCAGGCGGCCGTCGGCCGAGAAGACGGCGTGACCGCAGAAGTCGCAGCCTTCGGACGGCGCGAATTGCGCCGCGACCGAACCGTCCGCCAGGTTCAGGGCGAGGGCGAAACGCCCGGGCCGCCGGCCCATGACGACCGCGATCTTGCGGTCGGGCGAGACGGCGATGCCATGGCCGCGCGCCGGCAGGGGCAGGTCGATCACCGGCCGCCCTTCGGCGTCGAAGGCCGTGGCATGGGCGCCGCCCTGGGCGTCGAGCCTCGTGCCGAACCAGAGGTGCCCCTCCGCCCGCGGCCGCGCGCCGAAGGGCAACATGGCCGCCGCCGCCGCGGCGAGGCGGAGCGTGGCGCGCCGGGTCAGGTTCCACATCGCCTCAATCCCCGTCGAGCGCGTTGAAGCCGAGGGGAATGCCCAGCGCCGGCGCCACCTTCTGGGCGATCAACGTCTTCAGCGCGGTCGCCTTGGCGACCAGGGCTTCGACCGCCGGCCGCCGCGCGGGATCACCCAGCGCGGTTTCGAGCGGCGGGGAGACCTGGCCGGCGGCATTCAGCACTTCCGCCAGCGCCTTGTCGACCTCGGCCGCCAGGGCGCCGTCGCGCTGGCGGACCGCGCTCCCCATGCCGGCGTCCCACAGGCCCTTGGCCGCTTCGAGGTCGAGCATCACATTGCGCAGCGCCCGCCCGCTCCGCCATTGTTCAAGCAGGCGCGGCCGCGCGGCGCCGGCATTCTCGCCCAGCGGCTTGGACAGCTTGCGGTCGGCCACCACCTCGACCGCGAGATAGAGCGACTTGAAGAGTTCCACCGTCGCCTCGGAAGCGCTGCGGTAGATGTCGTTGCCGGGACCGGCGGTCTTGACCAGCTTCTCATAGTCGATCGAACCGCCGGTCCAGTCGGCCAGCGCCTGGGCGGCGACCGTCGCGACATTGGCGGCGATGCCGGCGACCGCGGCGCAGCGGAGCTTGGCCTCACCGTCGCCCGCCAGCAGCTTGGTGGCATCGTCGCCATAGAGCAGGCGCTCGAGCGCGGGCAGGCCCTGGACCGAAACGCTCTGCTGTTCCAGGCCGGCGGGTGCGAAGAGGGCGGGGTCCTTCTTCGCCAGGAGGTCGGCCAACTGCCGGCCCACGCTGTCGCGCGGGTCGGGCCAGAACATCAGGCGCGAAGAGCGCATGAAAAGCTCGGTCGGCCCGAAGCGCAGGTGCTGGACCTTCTGCCAGCCGTCGGACGCCGCGCCGAAGGCGAGGCGAAGCTTGTCCAGCCCGGCGGCATCGGGCGCCTTGCAGAAGGCATCGGCGGCCGTGGCCAGGGCAGCCCCCGCCTCGGCCTGGGCCTTGAAGGCGGGGATCACATGGCCGTCGACGACGGCCGCATTCATGGTCGCCAGCGCCGCCTGGTCCTGGGCGGAAAGGCTCGGCTGCTCGCCCTCCTCCTGTGCCAGGGCGGCGGCGGGCGCGCCCGTGACCAGGCCGGCGACCGTCAGGATCTTGAACCACTGGCGCATGGGGCGCGCTCCATTACAGGCTGTTCAGGAAAGCGATCAGATCCCGGCGCTGGTCCGGGCTCAGGGCGACGACACGGTCGCGGGCCGCCTCCGCCTCGCCCCCATGCCAGAGGATGGCTTCGAGCAGGCCGCGCGCCCGCCCGTCATGCAGAAATTCGGTACGACCGGCGACCTCGGCCGTCAAGCCGATGCCCCAGAGCGGGGGTGTGCGCCATTGTCGCCCCGTAGCCCGGGCTTCCGGCCGGCCGTCCGCCAGGCCTTCGCC
>NZ_JBAZKR010000148.1:0-7396 GCF_041650655.1 Zavarzinia sp.
ATCTGCGCTGCCGCCGGTCACGCTGCCGGCCACGACGGCGGGCGCGGTCGTCAGCGGCACGCTGCGCGCCGGCGACCGCTTCGCCGTGGAACTGACGCTGACAGCCGGCGGCGAAAAAGCCACGGTCAGCTACACCGCGGTGGCCGGCGACACCGCCGACAAGGTCGCGGCGGCGCTGGCGGCGCTGATCAACGCCTCCACCGATCCGGACGCCGCCGGCTTCACGGCAGCCGCCAAGGGTGGCAGCCTGTTCATGGTCAATCGCAACGGCGCCGCGTTTGGTGCCAGTCCGAGCTTCACCCAGGTTTCGGCCGGCAGCATCGGCGAAACCGTGGCGACCACCGCGACGCTGAATGCCGCCGGATCCACGGTGGTTGCCGGCGAAACCTGGACGCTGACGCTGACTTCCGGGTCCACGGTCACGAGCTACAGCCACCTCGCCACCGGCACCGACCTGCAGGCCGTACTCGACGAACTGGTTGCCCTGGTCAATGCCGATACGGCGAGCCCCTACACGGCGGACAGCGGCACCGACCGCATCCTGGTATTCCGCCTCGGCGGCGTCGCCTATCAGGCCACGCTCGGCGTGACCGCGGCGGGCGTGGCAGGGGTCGACCCGGCCACCGCGCGCACCGCGACGGTGACGCTGAGCGGCATTCCGGTGATTGGCGAAACCTGGTCGCTGGCGCTGGCCGCGCAGAACTATGCGTTGGTCGTCGGTTCGACCATCGACACCGTGGTGGTGGATACCCTGGACGAGATCGCCGCAGCCTTCGCCGGGATGGTGAATGCCGACAATCTAAATGCCGCGGCCTACACCGCGACCTACGAGAACGGCCCGCTGCCTGACAGCACGCTGGTCATCATCAACCGCAATGGCGTGGCCGTGACCGCCGCGGTCAGTGTGACGCCGGCCACGCCGCGCACCGTGGCGGCAGGCGCTCCAACGGCGACCGTGCAGGTATTCGGTGTCCCGCTCGCCGGCGAAGTCTGGGCCGTCACGCTAGCCGGCCGTAGCTATCAGGTCACGGTGGACGCGAGCACCGACACACTGGCCGAAATCGCCGCCGCGCTCGCCGAGGCGATCCGCTTCGACAATACGGTCGAGGGCCTGGTCGCCCGACTGGCGCGCGCAATCAACACCGCCGGCAGCTACGTGGCGACGGCCAGCGGCCTCACCTTGAGCATCACCGCTGGCGCCCCGATCACCGCCAAGCTGAAGAACGGCGCCAGCAACGTGGTGAACTTTGCGGCAACCGCGGCGACGACGGTCACCCTGAACTTTGCCAGCGCCAGCCTCAAGCATGCCGAAACCTGGAGTGTCGAGATCACGCAGGGCAGCGCGGCAGCCTTCGTCACGGAAACCGCGTTCGACCGCTTCACCGCAGCCAGCAACGGCACCCAACTGCTGATCGCCGATCTGACGGCAACCGCCTTCGTGCCGCAGACAGCGGTCACGCCGGTCAGCGGCTACAGCATCGATGCCACGCCGCCGGCCGCATTTGCCGCCGTCTTCGGCAACACCCCGGTTGCCGGCCAGATCTGGACGCTGGGCCTCGCCGGGCCAAATGCCACAAGCCAGAGTTTCAGCCTGACGGTCGGCAACACCTACTTCTCCATCGTCGCCAATACCCAGCAAAATATCGTGGAGATTTTCGCGCGCATGGTGAACACCACCGGGCCGGCCGCCGTGCTGGCGGCGACCGAAGGCAATCGTCTGGTGGTCGTCAGCCGTGATGGCGCGGCGTGGGGAGTAGCCTTCGCCAATGCTTCGGTGCCGGGCACGGCGACCAGTGCGTTCACCGGCATCGAAGCCACGGGCCACGCATTCATCGGCGAATTCGAGAGCACGCTGAGCAATGGCCATATCTGGACCATCACCCTCACCGGCGCCGACAACACTACGCAAGACTTCAACGTGACGATTGGAGACAGCTATTTCTCGATCGTCGCCAACTCCCGGCAGAACGTCGCCGAGATATTCGCCCGTCTGATCAATGCCGGCGGGCCGGCGGCGCTGACGGCGATGGCGGAAGGCAATCAGCTCGCCTTCGTCAGTCGCGACGGCAGCGCTTGGTGGACGGCGGCTTTCGCCATCGCCCCGGCGCCGGCGGCGATTCCGGCAACGGTCACCTCGAATACCCTGGGCGCGACGACAGTGACGTTCACCGGTTCGCCGCAGCCGCGTGAAATCTGGTCGCTGACAGTGGCCGGCACCCGCTTCGATGTCTCGATCGGCGACAGCTACACGGTCGGCAGCGCGAGCATCGTCGCCGACAGCGTCGAAGCGCTGGCGACGATCTTCGCCGACCGCATCGGCGGCCTGGCCGATTTCCATGTCGTCACCACCGGCAAGGCCATGGTGATTGTGCAACGCGGCGCCACCGCCACCGGCTTCGCCGCCTTCGCTACCAGTTCCCGCTTCATCCCGGCACTCGACAGCACGGCCGATCTCTACGACGTGACGACAGCGGCCGGCGGTGCCTGGTCGATCGAGCTGGTCGGCGCGCCGGTGGCGGGCGAGAAGTGGAGCCTGACCCTGACGCCGGCCACCGGTACTGCGTCGCCGTATCACTACTACGTGGTGGCGGGAGACGATCTGGCGGGGATCGCCGCGGCGCTGGCTGAAAATATCAATGCCACGGCGACCGGCTTCGTCGCGTCGGTCGAGGGCGAGCGTCTGGTGCTGGTCAAGACCAGCACGGGAAGCTTCACCGCCGCGATCGGCGTCACGCCGGCTGATGATGGCGCGGGACCGGTCATCAGCGGCAACCAGGCGTTGGTGGAAGACGCGGGTCTCACGCCACGCGCCTGGACCGCCGTGCTGGCCGGTTCGCCGGTGGTGGGCGAGGTCTGGCGCGTCACCATCAACAGTGTCAACTACAGCCACACCGTGGCCGCCGACGAGACCACCACCGACATTGCCGCCGCCCTTGCGACGAGCATCAATGCTGGGGCCTACGCCGCGACTTCCGAGGGCCGTACCCTGGTGATCATCGATCCGACCGGCGCGGCAGTCGCGCCGAGCGCCTACCAGGTGGCGGGTGTCACGGATCCGCGCTTCGCCGCCACCGGCGTCGATCTGAGTGCGGGTACCGCGGCCGCGACATTGACCGGGTCCGGCACGCTCGCACAAGGCCTGACCTTCACGCTGCTGCTGCGGATCGGCGAAACCGCCGCGCAACATACCTATGTGACCGGCGCTGCCGACACCAAGGTCGAGGTCATCAAGGCACTGGCGGCGGCCATCAACGTCAATGCGCCGGAAGACTTCATCGCCCAAGTCGACGGCGACAAGCTTCTGATCGTCAATCGGGCCGGTACCAATTTCGAACTCGCCAACGTCGCCAACGCGCCGCTGGCGGGCGCCGCGGTACTGGTGGATCTGCTCGCCACCAAGCCCTTCACCGGCGAGGTGTGGACCATCATCCTCGACGACGCCACCTTCACCACCACGCACTCCCACGTCGTCGCCGCCGGCGAGACGCTGGAAGATGTAGCGCGGGAACTGAGCAACAGCATCGTTTCCGGCGGCATCGTCACCTTCACCGCGACAGCCCTTGGCAAGCAGGTGGTGATCGTCAATCTGGCGGGCAAGGCCTTCGTCTCCACCATCGAGGTGACGCCGGTCGGCCAGGTGTCGATCATCGAGACGCGCGAGTTCAATGCGCCGCTGGCGGGCAATGAGTACTTCTACCGGCCGGTCAATCTGAACACCCGCGTCGATGAGGCCGATCAGGTCGACACCCTCACCATCTACAACGGCAACAGCCCGGCCGACGACGAGGGCGTGCTGACCGAAGATCACCTGACCGGTCTGGGCATGGCCGGCGCGACGGTGATTGCCGGCCGTACGCTGCCCGGCGGTATCGTCTACCGCAACCTCGAAGTGCTCAACGTCGATCTGGGCCGCGGCAACGATATCTTCCACGTGATCTCGACGCACAGCGGCGCGACCAACATCTTCACCGGCGCCGGCAACGACGAGATCCACGTTCAGTCCATCGACGGCCACACCACGATTGACGGGGAGGCCGGCGACGATTCCTTCAGCGTCGGCAGTGACGCCGCGCCGCACCTGGGCGCTGCGCCGGCCAGCCTGCTCGAAACCGTGCGCGCGCTGCTGACCATCATCGGCGGCGCCGGTACCGACACCTTGTATGTCGACGACCGTGCCGAATCCGACGCCAATGCAGGCGGTCTGACCGGTTCGACGCTGACCGGGCTTGGCATGCCGTCCATTTCCGAGGTGCAGACCATCTACGTTCAGGCCGCAGCCGGGGTCTACACGCTGCGCATCGCCGACCAAACCATCGACTCGCTGACCGCGACGACAACGCTGCTCGAACTCTCCGGCACGCCGATCCACAACGACGACTGGAGCATCGTCATCGACGGCTTGTATCGCTACACGGTGCGGGTGAATACCTCCGGCGGCCCGGTGACGGTGAACGACATCGCTGCCGCCCTGGCCGCGCAGATCAACGGCACCCGCGGCTTGACGGTGGTCGCCGACGGTGCGGTGGTGGTCATCGTCAATGCGGCTGGCGTTGGCTTCCAGGCAAGCTTCGAAATCGTCACCTCGGCGACGGCGCCATCGGCGGTGGTGACCGAACTCAAGGGCGCCACCGCTGCCGCCGTCCTCTCGGGCACGCTGCTGGCCGGCGACACATGGACCTTCACCGTAGGCGGGCAGGACTACAGCTTCCTCATCGGCGCCGCCTCCGATACCCACGCCGAGCTCGCGGCTCTGCTTGCGGCGGCGATCAACGGCGGCTCCAGCCACATTGCCATCGCGGTCGGCGATACCGTGGTGGTGGTGGACCGCGCTGCGCCGCTGACTCGGCCGACGATCACGCTCAGCATCGCCCTGGCCCTCGCCGCCGGCACCGGCAGCACGATCACGGTCGACGCCACCACGCCGGAATCGGTCGCCCTGACGCTATCCGGCACGCCGGTCGCAGGCGAGCGCTGGTATGTGGCGATCGGCGCCAACGAATACGGCTACACGGTCAGAGAGCCGCTGGCGGACATCGCGCTGGGCCTGCGCAACGCGCTCAACGCATTGTCCGGCGCCTATTCGGTCAGCGTCACGGGCAACACCTTGACGATCGCCTCCAGCGGGCCTGAATTCCGCGCCACCGTATCGCGCTCCGGCAACCTTCAGACCATCGATGCCACTTCCAGCGCCTTGCCGGCGCAGGCCAGTATCACGCTCACCGGCGACCCGCTGCAAGGCGAAATCTGGACCCTGACGCTGCACCGCGACGGCGCGGCGCCGCTGAGCGTTGCGGTCACGGTCGATTCCCTGGCGCAGATCGCACAAGGACTGGCGAGCGCCGTTGCCGGTTCGGCCGCAACGCCGCTGCTGACAGCAAGCGTCGAGGGCCGGACACTGGTGATCGTCGATCCGGCCGGTGGCACGTTCCCGGCCGGCCTTGCGGTTCAGATCCGTGCCGCCGGCAACGACGTCGCGGCCACGGCGTCCGCCACCGGCACGACAGTCGCACTTTCCGGCGCCGTGATCGCCGGCGAGAAATGGGTGCTGAACCTGCAGATCGGCAATGCCTTCACCGCCGCCAGCTACACGGCGAAGGCGGGCGACACCCTGGCCCTGATCGCCAACGGCCTCAGGCTGGCACTGGCGAACTCGAGCGACCCGGTGGCCAACCAGATTGCCGCGACCGTCAGCGGAAACGACCTGGTGCTGGGCAGTGCGACGGCCTTCAGCGCCGCCGTGTCGGTAGACCCGGCCGCCAGCGTCAGCACGGCACTGAAGACCGCGAACACGGCCGGCCTGGCACTGTCCGGCACGCCGCTCACGGGCGACCGCTGGATCGTGACGCTCAACGGCACCCAGTACTCGGTGACGCGCGGCGCAGGCAACGTGATTGCAACTCAGGGCGGCACGCAATACACGATTGCGCTCGGCGCGCCCGCCATGAGCCTGGACGACATCGGCCGCGCCTTCGCCAAGGCGATCAACGTGGTCGCTCCGGCGAGTTTCACGGCCTTCTACGCCGGTTCGACGCTCTATGTCAGCGAACTGGCCGGCGCCGCCTTCGAGGCCGACGCAGTGGTGGCACTGGCCACGCCGACCAGCGGCGCCATCGCTGCCCCCGTCAGTGGCAGCGCCGTGGCGGTGACGCTGAGCGGCGACCCGGTTAGCGACGAAATCTGGCGTCTCACGGTCGGCGCCGACATCTACTCCGTCGTCGTCGGCGAACTGCTGAACCTGGACGATGCTGGTAGCGGGGTGGATACGCCGGCGGAAATCGCCCAGGCGCTTGCCGCGAAGATCAACGCCGTGGTAGCCGGCGACATTGTCGCGTCCCCGGTCGGCACCACGCTGATGCTCGTGAGCCGCTCCAACAGCGTGTTCGCCGCAGCCTTCGAGATCGAGCTTGCCGGGCTGCCGGCAGGGCGTCTGGCCGGTTCCGCCAGCATCGCGACCGCCAGCAGCGCCACGGCAGTGCTGAGCGGCACGCCACAAGCCGGGGAGATCTGGCAGGTAACGGTCAATGGCAACACCGAGTCGCTGACCATCAATACCACGACGCCGGAGACCCGGCAGCAAGTCGCGGCGGCGCTGGCTGGCCAGATCGACGGGCTGGCAGACTTCATCACGAGCGTGATCACGCCGTCGGGCGACAGCTTCATCATCGTCTCCGTCAGCGCGGCGCCAATCACGGTATCAAGCTCGGTGACCCGGCCGGGCAGTGCCGGCACCGTCACCGCGTCGAGCGCCGGCAATGCCAGGGTGCTGACGCTGAGCGGCGCGCCGCTGAACCCCTCCACCTGGCAATTGACCGTCGACGGTTTCCTCGCCTCGGTCGTGGTCGGCACCAGCACCGTCACCATAGGCACCGAGCTTGAAGTAGTCGATACCACGGCCAGGATCGCCCTGAAGCTCGCCGAATTGATCAACACCAACCTCGGTGCTACCCACGCCGCGGTGGCGGCAGGCGAGCAAGTAACGATCGTGCGCCTCAACGGCGCGGCGCCGGCGGTGAGCGCCATCAGCATCGTTGCCGGCGGCACGGTCGGCACCGGCACGGTCACCGATCAGGGCGTGGCCAACGATGCGCGCTCGCTGCTGTTCAGCGGCGTGCCGGTCGCGGGCGAAATGTGGACCCTCACTTATGACACGGCGCTGACGAAGTCGCTGACGGTGACTGCCGGCATGAGCCTCGCCGACGTCGTCGCCAGCCTGGCCGCGCAAGTCAATGCTGTGGCGGGCTACTCGGCCATCGTCGAGGGCACGACCCTGGTGCTGGCGAAGAACGGCGCAGCGATTGCAGCGCCGGCCCTGGTGGTCACGCCGGTCAACGCCATCAATCCGGTATGGGTGAGGACGGTCACGCTGTCCGGCACGCCGGTTGCGGCCGAGACATGG
>NZ_JBAZKR010000149.1:0-7386 GCF_041650655.1 Zavarzinia sp.
GTGTTCACGGCGTCGCGATAGGTCTTGGCGTGTTGCACCGACTGGTTCGACTGGAACACGGAAAAGGGGGTATAGGCGGCCCGTTTCAGCGGCACGAAGCCGAGGTCGGCCAGTTCGCGTTCCATGATGTCGCCGATCGCCACGTCCATCGACGGCTTGGGGGCGACGCCCGGCCGGTCGGTCGGGAAACTCTCGACCATGAGGTCGGTCAGCAGGCCGCCGGTCTCGCCGTCGCGGCCGGCGCCGCGGATGTCGCCGAACCAGCTGTAATGGGCATAGGCGCGGATCACCACGGCGGCGAAGGCGAAGCCGGCGCTGCCCCAGAGATAGGCGCTGGCATCGGGCGCCGAGACCGTCTCGGCATAGCGGAAACGGTCGTTACGGGTACCGTCGTCGCGCCAGGGATGGCGCATCAGGATGCGCGGCATGGCGACCGCGATGAAGCGCGAATCCTCCATCTCGCGGAACGAGCGCCAGCGCGTGTATTCCGGCTGGGCAAAGCCGCCGGTCAGGTCGGTCGCCTTGCCGAGGTCGCGGTAACTGTCGACGCCGAAGAGCGAGGGGGCGGCGGAAAAGACGAAGGGGCAGAAGGAGGCCGCGGCGACCGCGGCCAGACTGCGCAGCGCGCTGACGTCGTCGGCCGCCTGGCCCGCCTGGGGCCGGTGCGTGATCGGATGGTCGACCAGCATCAGGCCGAAGGGCTCGCCCCCGGGCATGCCGAATTCGTCTGAATAGACCTTGTCGAAGATCCGGCTCTGGTCGAAATCCGGCGCCTGATCGGCGTCGCGAACGATTTCGCTCCAACGTGCGGCGAGGATGCGGATCTTGATGCCGCGGGTATTGGTCGCGCGGTCGACCAGGAAGCCGGTGCCGCGCCACAGCGCCTCCAGCCGCTGGAACGCCGGATGATGCAGGATCGCGTCGACCGTGAGGCCGAGCAGGGTGTCGATCGCGGCGATGTCGCGGTCGAGCGCCGCGGCGATCCGCGAAGCATCGCCCGCGGCCGCCTCGAGCGCTGCGCGCCCGAACCAGGCGAGAAGCGATTCGGCCGCGTCGCGTTCCACCAGCCAGTCGGCCAGGCGGCGCGCCTCGCGGCCGTGATCGTCGCCGAACCAGCCGTCCCCGGCGCCGGGAGCGAGCACGATGTCGTGCAGGCTCGGTTCCGACGACGGGGACATGGTCGGTTACTCTCGTACGCTCAGCCGACCTGCGGGATGCGCGCGACCATGCGCATCGAGGTGGTCAGCTCTTCCATCTGCAGCCAGGGCCGCAGATAGGCGACGGCGTTGTAGGAACCCGGCTTGCCGGGGATTTCCTTCACTTCGACGCGGGCCTCGCGCAGCGGATACTTGGCCTTGGATTCGGCCGAAGCGCCATCGGACGAGTTGCAGTAGTTCATGATCCAGCGATTGAGCCAGGTCTCGCAATCGCTCGCTTCCATGAAGGAACCGATCTTGTCGCGCGCCATCACCTTGAGATAGTGGGCGAAGCGGCAGGCCGCCATGTTGTAGGGCAGGCGGGCCATGATCGCGGCGTTGGCCGTGGCGTCCGGGCGGTCGAATTTCTTCGGCCGCTGGGCGGTCTGGGCGCCGAAGAAGACGGCGTAGTCGGTGCCCTTGTAGTGGCACAGCGGCAGGAAGCCGCATTTCGACAGTTCGGCTTCACGGCGGTCGTGGATCGCGATCTCGGTCGGGCACTTCTGGTCGGGGTCGCCGTCGTCCGAGATGACGTTGTGGGTCGGCAGGCCCTCGACCTTGCCACCGCCTTCGGCGCCGCGGATCATGGTGCAGAAGCCGTTTTCGGCGAAGGCCGAGGTCATGCGCACGCCCATGGCATAGGCGGCGTTCATCCAGCAGTACTGCTCGTGATCCATCGCCTTGGCGTTGCCGCGGGCGTCGTAGGGCGCTTCCTCGAAGTTGAACTCGTCGACCGTCTTGGTGGTCGTGCCGTAGGGCAGGCGGGCCAGGACGCGCGGCAGCACCAGCGAGACGAAGCGGCTGTCTTCCGAATCCCGGAAGCTGCGCCACTTGGCATATTCGGTGCTGTCGAAGATCTTCTCGAGGTCGCGCGGCTTCGAGAGTTCCTGGTAGCTCGAGAAGCCGAACATCTTCGGCCCGGCGGCCGTGACGAAGGGCGCGAAAGCGGCGGCGGCGACGTTCGAGACCAGGCCCAGGAGTTCGATGTCCTCGGGATGGCTGGTGAATTCATAGTCGCCGAGCAGCAGGCCGTAGGGCTCGCCACCGGGGGTGCCGAATTCGTTCTCGTAGATCTTCTTGAACAGCGTCGACTGGTCGAACTCGACCGCCTTGGTCAGGTCCTTGTAGAGGTCGCGCTTGGTCGCGTTCAGCATCCGGATCTTCAGCGAGGTGCCGGTTTCCGAATTGTTGACGAGATACTGCAGGCCACGCCACGAGCCTTCCAGCTTCAGGAAGTCGGGGTGGTGCATGATGGTGGCGAGCTGCTCGGACAGCATGGCGTCGAGCTTGTTGATCGCCTGGTTGAAGGTGACCGTCAGGTTCTTCGAGAAGGTGACGGTGCCCTTCAGTGCCTGTTCGGTCAGGTTGCGGATCAGGTCTTCCGCCTCGGACCTTTCGGTCTGCTTGGTGGCGGAAATCGCCTGGTCGAGGAGACTGACCTCCTCGGTCGTCGTGGCGGCGCCTGCGCCCTGGAGTTCGGCCTCGGCCATCACGCATTCCCCTTGTCGTTGCCCAATTCCTTGGACAGGGCGTCGAGTTCGTTCTGGTTCTGCAGCACGCGTTCGAGCAGGCCTTCGAGGTCGGCCGAACGGTCGACCTTGGCCATCAGGTCGCGCAGCTTGTTGCGCGTCTCGAGTAGCGCCTTCAGGGCCGGCACCTGGTCGACCACGGCGCCGGGCGCGAAGTCTTCCATCGCGTTGAACTTCAGGCTGACGCCCATCTGGCCGCCTTCGTCGGTCAGCTTGTTGTCGACCTTGATGTTCAGCTGCGGTGCGATGCGCGACATCACCTGGTTGAAGTTGTCGCGGTCGATGGTCACGAACTTGCGTTCGGACAGGGGCGCCAGCGGCTTTTCGGGATTGCCCGAGAAATCGCCCATGACGCCGACGACGAAGGGCAGCTCCCGTTCGACCTGGGCACCGCCGGTCTCGACTTCGTATTTGATATGGACGCGCGGCTTCCGCACGCGTTCGAGTTTTTCGTTGATGCTCGCCATGGTGACCTCCCGATCTCCTGCCTCACTCCGGAAATGGAACTACAAGCGTCTGATGTCGGATCCGGTGGGTCCCCCCCGCCGGCATCGGCTGCACTTTCGTCCTGGACCATAAATCCCCCCGGCCAGGATGCTGTGACGGCCGTCACGCCAACGTCGCGCGGGGCGACGTCGTCTCGTAAATCGTCAATAGCCGCTGCTCTCGCCCGCCGGCTCGTCCAGCCGGAAGCCGGCATTGGCGAAGAACTGCTTGCGTACCGTGTCGTCGCCCAGAAGCTCCGCCATCAGGGCGGGCAGGTCCATACGGGCGCGCCGCACCGCATCCTGCAGGGTGTAGGACACGATCGAATGCGGTTCGGTGCGCCGGAAGAAGTCGGCGATCTGCTCGAGGGCGCGGAGCGCTGCCTCGCGGTTCTGCGCGGCATTGCCCGAATTCAGCGAGAAACTGCCGCCAGTGCCGCCGTCGCCCGCGGCCCCGCCCATCACCGCGGCCACTGCCGCCTCGGTCGCGGCGTCCGTGCCGCCGCCGATCGGCAGCTTGTTGCGGCCGAGGGTGCGCACCGTCTCGCCGAAGCCCTCCAGGAATCCGCGCAGGCGCGACAGCGAGGGGGCGGCCGCGCCGCATTTCTCGGTCATCACCTGGTCGAGTTCGTTGAGCGCCGCCAGCGCCTCGCCGGCCGAGGTGACCAGGGTCTGGTAGAAGGCAGTCGAGGAGAGATTGGCGCTGCCTTCGATCATCTCGACCGTGAGGGCGCCCTCGGCGATCCGCTTCAGGCGCTGCTCCTCGGGCTTCTGGGCGAGGGCGAAGGCGTTCTCGTACTGCCACAGGGCATAGCTCTCACCGCCCGAGGCGCGGGTCACCAACAGGCGGCGCAGCGGCGGGAACAGGGTGCCCTCGTTGCTCTCGCCGTTGAGCTGGGCGATGGCGCGCACCTTCTCGTATTCGTCGCCGTCTTCCGGCGGCGGGAAAGTGTCCGGCCAATATTGTGTGACCAGTCCCGTCATCAGGCGGAAGCCGAAGGCGAGCCCGCTCAGCGGCGCCGCCTCATAGGTACGCAGCAGGGCCTCGGTCAGCCACGCGGCGAGTTCCAGATCCTTCGACTTGGTGGCGATGAGGTTGGCGGCCTGTTCGGCGATCAGGCGCCATTCGGGCGCCACCACGTTCTCGGTGCCCGCGTCGTCCTCGCCTTCGCGCCGGCGTTCGGCCTGGGTCGCGGTCTTGCGGGCGTCGCGCAGGTTACGGATCGGCGCCGTCGGAGACTCGTCAAGTCTCAGGTCGGTACCGGCCGGCGAATCCCCTTCGATCGCTGCCAACAGGGCTGCCAGATCGGGCAAGCCTTCCATGTTCGACGTCCCCCATCCGTCCCATGAACGCGGCACGACCCTACCATAGCCGGAAAATTGGGAGTAGCGTAATTCGGCCGTCGCGCTTAGGCTTCCGCGCGGCCAAAACGGCGGCCAAGCCCGGTTTTTCCCCCTGATTCAGGGGGGTTCGGGAGCCGCCGAAAGGCCGGGCGGCAATGTTGCGCTGCCGTAAATTTCATGCCGCGCCGGCAGTTCGGGGGGACATAATGGCGGGTATCGATCTTCGCGCTCTCATCGCGAAACTGAATGACACGACGCGTCGCGCGCTCGAGGCCGCGGCAGGGCTCGCCATGTCGCGCAGCCATTACGACGTCGAGATCGAGCATTGGCTGATCAAGATCCTCGAAGTGCCGGACAGCGATCTCTCCATGATCGTCCAGCGTTTCGAGATCGAGCCGGCGCGGCTGACCGCGGCGCTCAACAAAGTGCTCGACAAGCTGAAGACCGGCGGCAGCCGGGCACCTTCGCTGTCGCAGCATATCGTCACCCTGGCGCGCGAGGCCTGGACCGTCGCTTCGCTCAACATGGGGGCGAGCCAGGTCCGTTCCGGCCACCTGCTGATCGCGCTCCTGTCGAACGAGGCACTGGTCGGCTTCGCGCGCGATGTTTCGGAGCAACTGGCCAAGATCCCGGTCGAATTGCTGCGCCGCGAACTGGAAACGCTGACCCAGGGCGGGGTCGAGAGCAAGGCCTCGGCGGGCGAGGGCGCTTCGGCGGGCGGCGGCGGTGCCGCCGGTGGCGCACCCATGGGCTCGGGCAAGACGCCGGCGCTCGACCAGTTCACCATCAACCTGACCGAGCGCGCCCGCGCGGGCAAGATCGACCCGGTGCTCGGCCGTGACGCCGAGATCCGCCAGGTGGTCGACATCCTGACCCGGCGGCGCCAGAACAACCCGATCCTCACCGGCGAGGCGGGCGTCGGCAAGACCGCGGTGGTCGAGGGCTTCGCGCTCAAGATCGCGGCGGGCGACGTGCCGCCGGCGATCCAGGGGGTCGAGGTGCGCACCCTCGACCTCGGCCTGCTGCAGGCCGGCGCCGGGGTGAAGGGCGAATTCGAGAACCGCCTGAAGCAGGTGATCGAAGAGGTGAAATCCTCGCCCACGCCGATCATCATCTTCATCGACGAGGCGCATACACTCATCGGCGCCGGTGGCCAGGCCGGCCAGGGCGACGCTGCCAACCTGCTGAAGCCCGCGCTCGCCCGCGGCGAACTGCGGACGATCGCGGCGACGACCTGGGCCGAATACAAGAAATATTTCGAGAAGGACGCGGCGCTCGCCCGCCGCTTCCAGGTGGTCAAGGTCGAGGAGCCGAGCGAGAACGTCGCCTGCGCCATGATCCGCGGGTTGGTCGGCACCCTCGAGAAGCACCACAAGGTGCGCATCCTGGAAGAAGCGGTGGTCGATGCCGTGCGCCTGTCGCACCGCTACATCGCCGGGCGCCAGCTCCCGGACAAGGCGGTCAGCCTGATCGACACCGCCTGCGCCCGCGTCGCCATGAGCCAGAATGCGATCCCGCCGGCGATCGAGGACCGCCGCCGGCTGATCGAACTTTCCGATACCGAGATCGGCATCCTGGAACGCGAGGCGCTCTCGGGCGCCGACCACGCCGAGACGATCGCCGGCCTGAAGGCCAAGCGCGACCAGGCCGCGGCCGACCTCACCACGCTCGAAGCCCAGTGGGAAGAAGAGAAGAAGCTCGTCCCCGAGATCCGACGGCTCCGCGAGGAGATCGAGAAGCTGGGTGCCGCGGGCGCCGATCAGGCGGCCGGGCTCCGCGCCGAACTGGAGGCGGCCGAGACCACGCTGGCCGGGATCCAGGGCGAACGGCCGCTGTTGAAAGCGGTGGTCGACGGCCAGGCGATCGCCGAGGTGGTGGCGGCCTGGACCGGCATTCCCGTGGGCCGCATGGTGGCCAACGAGATCCAGGCGGTGATGAGCCTGGAAAATCGCCTGCGCGAGCGGGTGATCGGCCAGGACCATGCGCTTCGCGCGATCGCCCAGGCGATTCAGACCTCCCGCGCCAAGCTGACCGACCCGCGGAAGCCGATCGGCGTCTTCCTGATGGCCGGCACTTCCGGCGTCGGCAAGACCGAGACGGCGCTGACCCTGGCGGAAACCCTCTATGGTGGCGAACAGAACGTCACCGTGATCAACATGTCCGAGTTCAAGGAGGAGCATAAGGTCTCGCTCCTGATGGGCTCGCCGCCGGGCTATGTCGGCTATGGCGAGGGCGGCGTGCTGACCGAGGCGGTGCGGCGCAAGCCCTATTCGGTGGTGCTGCTGGACGAGATGGAAAAGGCCCATCCCGGCGTGCAGGACATCTTCTACCAGGTCTTCGACAAGGGCCAGCTCAAGGACGGCGAAGGCCGCGACATCGACTTCAAGAACACCGTGGTGATCATGACGTCGAACGCAGGCACCGAGACGATCACCAAGCTCTGCGCCGATCCCGACACCATGCCCGATCCCGAGGGTCTGGCGGAGGCGGTCAAGCCGGAACTCCTGAAGTTCTTCAAGCCCGCCTTCCTCGGCCGCTGCACGGTGGTGACCTACTACCCGCTGGCCGACAACATCCTGCGCCAGATCATCGAACTGCAGCTCGGCCGCATCCGCCGCCGCGTGGTCGACAATTACGGCGCGACCTTCACCTATGCGCCGGAGGTGATCGATTTCATCGCCGAACGGTGCAAGGACCCGGCATCGGGCGCCCGCAACATCGAGAACATCCTCGCGCGCGGGCTCCTGCCGGACCTGTCGGCGCGGCTTCTGGCGCGCATGGCGGAGGGGGCTCCCGTCGAGTCGGTTCATGTCGCGCTCGACGGGAAGGGGG
>NZ_JBAZKR010000150.1:0-7308 GCF_041650655.1 Zavarzinia sp.
GCCAAGGAAGGCCGGTTGCCCGGCCCCTGGGTCGAGGAGCAGCTCGCCCGGATCGACGATACCGAGGGCGACATCGACACGCTGGCCGCGAGGCTCGCCCATATCCGCACCTGGACCTTTGTTTCCTATCGCGGGGATTGGCTTGAGCGCGCGGAGGCGCTACAGGAACAGGCGCGCGCCATCGAGGACCGCCTGTCCGACGCCCTGCACGAGCGTCTGACCCAACGGTTCGTCGATCGGCGATCGTCGGCGCTGATCAGGCGTCTGGCGGGTGAGAACGAATTGTTGGGCGCCGTCGACTCGGCAGGTGACGTGCTGGTCGAAGGAGAGTATGTGGGACGCATGTCTGGTCTGAAATTCATCCCCGACCCCGACGCCGAAGGCGTCGACGGCAAGGCCGTGCAGGCCGCGGCCAACCGCGCCCTCGGCCCCGAAGTGACGCGCCGCACCGACGAGCTGGAAGCCGCCGGCGACGACGTGTTCAAGCTCGACCCCGAGGGACGGGTAATCTGGGACGGTACCGTCCTGGCCCGCCTGACCGCCGGGCGCGATGCCTTGCATCCGCGCGTCCACCTGCTGCCCCACGAATTGCTGGACGGTGCGCAGCGCGAGCGCGTGCTGCACCGGGTGGAGCGCTTCGTCACCGCCCGCATCGAGACCGTGCTGGGCGCCCTGACCAAGCTGCAGAATGCCGAGGAACTGCCGGGCCAGGCCCGCGGCCTGGCCTATCGCCTGGGCGAGGCGCTGGGCGCCATCCCCCGGCGCGAGATTTCGGCCGAGGTGGACGCCCTGAGCCAGCCGGTGCGCGCCGAGTTGCGCCGCCTGGGCGTCAAGTTCGGCAAGCTCACCGTCTTCCTGCCCGGCCTGCTGAAGCCCGATGCGACCCAGCTCAAGCTGACGCTGCGCGCCGTCTTCACCGGCCAGGGTTCGGTCAATCCGCCGGCCGCCGGCCATGTCGCCTATCCGCTCGACGGCCAGACGCCCGACGAATGGCTGACTGTCGCCGGCTTCCGCCGCTGCGGTGCCAAGGCGATCCGGATCGACATGCTGGAGCGTCTGGACCAGGCACTGCGCGACAAGCAGAGCGACGACCTGGTCGCGCCAACGGGCGAACTGACCGGCCTGGTCGGCTGTTCGAACGAGGAATTCGTCGCCGTCATGCGCGCCCTCGGCTACGAAAAGCTGACGCTCGACGACGGCGCCATCCGCTACCGCGTGCGCGGCCGCAAGGGCCGCCCGCAGCGCCCGGTACCGGCGCCCGCAGCGGCAGCCCCCCCGGCCGCCGCGCCCTTTACCGAAGGCGACGCCTCCGCGAGCGAGACCCCCGCGGGTGACGCTCCCGAGGATGCCCGCCCCGACAGCGAAGCGCCGGAAGCCGACGGCGCCGCAGGCGAAGCGGTCGAGGGCGAGACCCCACAGGACGCCGCCGGCGAACCGCGCAAGCGCCGCCGTCGCCGCCGCCACAAGGCCCGGCCGGCCGGAAGCGAGCCTCTCGCCGCCGAGACGGCCGGTACAGAGCCGCCCGCGAGTACGACCGAATGGTCGGACGCCGCCCCGGCCGAAGACGGCGCCGTCCCCGCTGATGCGGCTGCGTCCGAGGCGCCCGCGTCCGATGCCGCCGCGGGCGAAGGTGACGCCCCGGCTGAGGGCGAAGGCGGCGCGCCCCGCCTGATCGGCCAGTTCGCGCCCAAGCCGAAAAAGCATCCGGACCCGCGCGACCGCCGCCGCAAGCAGCGCAAGCCGAACCCCGCGGGCCAGCCGGGCGAAGCCCAGGCCGCCGCGCCGGAGGCGGGTGCCCCGCAGCAGGCGCCCCGGCCGCAGCAGCCCCGCGAGCACCACAACCGCGACCAGCAGCATCGCGGCCAGGGGCAGCGGCCCCAGGGCCAGGGGAATCAGCAGGGCCAAGCGCATCAGGGCCAGGGCCATCACGGCAAGGGGCCGAAGCCCGGTCCCGGCGGCCAGAACCGCCCGCGTCGGACCGAGCCGCCGCCGCCCAAGGTGGATCCGGATTCGCCCTTCGCCAAGCTGGCCGCACTGCGGGACAAGCTGGTCCGCTGATGGCGGAAACGTCTGGACCCGCGCTGCGTCTGGACAAATGGTTGTGGCACGCGCGTTTCGTGAAGACGCGCGGCCTCGGTGCCGATCAGGCAGAGACCGGCCGCGTCCGCCTGAACGGCCAGCCCGCCCTGAAGGCGCATCAGACTGTGCGGGTCGGCGACGTGCTGACCCTGAGCTTCGGGCCGTGGGTCCGCGTCGTCCGCGTGCTCGGCCTCGGCGAACGGCGGGGCCCGGCGCCGGAAGCCCAATCCCTCTACGAGGACATCACGCCGCTAAGCTGAGCCGCGGCGCCTCCTATGTCCATAAACCGCGCAGGGTTGTCGAACGCCGGAGCGCGTGTTAGGCAGGCGCGTGTTCGAGCGATTGCTGTCATACCTGAAGGGCGAAGCGCCAGCCGACCGCGGCCGCGACGATGTGGCGTTCGCGGCTGCCGTGCTGTTGCTCGAGACGGCTTCGATGGACGACCGGATCGACCAGGCGGAACGCGCCGTGATCGAGGGAATCCTGAGCCGCCATTTCACCCTCACCCCGTGGGAATTGGCCGCGCTGATGGAAGAAGCCGGACAGCGCCAGGCCGAATCCGCCCAATTGCTGCGCTTCACCCGCACGGTGAAGGACGCCATGGCACCGGCGGAGCGGGAGCGGTTGATGGAATGGCTCTGGGAAGTGGTCTATGCCGACGGCAGGGAGCACGCGATGGAAGCCAACCTGATGCGGCGTATCGCCGGCTTGATCTATGTCGATGACGGCGCCAGTGGTGCCGCGCGAAAAAGG
This sequence comes from Zavarzinia sp., assembly GCF_041650655.1. Lineage (GTDB taxonomy): Bacteria > Pseudomonadota > Alphaproteobacteria > Zavarziniales > Zavarziniaceae > Zavarzinia. The sequence continues at coordinate 2,833 of NZ_JBAZKR010000150.1, forward strand.
GTTCGGAGCCGGCTCGGCCTCGAGTGAACCGGCAAGACGGAGTGACGAGACATGACCTATGTGGTCGGCGAACAGTGCATCAAGTGCAAATATACGGATTGCGTCGAGGTCTGCCCGGTCGACTGCTTCTATGAAGGCGAGAACATGCTCGTCATCAATCCGGACGAATGCATCGACTGCGGCGTCTGCGAACCCGAATGCCCGGCCGAGGCGATCTTCCCGGATACCGAGGACGGCATCGAGAAATGGGCCGAACTGAACCGTGACTACGCCAGCCAGTGGCCCAATATCACGCGCAAGATCGACGCCCTGCCCGACGCCGACAAATACAAGGGCGCCGACGGCAAGCTGGAAAAATTCTTCTCGCCCAAGCCGGCCGAACCCCACGAATGACCGGGATGGCCGCTGCACCGCAACGGGCGGACGGCGGCTTCACCGCTTCGATGTCAGCCCCGCGCCCGCGGCAGCCCGCCATGGCGCCACCGCATGGCTTGGCGCAAGCCCGGCCATGTGTCGATTCGAGTAATCGATTCAAGCTGTTAGCGCTCAAGGCCGGACTGCCGGCTGATATTTTCAGGGCGCCGTGTCAAGGGGCAATGTGACAGTCCCTTCATTTTCGCCGCGCAGCATGATATAACCCTTCGGCTTGGCTGCCCCCCGGTGCTGCCGGCTGATCCCGAAGGAAGCCGGCGCCGATTCCCAGCATCCGCATCCGGGCATTGGCAAATGGTGTTGTGTCCACGGTTACGAAGCCCGACGGCTTCGGCCGGACGAGGACAATCTGTCTAACCGTCGAAAGTGGGACGAAGAAATGGCTGTCGTTGCGAAGAAGAAGATCACCGTCGACTATGCGGTCGGCGACCACATCGTCTATCCCGCACATGGCGTCGGCAAAATCGTAGCGGTCGAAGCTCAGACCATCTCCGGCATCGCTCTCGAACTCTTCGTGGTCGTCTTCGACAAGGACAAGATGACCCTGCGGGTGCCCATGGGCAAGGCGCAGGCGGTCGGCATGCGCAAGCTGTCCAGCCCGGACACCATGAAGGCCGCCCTCGGCGTGCTGAAGGGCCGTGCCCGCGTGAAGCGCACCATGTGGAGCCGCCGCGCCCAGGAATATGAGGCCAAGATCAATTCGGGCGACCCGGTCTCGATCGCCGAAGTGGTGCGCGACCTGCACCGCAACGCCGGCCAGCCGGAACAGTCCTATTCCGAACGCCAGATCTACGAGGCCGCTCTCGACCGTCTGGCCCGCGAAGTCGCCGCGGTCGAACAGATCGACGAGAACGCCGCGATCCAGCGCCTGGAAAAGGTTCTCCAGGCGGCCTGACGGCCCCCTTTTCTCAACAGACGGCGGCGACCGCTCCCCCCTGGGGCGGCCGCCGTTTTTCTTTGCGCCGCAGCCCACCATGGCTAGTGGCCCGTCCTCGCAACCCGCACCAGACATGGTAGAATTTCCCATGCGACTCGGGGTCAGGCCGAGCCGCCCCGGGGGACCCCATGACGGTGATGGCAAAGGCGACGAGCGAGATCTTCGGCAGGCTCGACCTGGCCCGCAGGGTCTGGTGCGTCGGCGCCATCCACGGCGAGGTCGAGCGGCTGGTCACTCTGCACGACCGCTTGGCCGCCCGCGTCGCCCCGGGCGACCGCCTGGTCTACCTCGGCAACATGATCGGGCGGGGCCCTTGCTCGGTCGATGTCCTCGACGAATTGCTGGCCTTCCGGCGCCACTTCCTTTCGTTCCGCGGGGCGGAACCCTGGGACCTCGTCTATCTGCGCGGCGCCCAGGAAGAAATGTGGATGAAGCTGGCCCAGCTCCAATTCGCCCCCAACCCGCGCGAAGTGCTCTCGTGGATGCTGAGCCAGGGGGTGGGCGCCACCCTGCGCAGCTACGGCATCGAGCCGGAGAGCGGCTTCGGCCATTGCCGGGACGGCGTGCTGGCCATCACCCGCTGGACCGCGCGCATCCAGCAGGCGGTGCACGATCATCCGGGCCACGACGAGATCTTCTACGGGTTGCGCCGCTACGCCTTGACCGGGCGGGACGGGCTTTTGCTGGTCAGCGCCGGCCTCGACACGGGACGGCCGCTGTCCGAACAGCGCGACACCTTCTGGTGGGACACGGGCAGCAATTTCCGCGCCGGCGACGAGCCCTATGGCGAGTTCCGCCTGGTCGTGCGCGGTTTCGACCGGACCGGCGGCGGCCCCGCCTTTGGCCGCCACCGGGCGACGCTGGACGGTGGCTGCGGCTTCGGCGGCCGTCTCCTGGCCGCCTGTTTCACGCCCGAAGGCGAGTTGGCCGATCGGGTCGAGGCCTGAGCCCGCGGTGACCTTTCGCCGCCACCCTGCCATGATGACAGGAGCGGACAATCCCGCCCGACACCGCCTAGAATGCCGCCGCTGATTCAGGGCGGAGACGAGTCATGGCGGGTAAGCGAAGCGGCGGGGCCATTCTGGTCGACCAATTGGCCATTCAGGGGGTGCGTCGCGTCTTTCTCGTCCCCGGCGAGAGTTACCTGCCCGCGCTCGACGCGCTCTATGCCCATTCGAACCAGATCGAAGCGGTGGTCTGCCGCCAGGAGGGCGGGGCCGCCTTCATGGCCGAAGCCCATGCCAAGCTGACCGGCGAAGTCGGCGTCTGCTTCGTGACGCGCGGGCCCGGTGCCTGCAACGCCGCGATCGGCGTGCACACCGCGATGCAGGATTCGACCCCGATGGTGCTGCTGATCGGCCAGGTCGACCGCCACATGCGCTACCGCGAAGCCTTCCAGGAGATCGAGGTCGACAGTCTCTATGGCTGGACCACGAAATGGGCGGCCGAAGTGAACGACGCCCGCCGCCTGCCCGAATTGCTCGCCCGCGCCTTCCGCATCGCCCTGAGCGGCCGGCCCGGCCCGGTCGCCCTGTCGCTGCCCGAAGACATGCTGAACGACTTGGTCGAGGTCGAGGACGCCGCCAAGGTCGCCGCCCTTTCCGCCTATCCGGCGCCTGCGCTCATGGTCGAGATGGCGGAGCGCATCCTCCAGGCCGAGCGGCCCTTCCTGATCGTCGGCGGCGGCGGCTGGACCAAACAGGCGGCGGACGACATCCGCCGCTTCGCCGCCGCCTGGAACCTGCCGACCGCCTGCAGCTTCCGCCGCCAGGACCTGGTCGACAATGCCCTCGAAGTCTATGCCGGCGAACTCGGCACTTCGGTCGACCGCCGCCTGATCGAGCGGATCAAGCAGGCCGACTTGGTGATCGCCGTGGGCACCCGCCTCTCCGAACTGGCGACCCAGGGCTATACGCTGCTCGAGGTGCCGGAGCCGGCGGTGCCCTTGATCCATGTCCATGCCGACCTGATGGAACTCGGCCGCGTCTACCGGCCGACCCTGGCGATCAACGCCGGCGTCGTCGAATTCGCCGCCGCGACCACCCGACTGCCCGTGCCGGCGACCCGCTGGGCCGGCTGGACTGCCGATTGCCGGGGCGACTATCTGGCCAGCCTGCAACCCGACCCCTGCCCCGGCCCGCTCGACATGAATGCGGTGGTCGAGACCCTGCAACGGCGCCTGCCGGAAGACGTCGTGCTGGTCAACGACGCCGGCAATTTCTCCGGCTGGCTGCAACGCTTCTGGTGCTATCGCCACTACAAGAGCCAGCTCGCCCCCGCCAATGGCGCCATGGGCTACGCCGTGCCCGCCGCCGTGGCGGCGGCGATCGAGCTGGCCGATACCCGCCTGGTGGTCTGTTTCGTCGGCGACGGCGGCTTCATGATGACTTCGCAGGAACTGGCGACTGCCGTCCGCCACGGCGCCGCCCCCCTGATCATCGTGATCGACAATGCCTCCTTCGGTACGATCCGCATGCACCAGGAACGCAAGTTCCCGGGCCGCGTGGTGGCCACCGACCTGGCCAATCCCGATTTCACGGCATTGGCCGCGGCTTACGGCGCTTACGGCGCGACGGTTGCCGAGACGGCCGAATTCGCCCCGGCGCTCGAAGCCGCCCTGCAGGCGGTGGCGTCGGGCCGGCCCGCCCTGCTCACCCTGAAGCTCTCGATCGAGGTGATCTCGTCGCGCACCACGCTGTCCAAGATGCGCGAGACGAAATAGGCGCAGGGCATTTTACGAAAAACGCAGAAGGTGCATTGCACAAGAGCCGGGCAGACAGGCAAACGCAACGCTCCCTATCGTTTTCCCATGCGAGCGACCGTCAACGACCTCTCCCTGGGCCGCCGGCTCTACGACCGGCTCGAAGCCTTTGCCCGCCACACGGAGGTCGCGGAGAATCTGACCCGCACCTTCCTTTCCCCCGCCCATCGCGCCGCCGCCGACGAATTGCTCGGCTGGATGCGCGAGGCCGGGATGGAAGCCCGGATCGACGCCATCGGCAATGTCGTCGGGCGCTATGAAGGGACTGTGCCGGGTGCCCCCTGCCTGATGATGGGCAGCCATATCGACACGGTGCGCGACGCCGGCAAATACGACGGCAACATGG
>NZ_JBAZKR010000151.1:0-7207 GCF_041650655.1 Zavarzinia sp.
ATCCTACTTTTCAAGGAGCACCCGAACTCGGCTTCCGCCTCACCCGGTTTGCAGCACCACCTTCCGGCTCGCTGCGAGGTCGCGGTTTCTACTACCACCGCTTCCCTCCGTCAACCGAATTTTTGAAGCATTCCGCTTCGCCTTCCGGTCTTCGGTGCAACCTTCCGAGTTACCTCTTCCGGCTGCCAGGGGGCGGCTTGTAGCCCGCTTCCCAACCCGCTGTCAACACGCTTTCGTCTTCGCCTTTCGGGATCAGAAAACCCGCCGACCGCGGTCCCCGAAGCGCCTTGCCGTTGCCGGTTCGGCGCTGCGGAGGGGCGCCTTTTAGGCCGAGTCCGGGGGGCCGCGCAACAGGAATTTTGAAGTTTTTTGGACAGCGCGCCATGCGCTGGATCATTGCCCCATCTATAGTGGGTGGTAGACCGCGGAGACCGAGGGCGACGGCATTCCGCCTTTTGTCGGGCTCGACACGAGCCCCCCTCGCGCCTAAGAGCGCGGCCATTCCAAATTGCGAGGCTTACCCCCATGAGCGCGTCGACGATCCCGGCAACCCTCATCCCCGGCGACGGCATCGGCCCCGAGATCGTCGATTCGGTCGTCGCGGTGCTCGACGCCCTCGGCGCTCCCTTCCTGTGGGACCGCCAGGACGCCGGCATGGCCGGCATCGCCGTGGCGGGCGACCCGCTGCCCCAGGCGACCCTCGATTCGATCGCCAAGACCGGCCTCGCCCTCAAGGGCCCGCTGACCACGCCGTCGGGCGGCGGCTATCGCTCGGTCAATGTGCGGCTGCGCGAAGCCTTCAAGCTCTACGCCAACGTCCGGCCCGCGCGCACCCTGGTGCCGGGCGGGCGCTTCGACAAGATCGACGTCGTGCTGATCCGCGAGAACCTCGAGGGCTATTATGTCGCCCACGAGCATTTCATTCCGGTGGGCAGCGATCCCCATGCCGTCGCAGTGAGCCAGGGTGTCACCACCCGCGAGGGCTGCCGCCGGATCGTCGAATATGCCTTCGACTATGCGGTGAAGCACGGCCGCAAGAAGGTCACCCTGGTGCACAAGGCCAATATCCTGAAGGCCATCACCGGCCTCTTCCTGGAAGAGGGCCGCGCGGTCGCCAAGGAATACGAGGGCCGGGTCGCGGTCGACGAGCGGATCGTCGATGCCTGCGCCATGCAGCTCGTCATGAATCCCTGGCAGTTCGACGTGATCGTGACCACCAATCTGTTCGGCGACATCCTGTCGGACGAGATCGCCGGCCTGGTCGGCGGCCTCGGCATGGCGCCGGGCGCCAATATCGGCGAGACGGCGGCGATCTTCGAGGCGGTGCACGGCTCGGCCCCGGATATCGCGGGCAAGGGCATCGCCAATCCCCTGGCGCTCCTGCTGGCGGCCGGCCTGATGCTGGCCCATGTCGGCCGCGACGACCTCGCCGCCCGCCTGACCACGGCGATCGACGCCACCCTGAACCTCGATCTGGTGCGCACCGGCGACCTGGGCGGCAAGGCCAACACCAAGGAACTCACCGCCGCCCTGATCGCCCGGGTGAAGTGAGGCCAAGGCATCCCTCCCTCGTTCCGGCCCCGGGACGAGGGAGATCGATCACCGGATCCCCCGCTCCTTGGCGATCTTCTCCCAGGCGGCGTTGATCTGGGCCAGGCGCTCGGTCGCCACTTTGACGAATTCCTCGGGCATGCCCTTGGCGATCAGCGTGTCCGGGTGGTGTTCGCGGACGAGCTTGCGGTAGGCGGCTTTCAGGGCCGCCTCGTCCATCGCGCGCGTGGCCCCCAGGATCGTATAGGGGTCGGACTGGTCGGGACCGAGATGGCTGGCGCGGATCGCCGCGAATTCGGCCTCGGAGAAGCCGAAGATGCGCGCCACGTCCTCGAGGAAGGTGATTTCTGCCTGGTGGATCACCGCATCCGCCTTGGCGATGTGGAACAGCCCGTCGAGCAATTCCTCGAGCAGGGTCATGTCGTCGCCCAGCACTGCCTTGATCTGGGCGGCATAGGGCTCGAATCCCCCCGCCTCCTCCTTGGCGCGGTTGAAGATGCGGCCGACCTGCTCGACCTCCGACTCGGGGACATGAAAAACTTCGCGGAAGGCCTGGATTTCGTCCGTGGTGACCCGGCCGTCCGCCTTTGCCATCTTGGCGCCCAGCACGATGACGCCGACGGTGAAGGCGATGCGCCGCGTCTGGTCGCGGCCGACATGCTCGCGCCGCAGCCCCGGCGCCGCCCCGCCCGCCGCCAGCGCGTCGACGGCATGGCCGGCGAGCCCGCCGAGCAGGGCGCCGAGCGGGCCGCCCAAGGCGAAGCCCGCCGCACTGCCGATGATCTTGCCCCAGATACTCATGACCGCCTGCCCGTTGACTCGCGTAAGGATGCCATGGTGTTGAATCGCAAGGCCGCGAGACAAGAGGACATATGAGCACCTGGGATTTCTGGATCGACCGCGGCGGCACCTTCACCGATATCGTGGCGCGGCGCCCGGACGGCGCCATCGTCACCGCCAAGCTGCTGTCCGAGGATCCGGAACATTACCGCGACGCCGCCGTCGAAGGCATCCGGCGGCTGCGCGCCACCATGGCCGCGGCCCCGATCGGCGCCGTGAAGATGGGCACCACGGTGGCCACCAATGCCCTGCTGGAGCGGAAGGGCGAGCGCGTGGTGCTGGCGATCACCCGGGGCTTCGGCGACGCCTTGCGCATCGCCTATCAGAACCGGCCGAAGATCTTCGCCCGTTCGATCGAACTGCCGGAGCTCTTGCACGAGCGCGTGGTCGAGGTCGACGAGCGCCTGAGCGCCACGGGCGAGGTGCTGCGCCCGCTCGACCTCGCCACGGCCAGAAAAGGGCTGGAAGCAGCCTTCGCCGACGGTATCCGCTCCGTCGCCATCGTCCTTCTGCACGGCTATCGCTTTCCGGCCCACGAGCAAGCCTTGGCCGCGGTTGCGCGGGAGATCGGCTTCACCCAGGTCTCGACCGGGCATGGCACCTCGCCCCTGATGAAGCTGATCGGCCGGGGCGATACCACGGTGGTCGATGCCTATCTCTCGCCCATCCTGCGCCGCTATGTCGACCAGGTGGCGGGGGCGCTGGGCGAGGCCCGGCTGATGTTCATGCAATCATCGGGCGGCTTGACCGACGCCCATCTGTTCCAGGGCAAGGATGCCATATTGTCCGGCCCGGCGGGCGGCGTGGTCGGCGCCAGCCGCACGGCCGAGGCGGTGGGCGAGACGCGCATCATCGGCTTCGACATGGGCGGCACCTCGACCGATGTCTGCCACTATGCCGGCAGCCTGGAACGCTCCTTCGAGACCCAGGTGGCCGGGGTGCGCATCCGGGCGCCCATGATGGCGATCCATACCGTCGCGGCCGGCGGCGGCTCGATCCTCGGCTTCGATGGATCGAGGCTCCGGGTCGGGCCCGAGTCGGCGGGCGCCAATCCCGGCCCCTGCGCCTATCGCCGGGGCGGGCCGCTGACCGTGACCGATGCCAATGTCTTCCTCGGCAAGATCATGCCGGCGCATTTCCCCGCCGTCTTCGGCCCGGGCGCCGACCAGCGCCTCGATGCCGAGGCGGTGGCGGCGAAATTCAAAGCCCTGGCCGCGACGGTCGCGGCCGCCGGCCAGGGCGAGAAGACGGCGGAAGAACTGGCGGACGGCTTCGTCTCGATCGCGGTCGAGAACATGGCCAATGCGATCAAGAAGATCTCGGTCCAGCGCGGCCACGACGTCACCGCCTATACGCTGCAATGTTTCGGCGGCGCCGGGGGGCAGCACGCCTGCCTGGTGGCGGAAGCGCTGGGCATGAAGCGGGTCATGCTGCATCCCCTGGCCGGGCTTCTGTCCGCCTATGGCATGGGACTGGCCGACATCACGGCGAGCCGGGAGGAAGCGGTCGAGGCGGTGCTGGACGAAGCCGCCCGCAGCCGGGCCGAAGCGCGGCTGGCCGAACTCGGTGCCACGGCGATCGCCGAAGTGGCAGGCCAGGGCGTGGCCGAAGCCGGCATCGCGCTCGCCCGCCGTGCCCATCTCCGCTACGAGGGTACGGATACCGCGCTGATCGTGCCCTTCGGCACGATCCCCGAGCTTCGTGCCGCTTTCGAGGCCGCGCACCGCGCCCGCTTCGGCTTCGTCTCGGGCGAGCGGCGGCTCGTGGTCGAGGCGATCTCGGTCGAGGCCAGCGGCGGCGGCGCCGCCATCGCCGAAGCGACCCTGCCGCACCGGACCATGGGCGCGCCGGTTGCCGAAGCAACCACCCGCTTCTTCTCCAAGGGGCACTGGCATTCGGCTTCGGTGATACGCCGGGCATCCCTCCTGGCCGGCGATACGGTCGAAGGCCCGGCGATCGTGATCGAGGATCATTCGACAACGGTGGTGGAACCGGGCTGGAAGCTCTCGGTCGGCGAGACCGGCGCCCTCTTCCTCGACCGGGCGGGAGCGGTCGCACGGCAGCGGGCGGGCACGGTGCGCGATCCCGTCCTGCTCGAAGTCTTCAACAATCTCTTCATGTCGATCGCGGAACAGATGGGGCTCACCCTCGAAAAGACCGCGCATTCGGTCAATATCAAGGAGCGGTTGGATTTTTCCTGCGCCGTCTTCGACGCGGCCGGCGGGCTGGTGGCCAATGCGCCACATATGCCGGTGCATCTCGGCTCCATGTCGGAATCGGTGGAGACGGTGATCCGCGGCCACGGCGCCACCATGCGGCCGGGCGACGCCTTCATGCTGAACGCGCCCTATAACGGCGGCACCCATCTGCCCGACGTCACGGTGATCGCCCCCGTGTTCGACCGCGCCGGCGGGCGCGTGATCTTCTACGTGGCAGCGCGCGGCCACCAGGCGGATATCGGTGGCATCACGCCGGGTTCCATGCCGCCCCATTCGACCAGCGTGACCGAAGAAGGCGTGCTGATCGACAATCTGCCCCTGATGCGGGCGGGCCGCTTCCTCGAAGCCGAGGTCACCGCCCTGCTCCAATCCGGCTCCTGGCCGGCGCGCAATCCGGCACAGAATATCGCCGACCTGAAGGCGCAGATCGCCGCCTGCGAGAAGGGCGCCCAGGAACTGCTGGCGATGGTCGACCACTACGGCCTCGACGTCGTCCATGCCTATATGCGCCACGTCCAGGACAATGCGGCGGAGGCGGTGCGCCGGGTGATCGACCGCCTGATCGACGGCGCCTTTTCCTGCGAGATGGACGACGGCGCGGTGATCAAGGTCGCCGTCACGGTCGACCGGGCGGCCCGACGTGCCCGGATCGATTTCGCCGGCACCGCGGCCCAGCTCAGGACCAATTTCAACGCCCCCTTCGCCGTGGTGAAGGCGGCCGTGCTCTATGTCTTCCGCACCCTGGTGGACGACGATATTCCGCTCAATCAGGGCTGCCTCGAACCGCTCGACATCGTCGCCGAGGAAGGTTCGATGCTACGCCCGCGCTTCCCCGCCGCGGTGGTGGCCGGCAATGTCGAGACCAGCCAGGCCCTGTGCGATGCGCTCTACGGCGCCATGGGGGTGATGGCGGCGGCCCAGGGCACGATGAACAACCTGACCTTCGGCGACCAGCGCCACCAATATTACGAGACGATCTGCGGCGGGGCCGGCGCCGGCCCCGATTTCGACGGCTGCGACGCCGTTCACACCCATATGACCAATTCCCGCCTGACCGACGTGGAAGTGCTGGAATGGCGCTTCCCCGTCCTGGTCGAACGTTTCGCGATCCGCCGCGGCTCGGGCGGGGCGGGGCGGCACCGGGGCGGCGACGGCGTCATCCGCGTGATCCGCTTCCGCGAAGCGATGACCGCGGCCATATTGTCGAACCGGCGCCGCGTGCCACCCTTCGGCCTGGCCGGGGGGGCGCCCGGCGCGACCGGCCGCAACCGCCTGCTGCGGGCGGACGGCAGGGTCGAGGACCTCGGGGCCTGCGCCGAAGTGTCGGTCGGACCGGGCGATGCGATCGAGATCGAGACACCGGGCGGTGGCGGCTTCGGCCCCGCCCCGGGGAAGGAGTGAGCGATGCCGCGATGCCTGCTGATCACCGGTGCCAGCCGCGGCCTCGGCCGGGCGCTGACGGAAGCCTATGCCGCCGAGGGCTGGCGCGTTCATGCGATCGCCCGCCACGCCCATGACCTCGGCACCGTGCCGAACGTCTGGGTGCACGAGATGGAACTGACCGACCGCAAGTCGATCGCCACGCTGCGCACCCGCTTCGCCGAGGAACGGCTGGAACTGGTGATCAACAATGCCGGCACCTGGGGCCCCAAGGCCCAGGACCTCGGCCCGATCGACGCCGAAGCCTGGATCGACGCCTTCCGCGTCAACGCCATGGTGCCCTATTACGTGGCCGAGGCGCTGGCCGATCCCCTCGCCCGCGGGCGCGGCACGGTGGTGACCATCACCAGCCGCATGGGCTCGATCGGCGACAACGGCTCGGGCGGCGACTATGTCTATCGCTCGTCCAAGGCGGCGGCCAACATGGTGGTGCGCTCCCTCGCCCGCGACCTCGCCCCGCGCGGCATCGGCGCCGTCGCCCTGCACCCCGGATGGGTCAGGACCGAGATGGGCGGGCCGGAAGCCCCCCTCTCGATTCAAGAAAGTGTGGATATGATGCGCCGCACTATTGCAGGGCTGACCTTAAAGGACAGCGGCAAGTTCCTGAATCTGGACGGAAACGCCCTGCCCTGGTGAAGTCTCGGGCGAGGTGCGGCGCAGCAACGAATCCGGGTTTTCAGGTTTCAGGATTCACGTACTCTTTACTCACCTCACCGATGAGGAAAGGATACGGCCAATGACCGCGAACCATGTCCTGACCGGTGTCGTCTTCACCTTTCTGATGGCGCTGGTCGTCGGACTTGTCTGAACAAGACTAACAGTCACACAGGCGCGAATGGTGAAATCGGGGCGATCTTCGCGGGTCGCCCCGAATCATTTTGGACTGTCATTTCGGCGTGCCCGACAGCTATTTCTGGCGCGGGGGCAGGACGCCGCCCATCTTCACGAAACAGCCGTCCATATAGTCCTGCACCAGATGGCCGAACCAGGTGCGGAAGCCGGCCCGGGATTCCGCCGTGTCGTCCATATTGGCGGCCCGCCGCAGCGTCTGGCCCATGATGCCCTCGCCATAGGCCACCGTCGCGACCATGAGAACGATGTTCGCCGTATCCTCTTCGGGCGGCGGCGGCACCCCCGCTTCCTCGTGATGGTTGACC
>NZ_JBAZKR010000152.1:0-7110 GCF_041650655.1 Zavarzinia sp.
CGTGGCACCCAGAGGCCGAGTATGGGGTAAGACCGAAAATGAAACTCGTGGGAAAAACCGGAATCTACCGGTAAAGGGCGGAACAATCAAGGCTTACGGAAGAATATTCGTCACGTCAGAAATGAAACGCCCGCCCCAGCCTGACCCCATCGTGTCCGGATTCCTGAAATCGCCTCCCCCGAGAACCCTAGCAAATTCGCCCCTCGCCATCCCTCCTCGCCGCACCGCGCCGCACGGACGCGGCGCCGCGCCGCACGCCCTCGCGTGGTAATCTGCGCAATCTGCCGCCTGCCATATTGTCAGTTTTCCAGCCATGTAACACTATCCAGCCCGGAGCAGCCTCCGAATCTCGTCCGCGTGCCGCTCGATCGTGGCCAGCCGATCCGCCGGAAGGAACATCCCCCCGTACCGCTCCCGAATCCGCGCGATCGGCTCGGCGTACTCGTCCGGCCTCTCGGCCATCACGGCCAGGAGCCGCTCGAGCACATCCGTCCACCGCACGCGCCGCCCGGCCCGCGCCTCCTCGTCGATGAGCATCGAGAGCTGATCCTCTCGCCCTCCGGGCCGCGCCGCCTCGGCCACCCCCGCCTCCCCCCCTCCGGCCATGAAGCTCATCACCATCTGCCCCATCGCCACGTCGAGCCCCTCGCGGCGCAGGATGGCCCGGATCGCGAGCACGTCGCGCCCGAGCTGGTCGAGCCACGCCAGGCACCGCGCGTGCTCCTCGGCCGACGCCCGCAGCTTGTACCCGCCCGCGGGCCCCGGCTGCGAGTACACCGGCAGGCGATACCTCCCCCGCAGCGGCCAGATCACCCGCCTCCGTACGTCCCGCGCCGACGGCAGCCCGAGCCGCCCGGCCAGGTCGGCCCCGCCGACCCATCCGCTCGCCGCCTCCAGGATGTCCAGTGCCTCGCGCAACAGCCCGCCCTCGACACGTGCCAACGCGTCTCCGCTCGGCGCAACACAAGACGAGCCGGTCTTCTCCCGGTCCGCCGATTCATCTTCCGCCATGTTCCACCGCCTTCGCTACGGCGGACGCGCTTCGCCCGCCTTCCTTCTCTTGAGGATCTCGCACACCTGCCGCGCGATCGGATAGTACGCCAGGTCCGCCGGCAGCGGGTTCCGCTGCGGGTGCAGCCCGGCCCACTCCCGCGCCGCCTGGTCCAGCACGGCCGCCCGCTCGGCCTCCGGCATCGCCTTGAACTCCGCGATCCTCGCCCGCTCTTCGTCAGCCGGCGTGGGCGCCTTGAGGGCCTTCGCGACCTCGCGCACGACCCCGCGCACGGGCGGCGCAAGGGGCGTGCGCTGGGCCTGTTTCTGCTCCGCGACCCGCTCGCGTTCGGCGCACTCGACGAACCATTTGTCCAGGTTCTTCGGCCGCATGAAGTCGGCCAGGTCAAGCCATGCGCCCGTCCGCCTGTGCCACTCGTCGGCCCCGTACTTCTCGATCGCCGCCCGCAGCGCCGCGTACGAGTACCCGTCCTCCAGCCTCGCGTGGATCGCGACGAACCGCTCGCGGTTCAGCACGGTCAGCCGCCTCACCTTCGCCGACCAGACGCCCGCCAGGCTCAGCACCTGGCACTCCCGCTCATCGGTGCACCCAGCGGGCCGTTTGTAGCGGCCGAGGAATTGGTGACCCTCGATCCGCGCCGCCGTTCCGGGAGACGGACCCCGGCGCCCGAGGGCCGCAGGGTCGAACACGCCGCCGCAATGGGGGCAGTGGATCATATGGGCGTTACCCCCACGTTCTCTGGGTCCGGCGGAGGATCGAAGCCATCCTCATCGTCGTCGTATTCACGGCTCCGCTGCCGCTCCGCCGGCAACTGATAGCGGTGGACTGGCGGCTGCGTCCAGGCGGCGGCCGCTTGGCGGGCGACGGCCTCGACTACCGGCGAGATCGAATAGATCGCGCCCTGCCCAAAGAACCGCGTCATCGCTGGCTGAAGTACAAGGCCGAGGTCGCTCTTGATCTCCGGAACGTCCACCCGGATGAATGAGCATCCACCGATGGCCTGTTCGCTCACGAGGCCCGCGAGGCGCTGATGGCCGAACAGGTCCACGATGCACCATTCGCGGAATCCAGTCTCCTGCTTCACGTTCTCTGTCATGCCTTCTCTTCCTTCGTGCCCTTCGTGGTGAGTCTGTATTCCGCGACCGCGTCGCGGATCGCCAGGTCGATCTCCGGCCAGTGGAGCGTCCAGTGCAGCACGCCCCGCGCCGCCAGCCTCGACTGAATCAGCCGGTACAGCTCGTCATCTTGAACCGGGTCCCTGTTGACCCGGTTCCCGGCGCACCGCCTCTCGAAGTCAAGTTGCTTCGCCGTCATCCGGCTTCGTCTCGCTCCGCTCGGCTTCGCCGTGACAAGTCCTCACGCCGCCTCCTCCGGGAAGATCCTCTTCCCTCCCGCCCGCGCGGCCTCGATCACGGCCCGCGCCGCCGCGTCCGCCGCCGCCGTCCTGTGCGTCGCGAAACGCCGCATCTTGGCCCTCCCCTTCGCCCGCGCCCGCTCGTACCGCTCGGCGCACCGTGCCTGCGTCCACCGCCAGAGGTCGCCCCGCGACACGCAGACGAGGTTCCCGATCCGGCAGTCCCGCGTGTCGCCGTTGACGTGTGCGACGACGCACCCTGCCGGGATCGGCCCCCGCTCGCGCTCCCACACGACCCGCGCGAGCGGCCGCCACGCCTTGCTGTTGCGGAACCGCGCGAGCGTCACCTTGACCATCGCCCGGGGCCGCCCCCGCCACATCCAGTAGTGCATCGTCCCGATCCGCTGGTGCTTCTTCATCCCGCAGCGTCCCCGCAGGTTGAGATACGCCAGGTCCCGCTTCCTCTGCGCCGAGATCCGCAGGTGCGTCACGCGGCGATACTCTTCATCGCCGACAGCCCGCCGCAGCTTCGGCCGCAGCCAGGCGTGGCTGTGCCCGACCGACCGGGCGATCGCGTCCACGTTCTCGCCGCGCCGCCACCGATCGACCAGGCGGTCGAGCTGCTCGGCCGGGATGACGATGTACGCGCCGCCCACGTCAGAAGCTCTCCTCGCGCGGCGGCCTCGACTCGATCCAACGCCTGGCCGCCCGGAACGCATCCTCCATCGACCGGCACGGCCCGGTCCGATGCAGGAGCTTCTGCGTAGCCAGGTGCCTCCACTCGCCGTGGTACCAGGCGGCCGTGTCCCGCGTCAGCTCCAGATAGGCGCTCGCCTCGCTGACGCGGCACCGCTGGCCGAACGGAGACGCGGCCGCATTCCGCCGATCCCGCGCCCCGTGGGACCTCTTGAGCTGCCGCATGGTGCCCTTCGCCTCGCGCAGGACCCGCTCGCCCTTCGGCGTGAGCCGCAGGTCGCGCCCGTCGCCGTCCACCAGCCTGCCCGCCTTGGCCTTCACGCGGATCATCCGTTGCCTCCCATCGCGGCCTTGACCTTCCGCCAGTAAGCGAGCGTCGCCTTGCTCCGCGCCCCGACGGGTCCGCCGTTGTGGACCCGCGCGAGCGTCTCCCAATCGCCTGCCTCGAGCGCCGCCGGGCAGTACCGCCGCCAGTAGCCCATCACCACTCGCTCGCTCTTCGCGGCGTCGTGGGCGTCCGTCCGGTACCGCTCGGGGTCGCCGCCGCCGTCGATCCAGTACGCCCGCTAGATCTGGTACGGCCCGCGGGCCTTGCCGCCGTCGCCGACGGCGCGGTCGTCCCCGCCGCTCTCGACCTGTCGGATCGCCGCCAGGAGACGGCGCAGGCCATTTTGGCGCGCAGCCCGCGCCGCTCCATCGGCAGCGCCCTTCGCGAGGACCGTCGACCGGCCGGGGGAAAGGTCCGGCGCGCGGGTCGCTGGCCGCGCGTCGGTGGAAACCCCGGCCGGCCGAAGGCCCTCGGGGACGACGGAGGCAGCCCGGTGGAGGGAGGCCGGGCCGCCGTCCGTCTCACGAGCCAGGTGGAGGGGGACCTGGCGTTCCGCAGCGCCTGCCGGCAGAGTCGCCCAGAGGGCGCAGGCGCAGAGCATAGCCGTTGCAACCGTCTTGCCGGACCGCCGCACGGCGCGCACGTCCGGCGAGTCATCCCACACCTTCGCCCCCGCCCGCTTGGCGATCTCCTTGAACGCCTCGACCAGCTCGAGGAGATCGCCCGGCCCCGCGTCCTTCAGCCGCGAGCATCCGCTCCGCCCGGCGAACTGGGCGGCGCAGAACGCGTCGATCCGCGCGAAGTCCACGTTGCGGCCCTCGGGCCTTCCCTGGACGATCCATCCCGCCAGGGCCGCAAGCTTGAGCACCTTGCCGCGCAGCGCTACCGTGCGAGAACCATCCTCTTGCGCGGCCCACCAACCCGGCCCGTTGGCCGGATCGACGTAGCCCTTGCTTTCCCAAAACGCCATCACGCGGCAGAGCCCCGCGTAGTCCATGTCCTTCGCCGACCAGGCCCCGCCGAGGTTCGCCTGGACGAGTTTGCGCTCATCCTCCAACACGCCGAGCGAGGCCGGCGCGGAGTGCAGCAGGCCGAGTTGCCACCTTGTGAGACTCATGCCTTGAGTCGCCTCCTGACAAGCTCCGCGTCCGATCCCTTGGCCATCACGATGATCATCGTGATCGGCGGCTTCCCCGTATCGCTCACACCGATCGTCTGGCGGGAGACCTTCTGTCGCGCGAGGTGCGACATCGCGCAGAGGAGAAGGACGGCGGCCTGCCTTTCCGGATGCAGCCTGGCGAAGGACTGGAAGATCGCTCTCGCGGCTGGCGTGGGCTTCTTCATCCCGCCACCTCGCTATCGAGCTGGCGGTGCGCGGCCTGGAGGTGGCGGACGTCGAGCGTGCCGTTGACGCGGTCGGCCCCGCCGATTCGCAGGGCCATCCGCACATGATGCTTGACTAGACGCAGCGCGCCGAGCTGCTTGGCGAGATCGGCGAGCCATTCCAGGGCTTCGGCCGTGAACTCCAGCCCCGGCGGCGCCCACGCGCGGGCGACGGCCTCCACGTCGGGGCGGTCGGGCTTTCCGACGCGGCGGACGACTCCGATCCGCGCCCGGAGCTGCTCGAACATCTGGTGGGCGTCGCCGGCGAGCGTGACGCGCGAGTGCAGCCGCGTCGTCCCGGCCAGGACGATCCCGACCCCCGCCTCGTCATGCAGATCGCGCAAAGCCTCCAGGACGGCGTAGGGCAGGACGTGCGCGTCATCCACGATGATGAGCCGCGTGCTCGGCCGCGACGGGTCGCCGCCCGCGAGGTACTCGATCAGGTCGTCCCACCGATCGCTGAGCGAACGGTCCTTCCCTCTCCGCGCGGCCCCCTTCCAGATCGAGGCCATCATGCCGCGCTTCGTGCTGGTCCGAACGACCGACGCCTTGACGTAGATCGCCGCCGGGTTGCCGGCCGCGTACGCCTTGAGGGCCGTCGTCTTCCCGCAGCTCGTCTCGGAGTAGACCATCCCGATGATCCGCTCCTGGAGGCAGAGCTTGCAAAGCCGTTCCACACGCCGCACGACCGTCGTCTCGGCGAGCGGTTCGGCGGCCCCCGCGATTCGCGGGGCCGCGCGGCCCTCGGCCTCGTCGAGTTCGCGGGCTTCCTCCAGCGTCAGCCAGGTCCACGCCAGGCGGCGGAAGTCCTCGCTCGGCTCGGCCTTCCCGTCCAGGTATCGCCCGAGCGTCCCCTCGTGGACGCCGATCGAGAGGGCCGCCGTCTTCTTCGCCGGGCGTGGATCGCTCGGATCGTACGGCCGGTCGAGCGTCGTGTGCTGGACACGCGAGCGGACCAGCTCCAGGACGTCCTTCGCGGAGGGCATGGTCTGGGGGAGCGGAGGCCGCTCGACCGCCTCCGCGCCCCGCGCCAACTTGAGTGCCGGCAGTCCCATGATCGAAGTCCTTTCGCTACGGGTCAGATCTGCAAGGTGTCGAACTCGTCGTCGGCGAGGCGGGCGGGGGCGGGAGGCTGCTCCGAAGGGGAGCGTGCGTCAACCATGTCGTCCGACGGGACGGTGGCCCGTCCCCCGCCCGAGACGCCGACTCCGAAGAACTCCCGCGCCGTCATGCGTATGGTGGCGCTGGTTTTGGTGGCACGGGTTTCCAACCCGTGCTGCACAGGTTGGAAACCTGTGCTACCGGCCTCCATTCCCGCCGCCTTCGGCAGCCGCGCGACCTCGCGTGCCGCCTCTTCCATCGCCGTCCGCACGATGCGAATGGCCGGGAGCGATTCGCCGCCCGGCGGCTTCGGATCGGGCCGCTCGACCGCGCGCTTCGTTGCCTCCGCCTCGCGTGCCTGCCGCTGGAGCGCGATGTTGTGCACGGCGTCGCCGGTCCCGCCGAAGAGAGTCGCATCCGTCTCGCCCATCGCCCGCGCGATCTTGCGGCGCTGCGCCTTCAGCTTCATCCTCGCGCGGAGGTCCTCGCCCGTCGCGCCCCACGCGACCAGGTCCGTCCGCCTCGCGGCGCAGAGGTATCGGTCCTGGAGATCGAAGACGAAGAGTTCGCCCACCTTGGCCGGGTCGTACCGCACGTAGCAGCACTTGCCCTTGCCCGCCAGGCCGAACAGCTCCGGCGCGGCGAACCAGCGGCCCCACATGCTGATCCCGTTGGCGAAGACCGCGCGCGGCTCGCTCGAGCGCATCAGGCACATCATCAGCTCGCGCTCGGGGACCCGCTGGACGACCTCCAGCTCCTCGCGATAGACCTCGTTCGGCGAGCGGCCGTTCATCCCCTGCCCGCGGTGCCCGGCCTCGCCGTAGACGTGATCCTCCCACTCGGCGAGCGCCTTCGCGACCAGGTCGAAGTCCGGCATCTTCCCGGCCTTCACCAGCTCGGCCAGCGCCCTCGCCGAGCCCTCCGGCCGCTCCTGGGGATTCGACCCGAGCCACGTCTCAAACTCGCGGTCGAACTGGAGGCTCATCGTGCGGAAGCTCCGCTCGACCGGCTTCGCCTTCGCGTTGTAGGGCTGCGCGAAATGGCACTGGATCGGGAGCGTGCTGAACGCCGCCCGCACACGCAGCTCGTCCAGGCGGTACGCGATCTTTCGGTGCCCGCCGGCGACCGTCCGCGCGATGAAGTCCTTTCCGTTGTCCATTAGTGCGTGGTGGGGGCAGCCGTAGTCCAGGACCGCCCGGCGGAAGCTCGCCAGGACGATGTCCGAGTTGGGCCCGT
>NZ_JBAZKR010000153.1:0-7086 GCF_041650655.1 Zavarzinia sp.
GTGCCGGTGGCCGGCACTTTCGCCGGCGCCGCGCTCGTGATCGGCAGCGGGCTCTACATCCTGCACCGGGAGACGAGGCTTCGGCGCGGCACCTGACACCGAAGCTTCATCAAACCGCAAACGGCCGGTCATCAGCGCTTGCTATTCCCGCCCCGTGTGACGTGTGGGGCATTGGATGGTTGCAGCGATCGAGGTCCGTCAGCTCAGCAAGACCTTCGCCGGCGGCCGCCGGGCGTTGGACGCCGTCGATCTGACCGTTGGCCGGGGCGAGATGGTCGCCCTGATCGGCGCCTCCGGTTCCGGCAAGTCTACCCTGATGCGCCATATCGGTGGCCTGGTCGCGGGCGACCGGAAGTCGACTCCCTCGGGCACCATCACGGTGGGTGGCCGCGTGGTCCAGAACCAGGGCCGGATCGCCGCAGACATCCGTGCGATCCGGGGTGAGATCGGCTTCATCTTCCAGCAGTTCGGCCTGGTCAACCGCATGAGCGTGCTGATGAACACGCTCGCCGGCGCGCTCGGCCGGACGCCGCAGTGGCGCAAGATGATCAAATTCTTTCCCGCCGAAGAGCGCGCGGCCGCCATGGCAGCGCTCGCCCGCGTCGGCGTGCAGGATTGGGCCTATGAACGGGCCGGCAATCTCTCCGGCGGGCAGCAGCAGCGCGTGGCGATCGCGCGCGCCCTGGTCCAGCAGGCGCCCCTGGTGATGGCCGACGAGCCGATCGCCTCGCTCGATCCCGCTTCGTCCCGCAACGTCATGGAAATCCTGCAGCGGATCAATCGCGAGGACGGCATCACCGTCGTCGTCACCCTGCATCAGGTCGACTATGCGGTGAAATATTGTCAGCGCACGGTCGCCTTGCGCGCCGGCGCCATCGTCTATGACGGCCCTTCGGCCGCGCTGACGCCCCAGCTCCTGGCCGAACTCTATGCCGGCGACACGGAAGCGGCCGCGGCGCTCTGGGGCTCGGCCAGCCTCGAAGACGCGACCGGACTCGAGGCCAAACTGGCCACCGGCCTGTCCTGAATCCTTTCACCACCCAGCCACACAAGGAACACGGGTCATGTTCAAGAAGACCATCGCCGCCCTCGCCATGGTGGGCGCGGCTTTCGGGCTGATGCCCAAGGCCGATGCGGCCGAGACGCTGAACTTCGGCATCATCTCGACCGAGTCCTCGACCAACCTGAAGACCATCTGGGATCCGTTCCTGGCCGACATGAACAAGCAGACCGGCTATGAGGTGAAGCCCTTCTTCGCCTCCGACTATGCCGGCATCATCGAGGCGATGCGCTTCAAGCAGGTCGACATTGCCTGGTACGGCAACAAGTCGGCCATGGAAGCGGTCGATCGCGCCAACGGCCAGATCTTCGTGCAGACCGTCGCGGTCGACGGCTCGGCCGGCTACTACGCCCATCTGATCGTGCCGTCGGACAGCCCGCTGAACAGCCTCGACGACCTGCTCAAGCATGGCGGCAAGGACCTGATTTTCGGTAACGGCGATCCGAATTCGACCTCGGGCTTCCTGGTGCCGGGCTATTACGTCTTCGCCCTGAACCACATCGACCCCAAGACCTACTTCAAGCAGGTCCTGAACGCCGGCCACGAGGCGAATGCGCTGGCCGTCGCCAACAAGCAGGTCGACGTCGCCACCAACAACAGCGAAAACCTCGACCGCCTGAAGGTCACCAAGCCGGACGCGCTCGCCAAGATCAAGATCATCTGGACCTCGCCGATCATCCCGTCCGATCCGATCGTCTGGCGCAAGGACCTGCCCGACGCCGACAAGGCCAAGCTGAACGCCTTCTTCCTGGGCTACGGCAAGGAACGCGCCGGCTTCACCGCCGAACAGGTCGCGGCCGAGAAGAAGATCCTGGCCGCGCTGCAGTGGCAGGGCTTCAAGGCCTCGAACGACGACCAGCTGACCCCGATCCGCCAGCTCGAACTCTTCAAGAAGAAGAGCAAGATCGAAGCCGACGCCAGCCTGTCCGCCGACGACAAGGCCAAGCAGATCGCCGAGATCGACGCCAAGCTCAAGGAACTCGAAGCCAAGTCGAAGACCAACTGAGGCAGAAGGGGGCGCCGGGTTTCCGCCCGGCGCCCCCATTCTTTTTGGGGAGCAGCGCCGCCATGACCATGCCCAGCACCACGGGTCAGCTCGACCTCGCCCAAAGGGCGCAGATCGAAGGACGCAAGCGGCTCTACAATGCCGCCGGCTGGCTCGCCTTCCTGGCGCTGCTCGTCCTGTCCTATCACGGGGCGGGGATCGATTTCGGCAAGCTTTGGACCAACCGCGAGAATATCGCCACCATCGCCTCCGACTTCTGGCCCGACCGGCCGCTCTATTTCATCGAGCATGCCGAATGGGGCTATTACGCAGCGGCCATGTGGGAGACGGTGCAGATCGCGATCTGGGGCACTTTCCTGGCCGTCGTCTTCGCCGTGCCTTTCGGCCTCATGTGCTCGCACAATGTGGCGCCCTGGTGGATCGTCCAGCCGACCCGGCGGGTGATGGATGCGCTCCGCGCCATCAACGAGATGGTCTTCGCACTGCTCTTCGTCGTCGCTGTCGGCCTCGGGCCTTTCGCCGGCGCCCTGGCGCTCTTCGTCCATACCACCGGCATCCTGGCCAAGCTGTTCTCCGAAGCGGTCGAGGCGATCGACGACCGGCCGGTCGAGGGTATCCGGGCGACCGGGGCCACCACGCTCGACGAAATCGTCTTCGGCGTGATCCCGCAGGTCCTGCCGCTCTGGGTTTCCTATTCGCTCTATCGCTTCGAGTCGAACGTGCGCTCCGCCGCCGTGCTCGGCATCGTCGGGGCAGGCGGCATCGGCATGGCACTCTACGAGGAACTGCGCGCCTTCAATTATCCCACCGCGGCCGGGATCATGGTGATCATCATCATCGCCGTCTCGCTGCTCGACATGCTCTCCGCCCAGCTCCGCAAGCTCGTGAGCTAAATTACACCTAATTTATTTGTATTGAATTGCTCTAACCGAAAGCCGATGTTGAATCTGTGGCGGCCGGGCGCGGCGCTGGAGATTCAACTTTGGCCGATTTCGATTTCCTGCCCGTGTTCCAGCCCGGCTGGGTCTGGCTGGCGGGTGCCGGACCCGGCGACCCGTCGCTGCTGACCCTCGGCGTGCATTCGGCGCTTCAGCAGGCGGATGTCGTCGTCCATGACGCCCTGGTGGGCGGCGACGTGCTGCGCTTCGTGCGCCCCGGCGCGCTGCTCGACTATGCCGGCAAACGGGGCGGGCGGCCGTCATGCCGCCAGGACGACATCACGGCCAAGCTGATTTCCCTGGCCCGCGCAGGCAAGCGGGTGCTGCGCCTCAAGGGCGGCGACCCCTTCATGTTCGGCCGGGGCGGGGAAGAGGCGCTGGCCCTGTCCCGCGCCGGGATTCCCTTCCGCGTGCTGCCCGGCGTCACCGCCGGGATCGGCGGGCTCGCCTATGGCGGCGTGCCGGCGACCCATCGCGGCATCAATGCCGCCGTCACCTTCCTGACCGGGCATGGCGCCGACGGCGCGCCGCCGGACGACCTGGATTGGGGTGCGATCGCGCGCGGCGCCCCCGTGCTGGTGATCTATATGGGCGTGCATCACATGGCCGGGATCGCCGAACGGCTGATCGCGGGCGGGCGCAGCCCGGCCGAGCCCGTCGCCGTGATCACCGACGCCAGCCTGCCGAGCCAGCGTGTGGTCGAGGCGACGCTGGCCACGGCTGCGGCGACCATCGCCACTGAGGCGGTGCGGGCGCCGGCCATGATTGTCATCGGCGAAGTGGTGCGGCTGCGCGCCGAACTCGACTGGGTGGGACGCTTCGTGACCCAGGCCGAACAGCCCCTGGCTCAGCGCGCCTGACCGCGGCGGCGGGCGCCCTCGGCCCGGCGGGCCGGCAGCGCATCCAGCACCGCCTGTTTCTCCTCCGCACTCATGAGGCTCCAGGCGCCGATCTCGTCGAGCGTGCGCAGGCAGCCGGTGCAGCGCCGCCGCACCGGGTCGACCTGGCAGACCTTGATGCAGGGCGACGGCGGCCCGTCGGCGGGAAGGGGGGATTTGCGCGACATGATCGGCAAGTCCTAGCAGATCGTGCCGAACCTGCCGATTCCGAAGCGCCGATCGCGTGATCGGCCCCGCTTTCAGCCCCGTGACGCGACGTCAAGCCATGCCGCCTTGATCGCCCCGTCTGCCCCGCTATCATGCCGGACGACCGAAGCCGGCATGACAACGGCGAATGGGTGAGGAGTAGTCATGGACCTGTCCTTCAGTGCGGCAGATCTCGCGTTTCAGCGCGAGGTCCGCGAATTCATCGCCGCGAATTATCCGGCCGACATCAAGGCCCGTTTCGATGCGGGGCTGGAGCCGCGCAAGGACGATTTCGTCCGCTGGCAGAAGATCCTTTATCAAAAGGGCTGGGTCGCCCCGGGTTGGCCGAAGGAATATGGCGGCACCGGCTGGACCGCGACGCAGAAGTACATCTTCCAGGAAGAGCTGGGCGCTGCCAACACGCCGGGGATCATTCCCTTCGGCCTGGCCATGGTCGCCCCGGTGATCTACACCTTCGGCTCGGAAGAGCAGAAGAAGCGCTTCCTGCCGGGCATTCTGTCGTCCGACGTCTGGTGGTGTCAGGGCTATTCGGAGCCGGGTTCGGGCTCCGACCTCGCCTCGCTGAAGACCAAGGCGGTCAGGCAGGGCGACAAATATATCGTCAATGGTTCCAAGACCTGGACCACCATGGCCCAATGGGCCGACTGGATCTTCTGCCTGGTGCGCACCGACAGTTCGGTGAAGCAGCAGGAGGGCATTTCCTTCCTGCTGTTCGACATGAAGTCGCCCGGCGTCACCGTCCGCCCGATCATCACCATGGACGGCGGCCACGAAGTGAACGAGTGCTTCTTCGACAATGTCGAAGTGCCGGCGGAAAACCTGATCGGCCAGGAAGGCATGGGCTGGACCTATGCCAAGTTCCTGCTCGGCCATGAGCGTTCGGGCATCGCCGCCGTGGCGCGCTCCAAGCGCGGCATCGCCAAGCTGAAGCAGATCGCCGCGGCCGAGATGTCGAACGGCGCGCCGCTGATCGAGGATCCGGACTACCGCCGCAAGCTGGCCGAACTCGAGATCGACCTGACCGCGCTCGAATATACCGAGCTGCGCACCCTCGCCCGGGAGAGCCAGGGCAAGGGCCCGGGGCCGGAATCCTCGATCCTCAAGATCAAGGGCACCGAGATCCAGCAGGCGATCACCGAACTCGCGGTCGAGGCGGCGGGCTATTACGGCTTCGCCTTCAACCGCCGCGCCATGGACGGCGCCAACGAGCCGCTGATCGGCCCGGCGGCCACCGCCTTCGCGGCGCCGAGCTATTTCAACATGCGCAAGACCTCGATCTACGGCGGGTCGAACGAAATTCAGAAGAACATCATCGCCAAGATGGTGCTGGGGCTCTGAGGGCGGGGAGAGAGACCATGGACTTCAATTACAGTGACGAGCAGAAGCTGCTGATCGACAGCGTCGAGCGCTTCATCCAGGACGACTACGACTTCGACACCCGCCGGGCCATCGTGAAATCGGAAGAGGGCTTCCGGCGCGACCTGTGGCAGCAGTTCGGCGAGCTCGGCTGGCTCGCCGTGCCCTTCTCGGAAGAGGACGGCGGGTTGGGCGGTTCGCCGATCGAAACCATGATCATCATGGAAGCCTTCGGCAAGGGCCTGGTGGTGGAACCCTATCTGTCCACCGTGGTGCTCGCCGGCGGCTTGCTGAAGGCGGGCGGTACGGCCGACCAGCGGGCCTCGCTGCTGCCCGAGCTGATGGCCGGCAGCCTGATCGTCGCCGTCGGCTACGCCGAGCCGACCTCGCGCTTCAACCTGGCCGACGTCTCGACCAAGGCCGAGGCTTCGGGCGAAGGTTTCGTGCTGAACGGCCGGAAATCCGTCGTCCTGCACGGGCCGATGGCCGGCAAGTTCATTGTCAGCGCGCGCACCGCGGGCGGCCAGCGTGATACCGATGGGATCACCCTGTTCCTGGTCGATGCCGAGGCGGCGGGCGTCTCGCGCCAGGACTATCCGACGGTCGACGGGCTCCGCGCTTCGGAACTCGTGCTGAACAATGTCACGGTCGGGCCGGAGGACGTGGTCGGCCCCCTGGGCGGCGGCTTCGCCCTGCTCGAACAAGTGGTCGACGAGGCCACGGCGGCGGTCTGCGCCGAAGCCGTGGGCGCCATGGAGAAGCTGCACAAGACGACGCTGGAATATGCCCGCACGCGCGTGCAGTTCGGCCAGCCGATCGGCCGCTTCCAGGTCATCCAGCACCGCCTGGTGGACATGTACATGGCCTATGAGCAGGCGAAGTCCATGGCCCTGATGGCCAACCTGAAGCTGGGCGCCAGCCCGGCCGAACGGCGGAAGGCGGTTTCGGCCGCCAAGGTCCAGATCGGCAAGTCGGCCCGCTTCGTCGGCCAGCAGGCGGTCCAGCTCCACGGCGGCATGGGCATGACCGACGAGCTGAACGTCGGCCATTACTTCAAGCGCCTGACCATGATCGAAACCCTGTTCGGCAACACCGACTACCACCTGAAGCGTTACGCCGCGGCGTGATGCCATAGGTTCTGCCGCCGCCTGCCTCAGGGCAGGCGGAACAGGCCAGCAGGGGCCCCGTAATGGGCCGGCCAGTCGGCATAGGCGACATCGGTCGGCCCGATCACGTAAGCGATCGTATACCAGCGGCCCTCGACCCGCTCGAACAGGGCGAAAGTGGCGTCGCCGTCCAGGTCCTCCGCCATGTCGGCCAGGCCCGTGGTGGCGAAAGCGATCGGCGCGCCCGCTTTGGTGCGGGGATGCAGGGTGGCGAAGGCCCAGTCGCCCTGGACGCGGATCCCATCGACGACGAAGACCACCGCCTGATGCAATTCGGCCTCCACGGCCGGACGCAGCGCGTCGAGGATCGGCTTCCGCCGCGGATCGTCGCGGGCGATCTCCTCGACCGGCGCCTCCCCGGCGACGATGCCCTGCGCCAGCACAAACGCTGGCGGGGCTGCCGACTGGGCGGCGAGGGCGAGCAGCGAGGCGTAAACCAGTCTCCGCATAAGGG
>NZ_JBAZKR010000154.1:0-7050 GCF_041650655.1 Zavarzinia sp.
CCGCCTGCTCGCCTGTTCGCCCCATCTGACCTCGACCTTCTCGTGGGAACTGCTCAATCCCATGCCCTTCCCGGGCGAGGAACCGGGCGATCCGACGCCGCGGCGCGAGGCGGCGGCCCAGGTCGCGCAGATCTATCTGGCGACCATGCCGGAAATGGCCTCGATCCATCCGATCGACCCTGAAGGTTACGAGGAGGACGTGCTGCTGCTCGACCGCTCCTTCCTGTCGACCGGCTATACCACCATGCTGAAGGTGCCGTCCTACGACCGCTTCCTGCTCGATTTCGACCAGACCCCGGCCTACCGCGAGCTGAAGGACTGGCTGAAGATCCTGCAATGGCAGGCGCCGGAACGCCGCGGCAAGCGCTGGATCCTGAAGTCGCCCCATCACCTGACGGCACTGCCCGCGCTCTTCGCCGTCTTCCCGGAATGCCGGGTGGTGATGACGCATCGGACACCGGTGCAGACCGTGCCCTCCTATGCCTCGATGGCGGCCGCGCTGACCAAGCCGAACACGGACAGCCTCGACCCCGCCACCCTCGGGCCTTTCTGGGTCAAGCGCTTCCGTCGCTCCCTGGCCGAGGTGATCCGGCTCCGCGAGAAGGACCCGTCGCGTTTCATCGATGCGCGTTACGAAGATGTGCAGCGTGATCCGATGGGCGAAGCGGAGCGGGTCTACGGCGCCCTGGGGCTTCCCTTCGGTGACCTCGAAGTGGCCGCCATGAAGGAATGGCTGGTCGAGAACGCCCGCGACCGCCACCCTGCACATCGCTACACGCCGGAGGAATTCGGCCTGACGCGCGAGGGGTTGGAACAGGAATTCGCCTTCTACACGGCCGAATGTTTGGCCTGAACGAAAATCAAATGGGGGAGGGTACAATGCTGCTGAAGGACAAGGTCGTCATCGTCACCGGCATCGGGCCCGGCATGGGCGCCAAGATGGCGCGCGATGCGGCGGCGGCGGGTGCCAAAGTGGTCATGGTCTCGCGCTCGGACTTCGTGATGAAGGACGTGCTGGCGGCGATCCTGGAATCCGGCGGCACCGCGATCGCCGTGCAGGGCGACGTCTCCAAACAGGAAGATTGCGACGCCGTCGCGGCCAAGGCGGTCGAGACTTTCGGGCGGATCGACGGGCTGATCAATTCGGCCTATTACCACCCGCCCATGGTGCCGCTGCTCGACAACGATGCAGAGGATCTCCGGCTGGCCTTCGACGTGATCGTGGCCGGCGCCCTCAACATGATCCGCGCCGTCCGCCCGCAGATGCAGAAACAGGGCGGCGGCGCCGTGGTCAACATCGGCACCATGGCGAACCGCAAGCCCCTGATGGGCGAGGGCGGTTACGTGCTGGCCAAGGGCGCGCTCGCCTCGCTCACCCGCCAGCTCGCGCTCGAGCTGGGGCCGGAGGGGATCCGCGTCAACATGACGGTGATGGGCTGGCTGGGCGGGCCGGCGACCGACATGTTCTTCGAATGGAAGGCGATGTCGAGCGGCCGCACCAAGGACGAGGCGGTGGCCGAGGCGGTCGCGCGCATCGCCCTCGGCCGCATCCCGCCGGACGAGGAATGCGGCCGTGCCGCCCTCATGCTGCTGTCGGATTTCGCCGTGCAGGTGACGGGCGCCATGCTGGACGTGAACGGCGGCGAATATATGCCGGCTTGAGGGGAGAGAGGACAATGGCCCTGCGTCTCGAAGACATGGAGCTGATCAAACAGCTCAAATACAAATATTGCCGGGCGATCGACACCTGCGATCTCGCCCTGCTCGAAACCCTGCTGACCGAGGATGCCGAGGTCGACTATCAGGGCGGCATCTACCGCTTCCACTATGTCGGGCGCGACAATGTCCTGCAGGCGATCAAGGAAGCCTTCAACCCGCAGCTCGTCTCCAGTCACACGGTGCATCACCCGATCATCGAAGTGCATGACGACGACACGGCGGACGGCCACTGGACCCTGATCGACTGGACCATGTCGCTCGCCTTCGGCAACACGGTGGTCGAGGGCAGTTCCTTCTACGTCGACAAATATGTGAAGCAGAGCGGCCGCTGGCTGATCCGAAAGGCGACCTATTCGCGCCTGTTCGAGCGCGTACACCAGATCCCGGACGCCAATCTGACGGCCCATCTGCTGGGCTCCAAGGCCGGGGCTTGAGAGGCACGGCGCCCCGCCCGGAAGGACGGGGCGCCGGCCGCAGGATCAGAACGCCAGGCGGGCGCGCAGCGTCAGCAACTGGTGGTCGACCACCGAATTGCCGTAAGTGCCTTCGTAGTCGAGGCCGACCGCCACCCCGGGATTGACCGGCATGGCGAGACCGCCGGTGAAACGCGCATAGTCGCGGTCCGGCTTGCCGCTGTCGGCGGTCAGGCTGACGGCACCGATCGACTGATGCACGACATAGGCGTCGTTCAGGTATTCATGCACCCAGCCGGCGCCGATGCGGAGCAGCAGGGGCTGATCCACGCCGGGCACCGGCAAGCCGACCTGGCCGTGCAGGCCGAGTTCGGAGGTCAGCGAATCCGAGCTGTAACCATCGACATGGCGGGCCGCGAAGCCGCTCTCGTCATAGGAGTCGATCGTCGTGTTGTGATAGGTCGCGACCGCATGGGGCGAGACGATGAAGGTCGTCTTCTCGATCCCGGTCGGGATGTTGATGTCGTAGGCGGCGTTGATCTGGGCGCCGAGATCGCTGCCGTCGATGTCGGCATTGGCGTAGTTGCCGGGGCCGCCCGACAGGCGCTCGGCCGAATAGCTGATCCAGCTGTAGCCCAGGAAGGCGTCGACGTTCAGGGCGTGCAGCATGGTGGCCGAGCCATAGGCGATCAGCGACATGGCGTGGCCGTCGTTGGTCGAGCCGCCGTCGTGCACGTCGGTCGAGAAGCCCGACCAGCCGACCGCGAGGCCCGCCAGCGCGGAGTCGACGATACCCTCGTTGCGCATGACGTCATAGTCGACGCCGGCGGTGATGTCGTAACCGTTGACGTCGCCGCCCAGCACGCCGCCCTGGGTGCTCACCTTCGTTCCGGCATAGGAGGTCGCCACGAAGCCGTGCAGGCCCTGGACGCCGAACAGGCTGTCGACCGTGGTGCCGCCGGACGATGCGGTCGGCCCTTCGGCCGAGCCGTCGAGCATCGCGGCGACTGTGGTCAGCGTGCTCTCGCCGCCGCCGAGGTGGCCGGACAGGCGCAGGCCGACGTTGCTGAAATGGTCGTTGGTGATCAGCAGTGGCACGTCGACATAGAGCGGCGTCACGTCGGCCGCGCTGCCGAGCGGCGTGCCGCCGACGCCGGCGAAGGCGAAGATATAGGTGTTGGGGATGCCGAGCGTATCACCGTCCGTGCTTGACGGCTGGCCCAGCGAATAGACTTCGGCACCGACGGCGCGGAGCGCCGCCAGGGCATCTGCCTCGGACGCCGCGGCACCGTAGAAGATCACGAACTTGCGGGTGTCGCCCACGGCGAGCGCGCCGAAGTTGAAATCGAAGGTGGCGCCGTGGTCGGCCGGGCCGTTATCGTCGAAATTCGTGTTTTCGGGTGCCGAGATGCTGCCGGTCGTCTCCAACGGATTGCCGTTGGCGAAACCGTTGTCGCTGGTCGCCACGATGTTGGTGGCGGGCAGGCCCTGGATGGTGACGAATTCGCTGAATTCGGTCGGCGGGATGTCCCAGTCCATCGCCCGGCGATAGCGCAGTTCGGTGATGTCGGTCGTGCCGGTGTTCCGGATCGAGACATCGACCTGATAGAGGTGCGAATCGACGCTGGGGTGATAGTCGTGACTGACCGTCAGCATCCGGCTGGAGCCGGCGACCGAGACATCGACGGTGGAGAGGGCACTCGACCCGGACGAGCGCGGGTCGGTCCCGGTGCCGCTGACGGTCAGGGTCGCGTTGCTCAGGTTGCGGTCACCCGTCGCCTGGCCGGCATTGCCGAAGAAGGGGGTCGGATCGCCGATGGTCGAGTAGTCGCCGACGCCCCAGGCTTCGCACGCGCAGCCGGGCGTCAGGGCGTCCTGGCTGCCGGCCGGCGAGGCCAGGAAGGTGAGGCCGACGCCGCTGGTGATCAACTCGCCAGTGTCGTTGACGCCGAGCGCCACGGTGCCGTTGTCGATCACCGCACTGGCGACCTGGGCACGGGCGGGTGCGGCAATCAGCAATGCCGCGGTCAAGGCGACAAAAGACGTCGACCCCGCTCGGACGAGCGCGTTCAAGTTTTTCATGAAAATTCCCCCGATCAAAAATACAAGTCTATTGCGTTGACCTTGCTGTGGCGAATCCGCCACCCCCAAGCCACATTTGGCAGAGTTAGAGTGGTGTCGCAATCGGGAAAATGATCTGGATCATGAGAATGTCGCCTCGCTGCGGTAAGGGAGCAATTCGGGCGGGGTGGGGCGGCCTTGCCACGATCCTTGTCACACCGCTGGCTGCCTTTCACGGCCGGTTTCAGCGATGAGCGCCTTGCCGACGGCCGCGGATACCGTGATCTTGGGGGCTGGCGCTGCGGGGCTCATGTGCGCCTTGACCGCGGGCCGCCGCGGTCGCCGCGTGGTTCTCCTCGACCATAACGGGAAGGCCGGAGCGAAGATCATGATCTCTGGCGGTGGCCGCTGCAACTTCACTAATTTCAACGTGCGGTCGACCTGTTTCCTCTCGGCAAATTCGCATTTCTGCAAATCGGCCCTGGCCCGCTATGCCCCGCATGATTTCATCGCCCTGGTGGAGCGCCATGGCATCGCCTGGCACGAGAAGACGCTGGGCCAATTGTTTTGCGACGGTTCGGCGCGGCAGATCGTCGACATGCTGCTGGCCGAAGCGGCGGCGGGTGGCGTCGATCTCCGCCTCGGCCGGCGCATCACGGATATCGGGCACGACGGCAGCGGGTTCACGGTGGTGACCGAGGGGGGCACTTTCGTGGCCCCCAGCCTGGTATTGGCGACCGGCGGCCCCTCGATCCCCAAGATGGGGGCGACCGGTTTCGCCTATGAGGTGGCGCGGCGCTTCGGCCTCGACGTCGTCGAGCCGCGGCCGGCGCTGGTGCCGCTCACCCTCGGCGGCGACGATCTCGCCTTTGCGGCGCCGCTCTCGGGCGTTTCCGTCGATGCCGTGGCGCGCTTCGGCAAGACCCGCTTCCGCGAGCATATGCTGTTCACCCACCGCGGCCTGTCCGGGCCTTCCGTGCTGCAGATCTCGTCCTACTGGCGGGCGGGCGAGGCGCTCGGCTTCGACCTCTTGCCCGATCTCGACGCCCTGGCCTTCCTCAAGGAGCGCAAGCAGGTACGCCCGCGGGCCGAAGTGAAGACGGTGCTGGCCGAGGTGCTGCCGGCCCGCCTCGCCCAGGCGCTGGCGGGAGAGGCGGCTCGGCCGATCGGCGAGACTTCGGACAAGGCCCTGGCCGCCATGGCCGAGCGGCTGAAGAACTGGGTGGTGACGCCGGCCGGCACCGAGGGCTTCGCCAAGGCCGAGGTCACCGCGGGCGGCATCGATACCGCCGGCCTGTCGTCCCAGACCATGATGGCCAAGGCGGTGCCCGGCCTCTTCGCCGTGGGCGAGGCGGTCGATGTCACCGGCTGGCTCGGCGGCTATAATTTCCAATGGGCCTGGTCGAGCGGCTGGGCCGCCGGCCAAGCGGTCTAGAGGCGGCCTTCCAGCCGGGCTTCGATCTGGGGCAGGCGGTCGGCGCCGAAGAAGGCGTCGCCGTCCAGGACCACGAAGGGCGAGCCCCAGACCCCGAGGGCCGCCGCCGCTTCGTTGGCGAGGCGAAGCGCTTCCTTGGCCGTATCGCCGGTCATGCCTGCCGCCGCGACCTCGGGCGAGACGCCGCAGACCCCGGCCAGGGCGGCGATCGTTGCCGCATCGGCGAGATGGGCGCCCCGGCGGAAGGCGGCGTCGAGGACCGCGCGGGCGAAGGGTACGGCGGCGTCCGGCTGCATCGCTTCCAGATGGTGGAACAGGCGTGCCGGCAGGTGGGTGGAGACCGGGAAGGGATCCGGCATCCGGAACTCCGGCTTGCCGAAGAAGCGGGCCGAGCGCGCCATGTCGGCCAGCACATAGCGCCGCTTCACTTCGTGTTCGAGCGGCGGCGGCATGCCATGCTGCTTCAAGACGGCCCAGAGCAGGATCGGCCGCCAACGCAAGGACCGGCCGTGCCGGGCGGCCACTTCGGCCAGCGAGTCGGCCAGGCAATAGGCGTAGGGCGAGGCGAAGTCGAAGAAGAAGTCGATCGGTGCGGTCATGGCCTGGACCCGGTCGCGAGGGCGGGCGAAGGGGGCAGGGCACAGGCCAGGGCATAGTCCGCCACCATGCGGTCGACCAGCTCGGCCACCGAGGGCACGTCGTGGATCGTCGCCACCCCCTGGCCGGCGGTCCACACATCACGCCAGAGGCGGGCCTCGCCGTCGTTCAGGGAACTGAGGTCCGGACTCTTGGGCGGCAGGCTGGCGATGTCGATGCCGGCACGTTCGAGGCTCGGCGTCAGCCAGTTGCAGCCGATACCGGAGAGGCGGTCGGAATAGACCAGGTCGTCGATGCCGGCCTCCACGATCATCTGCTTATAGTCGTCCGCGGCATTGGATTCCCTTGTGGCCAGGAAGCGCGTGCCGACATAGGCGAGATCGGCGCCCAGCGCTTCGGCCGCGCGGATCTGGAAACCGTCGCCGATCGAGCCGCCGAGCACCAGGCAGCCGTCCCAGAATTCCCGGATCTCGCGAACCAGCGAAAAGGCGCCCTGGAGCGAGGCATGGCCGCCGGCACCGCCGCCGATGCAGATCAGCCCGTCCACCCCCGTCTGCGCCGCCTTCCGGGCGTGGGCGGCATTGGTGACGTCGCAGAAGACGAGGCCGCCATAGGCGTGGACCCGCTCGACCACCGGCGCCGGCGAACCGAGCGAGGTGAGCACCAGGGGCACCCGGTGACGCGCCACGATGTCGAGATCGGGCTGGAAGCGGGCATTGGTCCGATGCACCACGAGATTGACGCCGAAAGGGGCCACCACGGCCTCGGGGTTGGCGGCGCGGTGGGCGTCCAACTCATCCCGGAGCCCGCCCAACCAGCGGTCGA
>NZ_JBAZKR010000155.1:0-7046 GCF_041650655.1 Zavarzinia sp.
ACTGACGGCGGAAGAGGCGGAATTCCTGCTCGCGGATTGCGGCGCCAAGGCGATCGCGGTCGGCGATTCCCTGGCCGATCTCGCCGTGCCCGAAGGGGTTACGGTGATCCCGGCGGCCCATCTGCGCGACCTCGCCGCGAACGGCCCGATGGGCGATTTCGCCGATACCGCGGCCGACGATCCTTCCTTCCTGGTCTATACCTCCGGCACCACGGGCAAGCCCAAGGGCGTGCTGCATGCCCAGCGCCAGGCCTATGGCCGGCGGCCCATGTATCAGGGCTGGTACGGTATTTCCGAGGCCGACACGGTGCTGCACACCGGTGCCTTCAACTGGACCTATACGCTCGGCGTCGGCCTGACCGATCCCTGGGCCAATGGCGCCACCGCCTGCCTCTACACCGGACCGCGCGACGCCACCATCTGGCCCCGCCTGATCGAGCGTTTCCGCGCCACCATCTTCGCCACCGTGCCCGGCCTCTACCGCCAGATCCTGAAATATGCCGAACCCGGGACTTGGGACCTCTCCAGTCTCCGCCACGGGCTTTCGGCGGGCGAGAGCCTGCCCGCCGTCACCCTCCAGCATTGGCGGGAGACGGTCGGCACCGAACTCTACGAAGCCCTCGGCATGTCGGAAATCTCGACCTATATCAGCCAGTGCCCGCCCGGCCCCGCCCGGCCCGGCTCGCCCGGCAGGCCCCAAGTGGGGCGCCGAGTGGCGATCCTCGATCCCGAGACCTGGGACGTCCTGCCCGCGGGCGAGATCGGCCTTCTCGCCGTCCACCGCAGCGATCCCGGCCTGATGCTCGGCTATTGGAACCGCCCGGCGGAGGAGGCCGAAGTGCTGCGCGGCGACTGGTTCGCGGGCGGCGACCTCGCCCATCTGGACGAGGCGGGTTACCTCTGGTTCCACGGCCGCAACAACGACCTGATGAATGCCGGCGGTTACCGCGTCTCACCGCTCGAAGTGGAGGCGGCACTGGCCGGCTTCCCGGCGATCGCCGATGTCGCGGTCGCCGAACGCCAGGTCTCCGAGACGGTCTCGATCATCTGCGCCTATGTCGTGCTGCGCGAAGGGGCAAGCCTCGACAAGGACGCCCTGCTCGCCCACGGCGCCCATCATCTCGCCGCCTACAAGCGGCCGAAGGACGTCCGGGTGGTGGACAGCCTGCCGCGCACCGCCAACGGCAAGGTGATGCGCCGGGCCTTGGCGCTGCTGTGACCATGCCCTATCCCTTCGCGGCGGCGACCGCCGGCCTTGCCGACGATTGGCGTGCCGTGGTCGCGGCGGCGGTGCCCGCCGTCGATCCCGCCTATCTCGCCTGGCTCGAAACCCAGCAATGGCTGCCCGGGCCGGATCTCATGCTGGCCTCCCTGCACCGGGTGCCGCTCGTGGGCGTCAAAGCCGTGCTGATCGGGGAATCGCCCTATCCGCGCGCCGCCTCGGCGATCGGGGAGGCCTTCAACGACGGCGCCGTGGGGCCGCTCTGGGCGCCCGGCGGCCTCGCCAAGCCGGTCAATCGGGCGACCTCGCTCCGCAACATCATGAAGATGCTGCTGGTCGCCGAAGGGCTGATCTCGCCCGCCGCCGCGGCAGCCGAAATCGCCGCCCTGAACCCCGCCGCCCTCGGCCTGGTGCCGACGCTGGACGCGCTGTTCCGCAACATCCGCGCGGCCGGGATCCTGGCGATCAACGCGATCCCCGTGCTGACCGCCAACAAGGCGCGTGACGCCAAGGCCTGGCGCCCCTTCATGGATCGTTTCCTGGCCGGCCTCCATGCCGCCCGGCCGGAGGCTCGGCTGCTGCTCTTCGGTGCCTTCGCACAGGCCCTGCGCGACCTGCCCGGCACGCGGAACTATCCGGTGCTGGCGGCCGAACATCCCTATAATATCGGCTTCATCAACGATCCGGCGGTGCTGGACTTTTTCCGTCCGCTGCACCTCCTGCGCGCCTGAGCGCGGCGAGGCCGACGCTGGCGACGATCAGCGCCGCACCGACGAAACCGCCGGTGCCGAGGCGGTCGCCCGCGATCCGCCCGATGATGCCGGCCCAGACCGGTTCGGTCGCATAGATCAGCGTGGCCCTGGTGGGCGACAGGCGGCGCTGCGCCCAATACATGGCGACATGGATCACCACGCTGCCGAGGCCGAGGCCGCCGGCGCAGAGGAAAAGCGTGAGGCTCGCCCCCGGCACGCCCTCGCCGTTCAGCGGCATGGCGGCGAAAGTGACCACGGCGATCACCACGAGCTGCACCCAAGAGACGCGCCGGCTGTCCACCCTGGCGGCGAAGGCGCCGATCACCACGATCTCGACCGCGATCACCGCGGCGCAGGCGATGGTCATCACCTCGCCCCGGCCGAGGTCGAAGCCGTCCACGCCCGGCCCGGCCAGCAGGACACTGCCGGCAAAGGCCATGGCGATGCCGATCCAAGCGACGAGGCCGGGCCGGTCGCGCAGGAAGACCAATTGGGCGAGCGGCACCAGCGGGATATAGAGCGCGGTCAGGAAGGCCGCTTTGCTGCTCGAAATGCTCTCGAGCCCGAGCGCCTGCAAGCCGTTGGCGAGGGCGACCGCGAACCCGGTCAGCACCCCGATGCCGAGTTCGAGCCGTGTCAGCCGGCCGAAACGCGGCGCCGCGACGAGACCGAGGGCGAGTGCCGCAAAGGCATAGCGCAAGCCTTGGAAGAACAGCGGCCCGGAAACTTCCAGCGCCGTCTTGATGACCAGGAAGGACGAGCCCCAGATCAGCGTGACGAAAAGCAGCAAGGCGACGGCGAGGCGCGGCACGCCCGCGTCCCAGCCCTGCCGGCCGGCCGTCGATTCCGTGCTCGCCATTCTTGAGCCTCCGCCCTTTGTGCAGTAAACTGCGCATATTGAGCAATATATTGCACAGCATGGACAGTCAAGCTCCCGTCCTCCGCCATCTCGCGGCCAATCTGCGCCGGCTGCGCCAGGCCGCCGGCCTGAGCCAGGAAGCCTTGGCCAAGGTTTCCGGCGTGTCCCGGCGCATGCTGGTCGCCATCGAGGCGGGCGAGAGCAACGTCAGCCTGTCGACCCTGGACCGTATCGCCGAAGCCCTGGGCGTGCTGCTGCCGGCCCTCATCGTCGATACCGAGGAAGC
The DNA here is from genome assembly GCF_041650655.1 of Zavarzinia sp. Lineage (GTDB taxonomy): Bacteria > Pseudomonadota > Alphaproteobacteria > Zavarziniales > Zavarziniaceae > Zavarzinia. The sequence continues at coordinate 3,120 of NZ_JBAZKR010000155.1, forward strand.
CTCCCCCGTGCTCGCCTGGCAGGGGCAGCGGGCGGAAAGCCGGGCCCATCTGCTGCAATCGGTGCCGGCGCGGCGCCAGGCCGAACTCTGGCTCTGGGAGCTGGCCCCGGGCGACACTTACGAATCGCCCGCCGATCCGGGCGACTGGCACGAGATGGTCTATGTCGTCGAAGGCCGGCTGACTCTGGTCTTTCCCGACCGGCGTCTGCACCTCGAAGCGGGCCAGTCCGCCGCCTACCCGAGCACGCGCCCGGTCGTGTTCGAGAATGCCGGCGACGGCCCGCTGCGACTCCTGCGCAACGTCGTCATCTGAGCCCTTGCCCGACGGCCGCCGACGGGCAACCATGCGGCCCACAACGATAATCATAAGGGAGAGAAATCGTGAGCCTGCAGGAAATGTCGCTGGTGCGTGGTGCCTTGTCCGCCATTCCGGACCGGCTGGAAACACCGCTCGAAGACATGCGCGTGCTCTATGAGACGCTGGCGCCGCCGGTCGACGCCGATGACGGCGCCACGGTCGAAAAACTGAGCATCGCCGGGCGCGACGCCGAATTCACCGTGCCCGCGGGTGCCGATGCCACGGCCGCCATCCTCTATCTCCACGGCGGCGGCTATTGCCTGGGTTCGCTCAACACCCACCGCCGGCTGGCGCGCAGCATCGCCGCGGCGGCCGGCGTCGCCGTGCTGGCGATCGACTACCGCCTGGCCCCGGAACATCGCTGCCCCGCCGCCGTCGAGGACGCCCTGGCGGCCTGGCGTTGGCTGCTCGACCGCGGCTTCGCGCCGAGCCGTGTCGCCTTCTCCGGCGACTCTGCGGGCGGCGGCCTCACCATCGCCACCATGGTGGCGGCGCGCGATGCCGGCATGTCCCTGCCCGGCGCCGCCTTCTGCATTTCGCCCTGGGTGGAACTCGCCAACAACCTGCCCTCGATGGCGGCCAAGGCCTCGGTCGATCCCATGATCGGCAAGGCGCGGCTCGACATGATGACGGCGATCTATCTGGCCGGGCGGCCGGTGGGCGACGAACTGGCCTCTCCCCTCCATGCCGATCTGACCGGTCTGCCGCCGGTGCTGATCCATGTCGGCTCGGCCGAATGCCTGCTCGACGATTCGGTCCGCCTCGCCGGGGCGCTGGGCGCCGCCGGGGTCGAGGCGCGGCTCGAAATCTGGCCGCAGATGATCCACGTCTGGCATTTCTTCGCCCCCATGCTGAGCGAGGGGCGCGACGCCATCGTCTCCGCCGGGGCCTGGCTGAAGGAGAAGCTCCGCGAATGAGCGAAGCGATCAAGATCGAGATCGTCTCCGACGTCGTCTGCCCCTGGTGCTGGATCGGCAAGCGCCGGCTCGACCGGGCGATGGAGGCCCTGCCGGCAATCGCCGTGGAGCGGATCTGGCGGGCCTATATGCTGAACCCGGACATGCCGCCCGAAGGCATGGACCGGCGCCAGTACATGGCGGCCAAATTCGGCGACCGCAAGGACCTGCACAAGCCGCTCCTGGAGATCGGCGAGGCCGAGGGCATCCCCTTCGACTTCCATGCGATCCAGCGCATGCCCTCCAGCCTGGACGCCCACCGCCTGATCCGCTGGGCGCGCACGGCCGGCGTCCAGGCCACGGTGGTCGAAGACCTGTTCCAGCGCTATTTCGCCGAAGGCCGTGACATCGGCGATCACGGCGAACTGGTGGCCGCCGCCGCGGCCGCCGGCATGGACGCGGACGTCGTCGCCGAACTGCTGTCCGGCGACGGTGACGTCGAACTGATCCGGCGCGAAGACGCTTTGGCCCGTCAGATCGGCATCCAGGGCGTGCCGACCTTCATCATTCAGGGCAAATGGGCGCTGGTCGGCGCCCAGCCGGTCGAAGCCTGGGCCGAGATCCTGCCCCGCGTCGCGGCCGGCGAGGATCTGGCAGCGGGCTGACGGCGATGCACCACCTGACCGGCAGCTGCCACTGCGGCAATATCGAGATCACGGTCGGCCTGCCCAAACCGCCGGCTGATTACCGCCCGCGGGCCTGCGACTGCATCTTCTGCACCAAGCATGGCGCGGCTTACGTCTCGGACCCGGCGGGCCGCCTCGGCATCGTGGTGAACGAGCGCAGCCAGGCGCAGGAATACAGCCAGGGCAGCGGCACCGCGCGCATGTTGCTGTGCCGGAAATGCGGGGTGCAGATGGCCGGCCTCTACCGCGACGGCCCCCGTCTCTTCGCCGCGATCAACGTGCGGATGATCGACGGCGCCGCCGTCTTCGGGGAAAGCCTGCCGGCCTCGCCCCGGAAGCTGAGCCCGGCCGAAAAGGTCGAACGCTGGAAGCAGCTCTGGTTCCCCGATGTCACCTTCGAGGTAACGGGCTAGGTAACGGGCTAGCGCCGCCAGCGCTTCGGCGGCGGTGGCGGCGCCTTTGGTTGTGGCTTCGGCGGCGCGGGCGGCGGCGCCTTCATCGGGGCGACCGGGCCGCCGTCGGCGATCTCGGCCAGGCGCAGCGCCAGGTGGAAGGCGCCCTTCAGGCGCTTGTCCAACTCGCTCCAATCCTGCAACCAGACGAGTTTCTGATCCGGCCTGAGCTTGATCGTCCCGGCCGAGCCGGAGAGCCATTGCACGAGACCGGCCGGATTGGCGAAGGCCTGGTTCCGGAAGGTCACGGTGCCGCCCTTCGGCCCGGCGTCCAGCTTCTCGACCCCTGCGCGTTTCGCCAGCGCCTTCATCTCGACGATGGTCAGCAGGTTCTTCACGGCGTCCGGCAGCGGGCCGAAACGGTCGATCATCTCGGCCGCGAAGCCGTCGATCTCGGACCGGGTTTCGAGCTTGGAGACGCGGCGATAGAGGCCCATGCGAAGCTCGAGGTCGGCGATGTAATCCTCGGGGATCAGCACCGAGGCTCCGACATTGATCTGCGGCGACCATTCGCCGTCACCGATGCCGTCGTCGACCCCGCCCGCCATCTTGGCCTTGAGGATCGCCTCTTCCAGCATCTCCTGATAGAGCTCGAAGCCGACTTCGCGGATGTGACCGGACTGTTCCTCGCCGAGGAGATTGCCGGCGCCGCGGATGTCGAGGTCGTGGCTGGCCAGGGTGAAGCCGGCGCCCAGCTCTTCGAGCGATTGCAGCACTTCGAGCCGCCGCTCCGCGGTCGCCGAGAGTTTCATGCGCGGCGGCACGGTCAGATAGGCGAAGGCGCGGTTCTTGGAACGCCCGATGCGGCCCCGGATCTGATAGAGCTGGGCCAGGCCGAACATGTCGGCCCGATGCACGACGAGCGTATTGGCGGTCGGAATGTCGAGGCCGGATTCGACGATGGTGGTCGACAGCAGCACGTCGTATTTGCCGTCGTAGAAGGCGTTCATCACGTCTTCCAGCTCACCCGCCGGCATCTGGCCGTGGGCCTTGACGAATTTCACTTCCGGCACATGTTCGCGCAGGAATTCGGCGGCATCGTCTAGATCCGAGATGCGCGGCACGACATAGAAGCTCTGCCCGCCGCGGTAATGTTCGCGCAGCAGGGCTTCGCGCAGCACCACGGGATCGAAAGGCATCACGAAGGTGCGCACCGCCAGGCGATCGACCGGCGGCGTCGCGATGATCGAGAGCTCGCGCACGCCCGACATGGCGAGTTGCAGCGTGCGCGGGATGGGCGTCGCGGTCAGGGTCAGGACATGGACATCGGCGCGGAGTTGCTTCAGGCGTTCCTTGTGGTTGACGCCGAAATGCTGCTCCTCGTCGATGATGAGAAGCCCCAGGTCCTTGAAGGCGATCGACTTGCCCAGCAGGGCATGGGTGCCGATCACGATGTCGACGTCGCCCCTGAGCAGGTCCTTCTTGGTCTCGCCCGCCTCCTTGGCCGTGACCAGGCGCGAGAGCTGCTCGACCCGCACCGGCAGGCCGGCGAAACGCTTCTTGAAGGTCGCGAAATGCTGCCGGCAGAGGAGCGT
>NZ_JBAZKR010000156.1:0-7026 GCF_041650655.1 Zavarzinia sp.
TCACCAACCTGATCCTGATACCCGTGCTGCTCTCCTATGCCGGGGTCGGCCGGCGCGCCCGGCAGCGCGCCCTCCGGGCCGAGCAGCGCCCGCCCGGGGCCGGCTGGCGCCTGCTCGCCGGGATGACGCGGCGTGGCCCGGCTCTTGCCGTGCTGGCCGCCACCCTGGCGGTCGGGGCCGGCGGCTGGGTCGTCGCCCAGCGGTTGCAGATCGGCGATCTCGATGCCGGCGCGCCGGAACTCCGGCCCGAGTCCCGCTACAATCTCGATACCGCCTATCTGATCGGCCATTACGCCACCAGCAGCGACGTCCTGGTCGTGATGGCGGTGCCGACCAGGACCGCCTGCCTCGACTATCGCACCCTCGCCACCATCGACCGCCTGCAGGCGACGCTCGAACAGGTGCCGGGGGTCGAGGCGACCCAGTCCTATGCCAGCTATGCCCGCTGGGCCACCATGGGCATGAACGAGCAGAACCCCAAGTGGTTCGAGCTGATCGCCAACCAGCCGACCCTGAACCAGATAGCACCCCATGCCCCGCGCGAGCTGAAGTCGCTGAATTGCGATCTGCTGCCGGTCTACGTCTATCTGGCCGACCACCGGGCGGTGACCCTGGCGGCGGTGACCAAGGCGGCGGCCGACTTCATTGCCGCCGACCGCACCCCGGGGCTTCAGTTGAAGCTCGCGGGCGGCAATGCCGGCGTCCAGGCCGCCACCAACGAAGTCGTCGCCGGCGCCATGAACACCATGCTGCTCGGCGTCTATGGCGCCGTCGCCCTGCTCACCCTGATCGCCTTCCGCTCGGTCCGGGCGACCTTCTGCGCCCTGGTGCCGCTGGCGGTCACCTCGATCCTGTCGGAAGCGCTGATGGTCGAGCTCGACATCGGGGTCAAGGTGGCGACCCTGCCGGTGGTCGCCCTCGGGGTCGGTATCGGCATCGATTACGCGCTCTATGTGATCTCGGTGATGCTGGCCGGGATCCGCGCGGGCGAAGACCTCTACACGGCCTATCTCAGGGCGCTCCGCTTCACCGGCAAGGTCGTGCTGCTGACCGGATTCACCATGAGCGCCGGGGTGATCTTCTGGTTCTGGGCACCCATCAAGTTCCAGGCCGACATGGGCCTGATCCTGGCCTTCATGTTCCTGTGGAACATGGTGGGTGCCCTGGTGGTGGTGCCGGCCCTGGCCTATCTGGCCTGGCCGGCGGCCCGGCCCCGCCGGGCCTGAAATTCCAAGAAAAAAGGGAGGGCTGAACGATGAAGAAGAACGACGGGAAGACGGGGCGCCGGACCGGCCTCGGGCTGCTCTGCATGGCCGCGGCGGCACTGCCGGCGACGGCCCAGGCGGCCAAGCTGGACATAGCACCGGGGGTCGACGCCTCGATCACGATCAACGTGAAATACAGCACGATCTACCGCGTGGCCGAACCGGACCACGCCAATCTGATCAACCTGAACGGCGACGACGCCACCCGCTCCTTCGACAGCGGCTTCGTCTCGAACCGGCTCGACACCACGGCCGAATTCGACCTCAAATACGGCGACTGGGGCGTCCGGGCGAGCGCCAACGCCTTCTATGATTCCGTCTACCGCCAGGACAACGACAATAATTCGCTCAACACGCTGAATTCGACCGGCACCGCGGTCGACGAATTCACCGGCGCCACCAAGGAATATGCCGGCGGCCCCCGGGTCGCCCTGCGCGACCTCCTGGCCTTCGGGCGCTACGACCTCGGCGACATGCCGCTGACCTTCCGGGTCGGCCGCTTCGCCCAGCTCTGGGGCGAGAGCCTGTTCTTCGGCGGCAACGGCATCGCCGGCGCCATGGCGCCCGCCGACGGCTACAAGGCTTCCGCCTCGCCCGGTTCGGAATTCAAGGACATCGTCCTGCCGGTGGCGCAGATCGCCGGCACGCTGCAGGTCAGCGACCATTTCGCGATCTCGGCCTATTACCAGTTCGAATGGCGCAAGACCCAGCTCGCCCCCGCCGGTTCCTATTTCTCCACGACCGACATCCTGGACAAGGGCGGCGAGCGCCTGCTCTTCAACGGCGCCCCGCCGGCCTTCCAGTACCACCTGACCCGGGCCGACGACATCGATCCCGAGCCGGCAGAGGGCGCCTTCGGCGTCAGCGCCACCTTCCGGCCCGAGGGCGACACGTCCATCGCCCTGCACGCCCTGCAGTACAATGCGATGACGCCCAGCGTCTATCTGCAGCCGACCCTGGCCGGCCTGATCTTCCTGGGCGGCGGCGCGCCGCCCGCGACCACCGACCTCGGCGACTACAGCCTGGTGTTTCCCGAGAAGATCAAGCTGGTCGGCGCCAGCCTGTCGACCACGATCGACGACGCCTATGTCGGCGTCGACGTGAACTACCGCTGGAACATGCCGCTCAATGCCGGGAGCCTGATGGTCATGCCGGGCCAGCTCGCCGACAACGACGGCCACCCGCTCTACCCGGTCGGCCGCATGGCCTATGCCCAGGCCTCCTACATCAACGTCTTCCGCGGCGATCTTCTGTGGGACGACATCAGCGTGGCGGGCGAAGTGGCGGCCAACTACCGGGTCGGCGTCGACGACAATGCCGCCAAGATGAACCCGCTCGCCAGCCATTTCGCGGCGGCGATCGGGGCCAATTTCACTGCCAACTACTACCGCGTGATGCCGCGCCTCAACCTGGCGGTGCCGGTCACCGTGACCTATGGCCTGAAAGGCTATTCCAGCGATCCGGCCTCGCTGAACGGTGTCCGCGAGGGCACGGGCAATGTCGGCGTCGGGCTGCGCGCCACCTATGACACGGTGTGGCAGGCCCAGATCCTCTACAACTACTACATCGGCGAGGTGGGCGACGGTCAGGCCCTGTCCGACCGCGACTACGTCAGCTTCTACGTCACCCGCTCGTTCTGAAAGCAAGAAGGGCGGCGGCCCTGCGGCCGCCGCCCCTTCGAAACTTTCCGCTCAGACGCCAGCGTCGAGGCTGGTGGTGTCCTCGATCCGCTTCTCGACGAAGCTCCAGTCGATCAGGCTGTCGATGAAGGTCTCGGCGAAGCCCTTACGGTTGTTGCGATAGTCGATGTAATAGGCGTGTTCCCACACGTCCATCACGGCGAGCGGGTGCTTGCCGGCGGTCAGCGGGGTCTCGGCATTGCCGGTGGTGGAGATCGCCAGCTTGTCGCCGTCCTTGGTCAGCCACACCCAGCCCGAGCCGAACTGGCCCAGCGCCGCGGTGACGAAGGCGGTCTTGAAGGCGGCGAAATCGCCGAAGCCCTTCTCGATCAGGCCCGAGACGGCGGCCGACGGCTTGCTCGAGCCCGGGGTCGAGAGCGACAGCCAGTAGAGCGAATGGTTGAAATGCTGGCCGGCGTTGTTGAAGAGCTTCTTCGCGGCCGGGTCGGCGGCGGCGATCTTGGTCACTTCCTCGATCGACTTGCCCTGGAGCGCCGGGGTCGCCGCCACGATCTCGTTCGCGACGGTGATATAGGCCTGGTGGTGCTTGCCGTGATGGTAGGAGAAGCTCTCGGCCGAGAGCGCGGGGGCCAGGGCGGCCGGGTCGAATTTCAGGGCGGGAAGCTTGAAGGCCATGTCGCGATCCTCTTGGTTGAAACGGCGGCGAGGCGGTTTCTGGAATCCTTCGCCGCTTCGCTGCAAGTGTCTGATCATCCCCGCTAATCACATAAGACGGGGCGCCGGCCGACGCCAGTGTTTTCTAGGCGAGCCAGCCCTCCAGCGCGTCCTCGGCCAGGGCGAAGGCGGTCGACATGCCGGTGCCGCTGGTCACCATGACGGCGCGCACGCCAGGGGCTGCGTCCTCGATCAGGGCGGCCTCGGTCGCATGGTGAGGATAGACCCCGATCCAGCGTTCGACCACCCGCTCGTCGGCGAGATGCAGGGCACGTCTGGCATGGCCGACCATGAGGGCATCCACCGGCTCCGGCTGGAACGGATCGTGGGTCGGGCCGTAGTGGTGGGAGTCGCCGACCACCAGCGAGCCGTCGGCCGATTGCACCACGATCAGGTGGATACCGTTTTCGAGGCTCGGCCCCTCCTCCGCCGCCAGGCGCTTCTTCAGGGCCTCGGCCGCCGGCAGTTCGGCGAAACCGAGGTAGCGGCCGAGCGACAGGTCGTTCATGACCGAGCCGGGCAGCACCCAGCCCGCCCCCTGCGGCGCCAGGCGCAGCATGTGCAGCTTGCAGAGGTCGAGCGAATGCCGGGCCCAGAGTTCGGGATAGAGGGTGAGGAAATCGCCGCCAGGGCAGACCACCGCCTGGCCCGCCTCGATCATGCCCGCCGTGGTCTCGATCCGCGGCAGCTCGATCGCTTTGACCAGGGCCTGACGGAGGAAGGTGACGCCCATCGCACCCTCGAGCCAGGCGGCGAGCTGCGGCACCGCTTCCCGCGACTCGATCCGCATCTCGTGCGGGCTCCACAGGCAGGCGGCGGCATCCTCGTGGCGGAGCAGGGGCAGGCGGTCGGCCATCTGCGTCGGCCCCAGCATTTCGCAGGACTCGCCCATCTCGCTCGCGCAGAAGGCTTCGACCACGGCCGCGGCTTCCGGCCGGTGGGCGATCACCGCGGTACCCCGGTGCAGCACCCGGATGCCCGCCCGGGGCGCCACGTCGGCCCAGATCTCCCGGCTCCGCCGGGCCCGGTTCCACACCGTGCCGGCCTGCTGGCCGGTCACGGTGACGAAGCCGAAATTGCGGATCGTGGCGCCCACGGCGAAGGCGTCGCGGTCGATCACCACCACCCTTTTGCCCGCCCTGGCGGCAGCCAGCGCATGGGCGAGGCCGACGATGCCGGCACCGACAACGGCGAGATCGTAAACGCGGGACGACATGGGGGCTCCCTGAAGCGAAAGCGTTACACTATATGGATCTCGTCACGGGGGGTGACGGTGCCGGCGGGCGCCGGCCAGCAAGGGGGAAGATCATGTCCATGTTGAACCCGAAGGGTGGCGCCGGTCCAGCCTTGAACCTGCGGCGCATCGGCCTGATCGCCGGCCTTGTCGCCGCCGGCACCGTGGTGATGTCGAGCTTCTATACGGTCGACGAGGGCGAAGCGGGCGTGGTGCTCAGGAACGGCGCCGTCCATGACGTCGCGACCCCCGGCCTGCACTTCAAGCTGCCGCTGATCGACCAGGTGGTGACGCTCTCGACCCGGACGGAGAAGCTGAACCTGCCGCAGGTTGCCGCCTATTCGCAGGATATCCAGGGGGCGGAGCTGAACATGTCGGTCAACTACCGGATCACCGCGGGGGCGGCCAAGGAGATCTACGCCAGGCTCGGCGTCAATTACGCCGACCGGATCCTGGTGCCCACCCTGCTCGACCGCACCAAGGCGGTGTTCGGCCGCTTCAGCGCGCCGACCATCGTCGGCGAGCGCGCCCGCCTGGTCGCCGAGATCACGGATTCGCTCCGCGAGGCGGTGAAGGAGGAAGGCATCATCGTCGAGAGCGTGCAGATCGAGAACATCGACTTCTCGGACGCCTTCGAACAGGCGATCGAACAGCGCATGCAGGCCGAGGTCGAGGTGACCCGGCTCCGCCAGAACCTGGAGCGGGAAAAGGTCCAGGCCGAAATCCGCCGCACCGCTGCCCAGGGCCAGGCCGATTCGACCGTGGTCCAGGCCCGGGCCGAGGCCGATTCCCGTGCCCTCCAGGCCAAGGCGGAAGCCGACGCCATCCGCCTCCGCGGCGAAGCCGAAGCGGCCACCCTGCGCGCCAAGGCCGACGCCATGCGCGACAACCCGGGCCTGATCGAAATGATCCGCGCCGAACGCTGGGACGGCAAATTGCCCCAGACCATGGTGCCCGGCTCGGCCGTGCCCTTCATCGAGATGGATCAGGGCAGCAGCCGGCGCTGACGGCCCGAGGGGTCAGGCGAGCAATTCGCCGAGCAGCGTGTTCAGCACTTCGCGGCCCCGGGTGGTGGCGAAGAGGCGATCGCCGGCCAGGTGCAGGAAGCCGCCGTCGACCAGGCGCTGCAGCCGCGCCGGCGAGACCAGTTGCTCGAAGGCGGCGCCGCCCAGGCGTTCGATCCGGCCGAGCGGTACGCCTTCGGCGAGGCGGAGCCCCATCATCAGGGCTTCGTCGACCTGGGTCGCGGCGTCGAGTTCGGCCAGGGTCTCGGTGCCGTCGCCCTGGCGGCGCACATGGTCGAGCCAGGTTTCCGGCTTGCGGAAGGCGGCACTGGCGAGGCGGGTGCCGTCCCGGCCGGGCAGGCGGCCATGGGCGCCGGGGCCGATGCCGGCATAGTCGCCGTAGCGCCAATAGGTCAGGTTGTGGCGGCTCTCGTTGCCCGGACGGGCGTGGTTGGAGATTTCATAGGCGGGCAGGCCGGCCGCGCCCAAAACCTCCTGCGTCACCTCGAAGAGGGCGGCCTGGGCCTCCTCGTCGAGGGGCGACCAGTCGCCCCGGCGCACCGCGGTATGGAAGGCCGTGCCTTCCTCGATGGTGAGCTGATAGACCGAGAGGTGATCCGGCCCGAAAGCCAGCGCCTGGTCGAGTTCGCGGCGCCAGGCCTCGACGGTCTGGCCGGGCCGGGCATAGATCAGGTCGAAGGAGACGCGGGGAAAGGTCTCCCGCGCCACGGCGACCGCCGCCAGGGCTTCCGCCGCCGAATGCTGCCGGCCGAGGAAGCGGAGATCGCCTTCCTGCAGCGACTGCACCCCGAGGCTGGCGCGATTGACCCCGGCGGCGGCGAAGTCGCGGAGCTTGCCCGCCTCGACCGAGGTCGGATTGGCTTCCAGCGTGATTTCGATATCGGGGGCAAAGGCCCAGGCCTTCGCCGCCGCGCCGATCACCGCCGCCACTGTCGTCGGCGCCATCAGGGACGGCGTGCCGCCGCCGAAGAAGATCGAGGTCAGAACCTTGCCCGGCGTCAGCGCCGCGACCCGCCCGACCTCGGCGACCAGCGCCCTCGCCCAGGTTTCGTGTTCGACGCTGTCGCGGACATGGCTGTTGAAGTCGCAGTAAGGGCACTTCGACTTGCAGAACGGCCAGTGGACATAGAGCGCGAGGGCGGCGGGAT
>NZ_JBAZKR010000157.1:0-6935 GCF_041650655.1 Zavarzinia sp.
AGAGCCTGTATCCACCTGCACCTCGCGAACGCCTCACGTCTCCTTCGTCTAGAGGCCTAGGACACCGCCCTTTCACGGCGGCGACACGGGTTCGAATCCCGTAGGAGACGCCAGCGCGACTTTTCCCCGAAGCCTCGTCCTTTCGCCACCGGGCCGCTACCATGCGGGCGCCGGTCCCATTCGATTCGAGGCGAGTCTTCAGCATGTTCACGCGCACCGCGGCCCATTCCCTCCGCAGGGTGGCCTTGGCGGCCGCTCTCCTAGCCTATAGCGCCGCGGGCGCTTCGGCCGAAGAGCCGCGGCCGGACATGGAGACCAAGACCTTCGGGTCCTGGACCATGCGCTGCATGCCCCAGAACAAGCCGCCGGTGCCGCCCTGCGACATCGTGCAGAGCGTGACCAACCGCGACACCGGCCAGCAGGTCATGCAGGCGTCATTCGCCTTCCTGCCCGACAAGGGGCAATACGGCACGCAATTCCTGCTGCCCCTCGGCTTCCTGATCCAGTCCGGCGTGTTGATCCGGATCGACGGTGCGCCCGATATCACCGACTGGCCGGTGACCCGCTGCGAGCCCCAGGGCTGCCTGGTCGAGAAGCTCGTCCCGGCCGAGACCCTGAAGCCCTTCCGCGAGAAGGACAAGGGCACCCTCGCCGTGCTCGGCGCCGACGGCAAGCCGGTGGGTTTCCCGATCGATCTCAAGGGTTTCGCCCCGGCGATGGATGCCATGACGGCCCGGAACAAGGCCGCCGTGCCGGCGAAATAGTAAAGGCCCCTTCGACAGGATCGGGCAAGAAACAGGCAGGGCCGTTTCTAGCCCCGGGCCGCCCCTGGCCGATAGAGTCGGCGGCAACGATGCATCGTTGCCGTTCCACTCCCTATCCTCCACGGGACTGATCATGAAAACCTGGTTCATCACCGGGGCCAATCGCGGCCTCGGCTTGGCGCTCGCGCGCGCCGCCCTAGATGCCGGCGACAGTGTCGCCGCCACCGCCCGCGACACGGCGCCGCTCGCCACCCTCGGCACCTATGGCGACCGGCTGCTGCCGCTCGTCCTCGACGTCACCGATGGTGCGGCGATCGATGCCGCCGTCGAGGCCGCGCGGCAGCGCTTCGGCCGGATCGATGTGCTGGTCAACAATGCGGGCTATGGCCAGCTCGGCATCTTCGAGGAAATCGAGAAGGGGACGCTGGACCGGCAGTTCGCCACCAATGTCTTCGGCGTCTTCGATGTGACCCGCGCCGTCCTGCCGCTGATGCGGGCGCAGCGCGCGGGCCATGTGATCACCATTTCCTCGATCGCCGGCATCGAGGGTTTCGAGGGCTCCTCGGTCTATTGCGCGACCAAACACGCCGTCTCCGGCTGGTCGGAAGCCTTGGGGCGCGAGGTGGCGCGCTTCGGCATCGCCGTCACCTGCATCTATCCCGGCCGCTTCCGGACCGACTTCCTGGATGCGAGTTCGGTTCGTTACGGCGAGATCCCGATCCCCGACTATGCCGAGGCCTCGGCCCGCCACCGGGCCATGCTCGACGCGAACAACCACCTCCAGATCGGCGATCCGGCGAAATTCGCCGATGCGGTCCTGGCCCTCGTCGCGGCCGCGGCGCCGCCCGCCTGGTTCGCCGCCGGCTCCGACGCCTATGCCGTGTTCACGCGGAAGGCCGAAGCCCTGAGCCGCAATGCGGATGCCTGGAAGACGCTGACACTGTCGACCGACTTCCCGGCCTGACAGCGACAGGACCGTGCTAAAAGAGAAGAACGCGCCGGGGCGGGACGACCTGCCGCCCCGGCCGGCCTTTCGGGAAGGATCGCCGATGACGCTCGCCGCCGAGGATGCGGAGACCGAGGCCTGCCGCGAGCGGATGGCGGCGGTGATCGCCCGCCATCTCGATCATGACGGCGCCGCGGCGACCGCCGTGCCCGGCCTCACCCTGCACCGGCGGACGGTGGCGATGGAGCCCGGCGCCTTCCTCTACGAGCCTTCCTTCGCCTTCATCGTGCGGGGCACCAAGCGGGTGGTCCTGGGTGAAGAGAGCTATCACTACGACCAGTCGCATTTCCTGTTGACCGCGGTGGGCCTGCCGACTGTGGCCCAGGTCCTGGGTGCCAGTGCGGCGGAACCCTATCTCTCGATTCGGCAGGACATCGACCTCCAGATGGCACGCGACCTGATCGCCGAGGTGGACCAGCAGGCCCCGGCGGCGGCGATGGGCGCCGGCATGGCGGTCGGCCCGGTCACGCCGGCCTTCGCCGAGGCCGTGGCGCGCCTGCTCGACCTGCTCGACAGGCCGGCGGAAATCCCGATCCTGGCGCGCTCGATCCAGCGCGAAATCCTCTACCGCGTGCTGACCGGCCCGGTCGGCGGCCGGCTCCGCCAGGCGGTGGAGACGGGGACGCAGACCAACCGCGTTTCTGCCGCGATCCGCTGGATCCGCGAGAATTTCGACCGTCCCCTACGCATCGAGGACCTGGCCGCGGTGGCCGGCATGGGCGAATCCACCCTGCACCACCATTTCCGTGCCCTGACGGCGATGAGCCCGCTGCAATACCAGAAGCACCTTCGCCTGCACGAAGCCCGGCGCCTGATGATCGCCGAACGGCTGGACGCCGGCAGCGCCGCGCTTCGCGTCGGCTACGAGAGCCCGACCCAATTCAACCGCGAATACCGCCGCCTCTTCGGCGTCCCGCCGAAGCGGGACGTGCGGGCGATCCTGGCGGTGGCGTGACGTTCCGGCCGGCTACGCCGTCAGCCAGCGCCGGAGGTCGTCTTCCTTGGGCAGGCCGCCGGCGTGGACGACCTTGCCGTCGATGACGATGCCGGGCGTCGACGCGATGCCGTAGCCGGCGATGGCGGCATAATCGGTGATCTTCTCGACCGCGACGTCGAGGCCGAGGTCGCGCGCCGCCGCCTTCACCATTTCTTCCGTCGCCTGGCAGCGCTTGCAGCCGGGGCCGAGCACCTTGATGTCCTTCATGGATCGCGTCCTTCTCAGGAAAAGAGAGCGTTGAACAGATAGCCGACCGCGAGGATGCCGCAGCCGACCACGGCGATGAAAACGGCGATCAGGCGGAGGCTCAGAACCTTGCGGAGGATGATCATCTCGGGCAGCGAGAGGGCGATCACCGACATCATGAAGGCGAGCACGGTGCCGAGCGCCGCGCCCTTGCCGAGCAGGGCCTCGATCACCGGGATGATCCCGGCCGCGTTCGAATACATCGGAATGCCGAGCAGGACCGCCGCGGGAACCGACCACCAGGCATCCGCGCCCATGATGCCGGAGAGCAGTTCGGCCGGCACATAGCCATGGATCAGGGCCCCGGCGGCGATACCGGCGACGATCCAGTACCAGACCTTGCCGACGATCTCCTTCACCGCGTCCCAGCCCGCCTCGAAACGGTCGGTCCAGCCGAGCTGCCGGTCCGGAAGGTCGACGGCGCCGGCACGCACCTGGCGCACCCAGGGCTCCAGCCAATGTTCGAGATGCAGGCGGCCGATGACCCAGCCGGCGACGATGGCGATCGAGAGCCCGAAGAAGAGATAGGTGAGGGCGACCTGCCAGCCGACCAGCGCGAAGAGCAGGCCCAGCGCCACCTCGTTCACCATCGGCGCGGCGATCAGGAAGGAGAAGGTGACCCCCAGCGGAACCCCGGCCGAGACGAAGCCGACGAACAGCGGCACCGCCGAGCAGGAGCAGAAGGGCGTCACCACGCCGATGCCGGCGGCGGCGATATTGCCGATCCCCTCGCGCTTGCCGGCCAGCATCGTCCTCGTCCGTTCGGGCGAGAAGAAGCTGCGCACCACGCCCATGGCGAAGACCACGAGCACCAGCAGCATCAAGACTTTGGGCGTGTCGTAGAAGAAGAATTCGACCGAGGCGGCGAGATGGCCGCCCGGCGCGATCGGCAGTTGCGCCACCAGCCAGCGGGCGAAGGGCTGCAACTGACCATAGAGCGCGAACCAGAGGACGGCCGCGACGGCGAGGCCGCCGAACCAGGTGCCCTGCGACTTGCGGAACTGATCGAGCGATGCGCTGCGCATGTTCATCTCAGGCGACCTTCTTGTGTGGCCTTGCCACGGCCTGCGCCGGCAGGGCGGCGAGGACCGGCTCGACCACCGCCGCCCAGGCCCGCGGCAGATCGGGATTCCGGCGATAGCGCACCCATTGCGCGTCACGCCGGTCGATCACCAGGCCGACGGCCTTGAGCCGCGCCATGTGCCGCGACATCCGCGACTGACTGACACCCAGCCGCGCCATCAGCTCGCACACGCAATGCTCGTCGTCATTCCAGACGATCTGCAGCGCGCGGAGCCGGGTCGGCTCCGCCAGTGCGCTCAGGAGGGCGTCGATCGGCGTGTCCATGGGCGGATAGATATGCGCAAATCCGCATATGCGCCTTGATGCAAATCATTCGGCGGAGGGGCCGCGCATCATCCCGGTGGTGTGAAGGCCGCCCGGGCACCGGCGGCTTGTTCACGAACGACGCATCCCTCGACGTGATCGTTGATCAGGCCCATGGCCTGCATGAAGGCATAGACCGTCGTCGGGCCGACGAACGACCAGCCTCGTTTCTTCAGGTCTTTCGACAGGGCGACGGACGCCGCCGACGTCGATGCGGTCTGCGGCGCGGCCAGATCCCCCGGCCGGGGCTCGAAACGCCAGACATAGGCGGCGAGCGAGCCTTTCCGCTTCACCAATTCCTGCGCCCGCCCGGCATTGTTGATCACGGCGGCGATCTTGCCGCGATGACGGACGATGCCCTCGTTCTTCAGCAGGCGTTCGACGTCGGCATCGGTGAAGCCGGCGATCCGGTCGAAATCGAAATCGTGGAACGCGGCGCGGAAGTTCTGTCGCTTGGCGAGGATGGTGCGCCAGCTCAGACCCGACTGGAATCCTTCGAGGCACAATTTCTCGAACAGGCGGCGATCGTCCGCGACCGGAAAGCCCCATTCGGTGTCGTGATAGGCGAGGAATTCGGGCGCCGCCGCGCACCAGCGGCAGCGCGGCCGTCCATCGGGGCCAGGGATCGTGGCGCCCATGGTCAGGCCTTCAGGAACGCCAAGCGTTCATCGGTGCGGCCCGGGGTGATCGCCATGATCTCGGCGTCGACCACACCCTGGGCGACGAAGGGATCCTCCTGGACGCGAGCCTCGATCTCGTCGGGCGAGGCATGATGCGCCAGGATCGCGCCGCCTGCGTTCGGCTGAAGGCTGCCGGCCAGCAGGAAGACGCCATCGTCGAAGCCGCGTTTGAGCCAGGCATTGTGCCCGTCCATGAGCTGCGGTGCTCTCGTCTTGTCGCCGAAGCGAAGGGTGATGACGAACATGGCCTCTCCATCAGGCAGATTGGCGGGCATCGGGATTTGAAGCGGCGGGACATTGGGCGTACAGCCACGCCTCCATGTCGTCGACCTCGCGGCGGATGAAGGTTTCGTCGCCAAAGGCGGTGGCGAGCGTCGCGACGCCCTGGCTGCGCATCAGGAGGTGGAGGGCCAGCGCATCCGCCTCTGCCTCGCGCCCGAGCTTGGCGAACTGCCGGCCGAGCCAGTCGCGGAACAGGCCGAACAGGCGGGCCGCATCGCCCTTGGCCGCGTGATTCAGTTTCGCCAACTCGTTGCACAGCGTACCGACCGGGCAGCCATGAGCCATGATCTTCGCCCGGTTCATGACCAGGATATGGACGAAGCGGCGGATCCGGTCGGCGGGGGCGCTGGCATCCTGTTCCCAGGCTTCCAGCATGGCCCTCGTATTCGCCAACCGAAGCGCGATCACGGCGTCGAGGATCTCGTCCTTGGTCTTGAAGTGATAATAGAAATTGCCGCGCGACAGCCCGACATCCGCCGCGATATCGGCGAAAGAGGTGGCCTCGAAGCCTTGTTCGTAGAACAGCCGGTCGGCCGCTTCGACGATCTGCCGGCGTGTCTCGCTCGCGCGCAATGCCTTGCCTCCATGACGTCCGGCGCCGGCAGGAAGCCTGGAATCGCGCCGTAGGACATTTGACCTACGAATCTGTAGGGCAAATGTCCTACGCCGTCAACCGGCCGCCGCCAATGCCACGGCGTCCGCGCCGGCCGGGAAGCGCAATTGGCCGGAGGCATCATGAACGGCGTGCCAGATCGGCGCGCGGCAGACGGCGTGGCGCGCAGCCCCGCACGTTGTCCGACCAGCTCCGGCCCAAGGTGCCCAGGCTGGCGGCCCTGATGGACGCGGCCGAGCCCGATGTCCTGGCCTATATGAGCTTCCCGGCCCAACACCGGACCAAGTTGCACAGCACCAATCCGCTGGAGCGCCTGAACGGCGAGATCAAACGCCGCACCGAGGTGGTCGGGATTTTTCCCAACGAGGCCGCGATCACCCGGCTGGTCGGCGCCATCCTGCTCGAACAGAACGATGAATGGGCGGTCCAGCGCGCCCGCTACATGACCCTGGAAACCATCGCGCCCCTGGGCGATGATCCCATCGTCAATTTGCCTACCATGGCAACCTGACACATCCCGGCCCTGCCGGTGATCGACGGTCAAACACCGTCACCTACACCACCCCAGGGGACACGAGCCCTCCGAGCCCGAAGCCTTGGTAGTCGATGGCGTGCGGGCATCGCTGAACCTGTCAGATTGGGGAGACGCTCGCCTCGGCGGCTATGTGCGGAACTTAGCTATTCAGCATCCCGAGTATCAAGGAGATGAGTAAAGAGTCTGTTGCATGCCTTATTGACAGCTCTTTTCATCCCAAGCTTAACCGCTGGTAGAATAGGTGAGCTGTAGCGTGGAAACGGCGGCAATATCGCACCATGGAGGGCAATCGGCGGTGTTTGGCGGATGGGGTGGGATTCGAACCCACGGTGAGTTGCCCCACGGCGGTTTTCAAGACCGCTGCCTTAAACCACTCGGCCACCCATCCGGTGCGCCCTTTTAGCCTTGGCGCGGGCGGGCGCGCAA
>NZ_JBAZKR010000158.1:0-6896 GCF_041650655.1 Zavarzinia sp.
GCCGACCGCAATCGCTAGCAGGCTGCCCGCGATCAGTATCCTGCGCACGCTTTCCACCAGCAAGACTTCAACGGCATGCGGCATATTCAGGGGAATTGCCGCGGCAACCCGCTCCGCATCGATTTGCGCATTCAGGACAAAGACCGAAAAACCCGCCGCGAAAATCGACACTGCACCGATTACATATCGAAAGCGATGCTCCGCTGCTACCGAGTCGCGGGGCGTCGCGAGCCATTTCGTGGCGCTTCGCGTGGATATCCAGCGGTTCATGAATTCACAGACCTGGCGCGTTCGCGCGTGGTCGGCGATGAGCCCGACGCCGACCGCGAAGGCGACGATTCCGAATACGAGGAAGACCCGGTAAACGAAGGTGATGAAAAGCTGGACGACAGTGTTATCTGTCATGACTTGGTCGATCATGGTGGTCTCCTCCAGGAAAGCGACGGCGGCGCCTTCGAATCCAGGAACCCATTTGCTCCGCATATCATACCCGCGGTCCGTCGCGGTGACCATGCGACGCAATGACAGTGCGATTGCGGCGCGCGGAGCGGTTTTAGCCCGCCGAGGTCTGCCTCAAGGCGCCGAAACTCAGCTCCAGGGGCCTCGAATGACCTTTCCTTCCGGCGCCTCCGTCAGGTTCAGGTTGATCACGAGCACTCGATTGCCCAGCATGGCAATGCTTCCCGCGCGGCGGTCGTTGCCGGTATCGCTGTACTCGAAGTCATAGCTGCGGCGGATGCGCATGACGCCTTCCCGGTCGCGACCCAGGCTGAGCCGCTGGATGGCAACGGTGTCGTCGAGCAGCAGCAATTGTTCGGCGTTGCAGGCGGCCTTGGCCGCGGCGACGGCCGTCTCGCGCGCCTTCAGGCTGTCCAGCCACAGCCAGCCGGTCGCGGCCAGCAGCATGAAACCGAGAACATCGAGCAAATCCATGCGAGTAGCCTAACCCAAATCTTGCGGCGGCCACGGTGCGTTCCGGCATTTCTCAAGCAGGGCCCGAGCTTCATCGCCCGCCGCGAGTGTGAGACACTTCCACGCCCAGCATTTTCGCCGACCCGCCATGCTCGAACTCAAGAACATCGACCTGACCCAGGACCCCGCCGCGTCGTCTTTCGTCAAGGACGAGGTCGTGGATGTGGTCTTTGCCGGAAAGGCAGGCGAGCTGATCAGCCGCGAAGGCCCCAATCGCTTCGCAGCGGGCGATGCGCTGATCACCGGCTCGACCGGCGACCGCTGGAGCGTTTCGCGCAGTCGCTTCGATGCCAAGTACCTGCCCGTGGCGCCCGTCAGGGCCGGCGAGGACGGGCGCTACCGGTCACGGCCGGTCCCCGTGCTGGCGAAGCAGATGGCGGAAGCCTTCTCGCTTGCGCGCTCGTCCGGCGGCGATCTGTTGCAAGGTCATGCTCGCGACTGGGTGCTGCAATACGCGCCGGGCGACTTCGGGGTCGTGGAAGACGCGCGATTCCGCAAGGTCTATCGTCCGCTCGACTGACGCCGCCCGCCATCCGCCGGCGAGGGTTTGCCCTTGCCGGACAGGGTAGGGTACATTTCACCGATGAACGAAGAATCCCCTTCCACGGCGATTGGCGACCCGTCCGGCGCGTCATCAGGCGGCGGGTCCGAGGAGCCGCGCTCGGTGCTCACCGTCGAAATGCTCGCGGCCGCGGCCAGCACTTCGGCCGAGGACGGCATCTGGCTCGACGTGATCCGCAAGATGGACGAGGTCTATAACGACCTGCTCCAGTACGAAGTCGCGCTGGAAGAAAAGAACGCCACGCTGGAAGACGCCCAGCAGTTCATTTCGTCGGTGCTGACCTCGATGTCGGACCTGCTGATCGTCTGCAGCCGGGCCGGCGTCATCGAGAGCGTCAACGAGGCGCTGGCCTCGCTGCTCGGCGTCGATGCGGCCTCGCTCTATGGGCGGACGATCTTCGACCTGTTCGCCGACGAGGAATCGCGCGAAGAGGCCGGGCGCCTGCTCTCCGACCAGAGCAGCCACGCCGTCGAGGACATCGAGATGCAGTTGAAGGCCGCCAATGGCACCGCCATCCCGGTTTCGCTCAATTGCACGCCGCGCTACAACGGCGTCGGCAAGATGCTCGGCCTCGTCATCACCGGCCGCCCGGTGGGCGAACTGCGGCGCGCCTACCAGGCGCTGCGCCGCGCCCACGAAGACCTCAAGACCACGCAGCAGCAACTGATACATTCCGAGAAGATGGCTTCGCTCGGCCGTCTGGTGGCGGGCGTGGCGCACGAGCTGAACAATCCGATCAGCTTCGTGTACGGCAATACCGTGGCGATGAAACGCTATGCCGACCGGCTCACGCGCTACCTTGCGGCGATCCACGGCGACATGCCGCGCGAAGAGCGCGAGGCCCTGCGCCGCGAGTTGCGCATCGACCGCCTGCTCGACGACCTGCCGTCGCTGATCGACGGCACCGTGGAAGGCGCGGAGCGCACCCGCGACATCGTCGATGCGCTGAAGCGCTTCTCGGTCACCGACCGTGACGAGCGGCAGCCCTTCGACCTGGTCGAAGTGATCCAGCGCGCCGTGCAGTGGGTCTGCAAGGCCACGGCCAACCAGTTCGAGGTGAGCCTGAGCCTCCCCGAGTCGATCACGGTGCCGGGCTCCGCGGGCCAGTTGCAGCAGGTGGTCATGAACCTGGTGCAGAACGCGGCGGACGCCACGGCGAATGCGCGCGAGCGGCGGCTGGAGATATCCGGACGCGTCGAGCAGGGCGAAGCCGTCATCGAATTCCGCGACAGCGGCCCCGGCATTCCCGCCGAAAACCTCGACAAGCTGTTCGATCCCTTCTTCACCACCAAGCCGGTGGGGCAGGGTACGGGTTTGGGGCTGGCGATCAGCTACGGCATCGTCGAGCGCCACGGCGGCAAGCTCACGGTGAGCAACCATCCGAAGGGCGGCGCCCTGTTCAGCCTGCGTCTGCCGATGGTTGCCGGATGAGCACAGGCATCGATCCCGGCTGCGTGCGGTTGTCGCTGCGCAGCGACAACGGCCGCGTGAGCGAGGTTCGTGTCGCCAGCGATCGCCCCGTCGTGGCGCACTATCTGCGCGGCCGTGCGGCGGACGATGCGGTGCGCCTGGTGCCGCTGCTGTTCGCCCTCTGCGGCCAGGCGCAGGGCCGTGCCGCGGCGCTGGCCCTGGCGGCGGCGCGCGGCACTGACTATCCGGCGCAACTCGATCCGGCGATCGAGCGCGAAGCCCTGCGCGAACATTTGTGGCGCTGGCTGCTCGACCTTCCGCCGATGCTGGGCGAGGCAGCGATGCGCGAGGAATTCGTCGCGGCGGCGGGCTGGGTGGGCAGCGGGCAGCGCAACGAACTGGCGGCGCTGCTGAACGATTCGCGGATCGAAAGCCTCCGGCAAAGCCTGGCCGCCATGGAGGATGCGAGCGGGCTTGCGCCGCGCTTGTTGCCCGCGCTGGACGCGCGGGCCTCGATAGACGCATGGCCACTGCTCGATGCGGATTTTTGCCGCATGCCGCACTGGCAGAAACCGGCGCCATCGCCAGGCAAACGCACGGTGAAGGACCGACGGCCCAGGCATTTGCGGCGCGCTGGCTGGCGCGCCTTGCGGAGTTGCGCGACTGGGCGGCGGGCAGCTCAAGAGTCGGCGCCGGCGGCACGGCGAGTGCTGCGCAATTGAGTGCGGGAAGCGGGCGCGCATTGGTCGAGACCGCACGCGGCCTGCTGATGCATGAGATCGTGCTCGATGGCGAGCGGATTGCCGACTACTTCATCGTCGCGCCCACCGAATGGAATTTCCATCCGCAAGGCCCGCTGGCCGGCTGGCTCATGGGGCGCGCTGCCAACGATCGCGAGGCCGTGCAGCGCTTCGCCGCGCGCGCCGTGGCGGCGCTGGATCCCTGCGTGCGCTGGGAACTGAAGTGGCTATGAGGTCTTGCCCGCGGTCAGGCTCAAGGCCACAGCCTCGGCGACCTTGATGCCATCGACCGCCGCCGAGAGTATGCCTCCGGCGTAACCGGCGCCTTCGCCGGCCGGAAACAGGCCGCGCGTGCTGAGGCTCTGGAATTCGTCGTCGCGCGTGATGCGGATCGGCGACGAGGTGCGCGTTTCGACGCCGGTCAGCAGCGCATCGTCCATCGCGAAGCCGGCGATCTCGCGGCCGAACGCCGGCAGCGACTCGCGCAGCGCGGCGACCACATAGTCGGGCAGGCAGCGCGCGAGGTCGGTCGGATGCACACCGGGCGTGTAGGACGGCACGACCGAACCCAGTTCAGTCGACGGACGGCCGGCGAGGAAATCGCCGACCCGCTGCGCCGGCGCGTCGTAATTGCCGCCGCCGGCTTCGAAGGCGAGGCTTTCCCAGTGGCGCTGAAAGGCAATCCCGGCCAGAGGATCCGTGTCGCTGCCGGGGTAATCCGCGGGGGTGACGCCGACCACCAGCGCGCTGTTGGCGTTGCGCTCGTTGCGCGAATACTGGCTCATGCCGTTGGTGACGACGCGGCCCGGCTCCGACGTGGCGGCGACCACCGTGCCGCCGGGACACATGCAGAAGCTGTAGGCCGAGCGGCCGTTCTTGCAGTGATGCACCAGCTTGTAATCCGCCGCGCCGAGCAGCGGGTTGCCGGCGTTCGGGCCCAGGCGGGCGCGGTCGATCAGCGACTGTGGATGCTCGATGCGGACGCCGATGGAAAACGGCTTGGCCTCGATATGCACGCCGCGTTGATGCAGCATCGCAAAGGTGTCGCGCGCGCTGTGGCCGACCGCCAGCACGACATGAGTGGCGGCGAGGGTTTCGCCGCCGGCCAGGCGCAGGCCGCGCACCCGGCCCTGCTCGATGAGGACGTCCTCGACGCGACTGCCGAAGCGGATCTCGCCGCCCAGCGCCTGGATCTCGGCGCGCATGTTCTCGACCATGCCGACCAGCTTGAAGGTGCCGATGTGCGGCTTGGCGACGTAGAGGATTTCCGCCGGCGCGCCGGCCTTGACGAATTCCGTCAGCACCTTGCGCCCGCGGTGGCCGGGGTCCTTGATCTGGCTGTAGAGCTTGCCGTCGGAGAAGGTGCCGGCGCCGCCTTCGCCGAACTGCACGTTGGATTCCGGATTCAACTGCCCCTTGCGCCACAGGCCCCAGGTGTCCTGGGTGCGCTCGCGCACCGCCTTGCCGCGCTCGAGGATCAGCGGGCGAAAGCCCATCTGCGCCAGGATCAGCCCGGCGAACAGCCCGCAGGGGCCGGTGCCGATCACCACCGGCCGCGGCTCGGGCGCCGGCGCCGGCGCCCTGGCGACGAAGTGGTAGCCGGTGTCCGGCGTCGGCCCGACATTCCGGTCGCCGCGCAGGCGCGCGAGCACGGCCTTTTCGTTCTTCAGTTCGATGTCCAGCGTGTAGATGAAGACGATGGCCGACGGCTTGCGCGCGTCATGGCTGCGGCGAAAGATCGAATAGCCGACGAGTTCGTCCGCAGCGATCCCCAGACGCTTGAGGATCGACGCATGCAGGTCGTTGTCGGTGTGGTCGAGGGGGAGCTTGAGTTCGGTGAGTCGCATCGAGGGCGCGGCAGCAGGGAGCGAAAGGCCGTCATTTTATCTGCGGCGGCAAGCGCTGGGCCCGGTCGTGTCAACAGTCGGCGTCGGCGACACGGCGATTCGGGACGCTTCGCCGGCGCCGCCCTGGGTTGGCCGGGAAATATCTTGGAGATTTAAAGCAGTTTCAGCGAAAATGCGCCATGACCCGCGCCGACGAACTCACCCATCTGCCCGCCGCCGCCTTCGCCGAACAGGGCGACGGCAGCTTTCGCGCCAGCGGCCTCACGCGCGGGCCCTGGCATCCGGACCACGAGCACGCCGGCCCGCCGATCGCGCTGGTCATGCGGGCGATCGAACGGGCCGCCGCGGCGCTGGAGCTCGATCACATCGGCCGATTGACGGCGAACCTGTTGCGCCCGGTGCCGATCGCCGACCTGTCGGTGGCGGTGACGACCGAATATGCCGGGCGCAACGCCGCGCACCTGGCGGCGCGCCTGCTGTCGGGCGGCAAGGAGATCGCCCGATTCACCGCGCTGGCGCAGCGCAGCGCCACGCTGGAAATGCCCGCCGGGTTGCCCGGCCATCCGCTGCCGCAGGCGCCGGCGTCACCCGCCGATTCGCCTGTGGTGCGCTTCCCCTTCCTGCTCGACATGATCGGCTATCCGGATCTGGTGGAAACCCGTCTGGCGACCGGCGACTTCTTTCGCGGCCCGTGCGCCGTGTGGTTCCGCCTGCGCCATCCGCTGGTCGCAGGCGAAACGCCGTCGGCCTACCAGCGCGTCGCGGTGGCGGCGGACTCGGGCAACGGCATCAGCGCCATTCTGGATTTCGACCGCTACACCTTCGTCAATTTCGACCTGACCATCAACTTGCTGCGCCGCCCGATCGGCGATTCGATTTGCATCGAGGCGCAGACCATGATCGGACCCGACGGCGGCGGCCTGGCGGAATCGCGCATCTACGACGAAGCCGGCCTCGTCGGCCGTGGCACGCAGAGCTTGCTGATCCGCTTGCGGGAATAGTGTTGGGCGGCGAGCTTGCGGCGGGGGTGGTGAATTTTCGTTTGCGGTGTTTTGCCTGACCTCGAGGCTGCTCCAAACCAGTCACTAGACTATGCTGAAGACAATTCGAGGCTGACCCCTTTGATTTAGAGTTGCCGCATAACGTGGAGTGGACGCGCCTGCACGGCTTTTCGCGCAGGTGGTTTCGAGCACAGGGTTATGCATATGGAAGGATGACTGGCATCTAGGCCCACTTCACCACTGAGTACAAGTAGCACCCAAGCTTCCAGTATGCGACGACAAGGAGAAACGCTTTCGCATAGAAGAAAATGTATGCGAGAAAGTTGACCCATGAGCTTTCATACAGTTCAGACTCTTCTGTAAT
>NZ_JBAZKR010000159.1:0-6423 GCF_041650655.1 Zavarzinia sp.
GGTCTGTTCCTTCACGGCGAAGCGGGCTTCGAGGAAACGCAGCACCGAGGTGTGGTCGAAGACCTGGGAATTGACCCAGCCACCCTTGCTCCAGGGCGAGACGATGTAACAGGGCACGCGCGGGCCCGGGCCGTAGGGGCGGCCGTCCGGGGTCGGCTGGCCGGTGGTGCCTTCAGGCGCCGGATGGGTGAAATATTCCGACGCGAGATCGGCCGCGCGCATGGTGGTCGCGCCGATGGCTTTGCCCTTGGTGTCGAGCGCGGGCACGGCCGGCGGCGGGACATGGTCGAAGAAGCCGTCGTTCTCGTCGAAATTGACGATCAGCACGGTCTTGGACCAGACCTCCGGCACCGCGGTCAGGGCGTTCAGCGTCTCCTGGATGTACCAGGCGCCCTGCACCGGGCTCGACGGGCCGGGGTGTTCGCTATAGGTGTCGGGCGCCACGATCCAGGTGACCTGCGGCAGCTTGCCCGCCTTCACGTCCGCCTTGAATTCGGCCAGCAGGCCGGCCAGCGGCATGGTGTTGCCGACGCCCTTGTAGAGCGGCGCCATCTTGTCGTGGATCGACGAGATATAGGGAATATAGGGGAAGCCGCTGGCGAAATTGCCGACCTTCTGGCTCGCCGCGCGGTACTGGCGGAAACCGGCGAGCGGGTTGTCGGTGAAATTGTTGGGCAGGTTCTGATAGACCTTCCAGGTCACGCCCGCGGTCTCCAGCCGCTCCGGATAGGTGCCCCAGGTGAAACCCTTCGCCTTGTCGTCCAGGCTGTCCCATTCGTTGGTGACGACCGCGACGCCGGCTCCGGTCGGGCCGTTGGTGCCGGTCCAATGCACCAGGCGGTTGGTATTGGTGCCGGTCTGCGTACCGCAGTGATAGCCGTCGCAGAGCGTGAAAGCATTGGCCAGGGCGAATTGGAATTCGACCTCGGCCTTCGTGTAATAGCCCATGGAGCGGTCGGTCTTGGCGGCCGGCCAGTCGGTCATGCGGCCGAGATTCCAGGCCGCCTGGGCGTCACCCCAGCCGTGCGGCGTGCCGTCGACGCGCTGGGCGTTGCCGGCGCTCTGGTCGAGGTGATAGGGCATCACGATACGCGAGCCATTCCACTGCTGGAACACGGTGCGGCCGTCGGGCAGCGGGATCGTGAAACGGTCGCCGAAGCCGCGCACCCCGGCCAGCGTGCCGAAGTAATGGTCGAAGGCCCGGTTCTCCTGCATCAGGATCACCACGTGCTCCACGTCCTTGATGGAACGTGTAGCGTTATTGGCCTGGATCGCCAGCGCCCTTTCGATCGATGCCGGAAACACCGTCGCCGCCGCCGTGGTGCCGAACAGCGCCGCCGCCGACTTCAGGAAACCACGCCTGCTCTCGTCCGTCATGCCAAGCCCTCCGCAACGAAAAGACCGCCCCGCCCGCGACGCGTGCCGCGGCGCCCTCGGAAACGGTCACCTCTCCATGGCGGGGAGCATTGCCGACATTTGTGTCAGTGGTGTTTCCCCGCCATGACAAGGGAGCGGAAATGTCGCCGAAAGTGGGGCGATCCGTGGTTCTTTCACACCATGCGGCGTCTCAGAAGGGAAGCATGAGGTCTCCGCCCCCCAGCGCCAGCACGGGCAGCGCCGCCACGGCCAGGCCCGGCCCTAGCGGAATACCGCGCGGCCGTCCCGTCGCTCCGTCCAGGGCGAATCGGCGGGCGAAGGGTGCCAAGGCGAGTGCCACGAGGGCGCCGAAGAACAGCACCTGGGCGACCGCGCCGGCACCGCCCCAGGCGCCGATCGCGGCGACCAGTTTCCAATCGCCCCGGGCCAGCGCCTCGCGCCCCAGTGCCGCCTCGGCCAGAACCGCCGTGCCGGCCATCAGGAGGTAACCGAAGGCGGCTCCCAGCACCGCCTCGTCGGCACCGACCGCGCCGGGCGCGCAACCGTCGATGGCGGCCGCGCCGAGCCCGAGCCAGAGCAGGCCGAGGGTGAGCGCATCGGGCAGATAGCCCCCGAACCAGTCGACCGCCGCCGCGACATAAAGCAGTGCCGCGGCGGCACAGAGCAGTGCGATCCGGTCGAGCGCCGGCGGCGCCAGCGCGGCCACCGTCAGCAGCGCCAGCGCACCACCCGCTTCGAGCAGCGGATAGGCACGCGGGATCGGCGCCCCGCAACAGGCCGCCCGCCCGCGCAGCATGAAGAAGCCCACGAGCGGCAACGCCCGCCGAGCCGCGATCGGCGCCCCGCAGGAGGGGCAGCGCGACCGCGGCCGCCACAGCCCCTGCCCCGGTATCCGGCCTTCGATCAGGGCCGGCCAGCGCTCCACCGCCACGGTCGCGAAACTGCCCACCAGCGAGCCGGCCAATGCCGCCATCGCCAGCACCAGCCACAGGGCCGGCCCCGCCAGCGTCATCAAGCCGTCATCTGCCGCGAGGCATAAGGAAGTCATGGCGATCACATCCCTGGTCATGGCCTGCGCACTGAAGGCGGCCGCCCTCTATGGCGTGCCCTCCGCCGGTGTGCTGGCGATCATCGAGGCCGAAGGCGGGCGCCCCGGCCTGGTGCATGAGAACGGCGACGGCAGCCGCGACCTCGGCCCCATGCAGGTGAACAGCCTGTGGCTGCCGACCCTGGCCGCCGGCTGGGGCGTCGATGCCGCCGCGGCCGAAACGGCCCTGCTCGACCGGCCCTGTACCAATGTCTCGGTCGGCACCTGGATCCTGGCGGACTGCATCCGCCGGCGCGGTGGCGACTTCTGGCAAGGGGTCGGCTGCTATCATGCGCCGAGCGACCCTGCGCGTGCCGCCGCCTATGCCGCCCGCGTCTCGGCCAAGGCGGCCGCCCTGTTCGGTCGCGGGATCTTCGCGGCGCCCTGATCTCATTGCCAGTCCCGCACCACGAAGGGCCGCGCCGCGTCGCCGGTGAATTCGACCACGGCCATGCGCGTCAGCCGGTCCCGGGCGCCGAGACCCGCCGTCACCGTGACCCGGACGATCTTCTGCGCCAACACCTCGTCCGCCGCCCAGGTGGTGGCACCGTCCTGTTGGTGGCGGGCGAGCAGCACGGGAAAACCGTCCGGCACCCGCTCCATCACCGGCGCCCAGTCAAGCAGGGCACGCACGAAAGGTCCGGCATAGCGGGCATCGACACTGCCCGCATCCGCCCGCGGCACGAAGGAGAGCACGGGTCCGAGGCGGGTCAGCAGGCCGCCGTCCATCCCTGGCAGCACGGCCATGTCGCCGATCGCGCGGAAGGGCCGCCGCCGTGCCGCCTCGATCGTACGGGCCAGGGTTTCGCGCCGCTCCCCCTGAAGGCCCAGGGCGCCGAGCAGGGCGCGCAGCAGCCGCCCGTCCAGGGCATTGAGCGGCAGGCGGCCGCGCTCGTCCTCGACTGCAATTTGAAGGGTTACGCCATCGAAATTCGCGCCGTGGGGCCGGCCATCGACCGGCCAGCGCGCGGCCCCCGCCCGGGCCACGCCTTCGATCGCCAGGGCGATGCCGGCATCGGCCGCCGCCGCCAGGCGGGCTTGCACCATACGGCCCGCCAACAGGGCCGTGCGTCCCCTGCCCTCGTCCACCACCACCAGGGCGACCAGGGCGAAGACGGCCAGCGCGACGATCGCCGCCGGCAGGGCGAAGCCGCGCTGGCGTCCTCTCACTTCGGCGTCTCGGGCTGTATCGGCAGCGGCGTCACGCTGCGGATCTTTTCGCGCAATTCGTCGGTGATGCGCTTGGCGTCGGCGGCGTTCCGCACCACCCGCGGGGTCAGCAGGACCAGGAGTTCGGTCCGGTTCTTCTTCCGGCTGGTGGCGCCGAACAGGCGGCCGATCAGGGGAATGTCCTTCAGCACGGGAATGCCCGTATTGCCGTTTTCCCGGTCTTCGGTAATCAGGCCGCCGAGCGCGATGGTCTGTCCGTCCTCGACCGCGACCGAGGAAGCCACCTTGCGCTGCTGGATGGTCGGCGAGTCCAGTTTGGAGGTCGTGGTGTTCACCACATTGCTGACCTCCTGCGAGATGTCGAGGAGAACGACGCCGCTGTCGTTCACCCGGGGCGTGATCCGCAGGATCACGCCGGTGTCGCGGTATTCGATCGAATTGACCACGCGGGAATCCGAGGTGTCGACGCTCTGCGCCGTCTGGGTCGCCACCGGGACCTGGTCGCCGACCTGGAGCGAGGCGGTCTGGTTGTTGAGGACCAGCAGCTTGGGCGCCGAGACCACGTTGATCGAGGTGATGTCGGACAGGGCGTTCAGCGCCGCCGAAATCGTGCTGCCGTTGGTCAGCAGGTAGGAGAAGCCGGGGAAGGTCTGGCCGACCGCGCCGCTGGTCAGCTCGCTCAGCGAGAAATTGCTGTTGCCGGTGTGGAAGAACCATTGCACGCCGAAGCGCAGTTCGTCGTTCAGCGTGACCTCGGTCACCGCGGATTCGATCATTACCTGAAGCGGCAGGACGTCGAGCCGGCGGAGCGCGTCGGCGACGATGTCGTATTGCTGGGGCTTGGCGTGGACGACGATCGAATTCGAAGTTTCGTCGGCGCTGATCGCGACGGACCCTTCGGCGTCACCGAGATCGACCGCAAGCGGCGCGCTGCCATCGATCGCCGGCATCACCGGCGGCGCCGGCAGGCTGCCCGCCGTCACCGTGGCCCCGGCGGTGGCGAGGCCGGCGCTGCCGGCGCTGCTGTTGCTGACCGCGGCCTGCTTGTCGCCGCCGAAGGCCGCGGCCAGGACCTTGGCGAGATCGGCCGCCCGCCCGTTCTGCACCCGATAGACGAAGAGCCGGCGGCGCGTCCCTTCCGCCTCGCGGTCGAGCATGGCGACCAGGCGGCGCACCCGTTCGAGATAGTCGGCGCGGGTGGCGATCGCCAGGATGCCGTTCAACTGCTCGATCGGCACGAAGCGGACGGTGCCCGCCGTGGGCACGCCTTCGGCGTTCAGTGCCTCCGTCAACTGCTGGACCAGCGCGCGGCCGTCG
Organism: Zavarzinia sp.; assembly: GCF_041650655.1. Taxonomy (GTDB): domain Bacteria; phylum Pseudomonadota; class Alphaproteobacteria; order Zavarziniales; family Zavarziniaceae; genus Zavarzinia. The sequence continues at coordinate 4,952 of NZ_JBAZKR010000159.1, forward strand.
GTCCACTGCGGCACGATCAGGGCGAAGGAGACGCCGCGCAGCCAGTCGACGTCGAATTGCGCGGCGAGATCGCGCACCGTGCGCCGCCCGGCCGCATTGCCGGCGACGAAGAGGATGTTCCGGGCATCGTCGGCCGCAACCTCGGTCCCGGCCGGCACCATGCGGTCGAGCAATTTCTTCAACTCGGTGGCCGAGACATAGCGGAGTGTGATCGCCTCCGTTCCGGTGCCGGGATCGTCGGCACCGATCAGGCCGCTGCCCCGCGCCGCCCCCGCTTCCGCCGGGGCGATCCGATAGGTCTCGCCCTCACGCAGCAGGGCGAGACCGGCCGATTGCAGCCCCGCCTCGAAGGTCGGCAACACCTGTTCGCGGCGGATGGGGCTGCCGGTGGCAATGGTCAGGCGGGCATCGACCCCCGGGGTCACGACATAGGTGAGGCCCAGCATGTCGCCCAGCACCGCCTTGGCGACATCGCGCACCGGGGCTTCGGTGAAATTCAGGGTGATATCGCCGTTGGCCGCCTCGCGGACCGGGGGCGGTGCCATGAAACGGCCTGTGCCCGGCATGATTTCCGCCCGTGTCGCCACCGGCACGTCGTCGCGGCTGCCCGGGTGGAGCGGCGGCGGTGCCGGCCGCGGGGCCGGCGGCGCGGTCGCAGCGGGCGGTGCCAGGGGCACGGCAGCGCCGACCACGGTCGCCCCGGTCACTTCCGTCCGGGGCTGGCTCTTGCAGCCCGAAAGAACCAGGGCGAAGGCGAGCAGGAGCTGGCCCAAGGCTTGGCGGGTCATGGTGCGATATACCTCTCGATGCCCGGCAGGCTCCGCATCTCGGGGGGCAGCCAGGGCGGCAATGGGGCGCTGCCCGGCGCCGGTACAACGGGCGCGGGCGGTGCGGCGGAAGACGGGATCGGGGCCGATGTCGCAGCGGGCGCGGCGGCTGTTTCGATGCTGAGCACGATGGTGTCGCCGCCGCGGCCCAGCACGACACGCCGCGGCTCGATCGAGACGAGCTGCCAACCGGCGGCGGTATCGCCCGGGCGGACCCGTGCCGTGCTGCCGTCGGGCAGGCGCAGCCAGGCCGTCGCCAGGCCACCGCCGGTGACGACGCCGAGCAGGCCGAAGGGCGCTGCTGCTGCCACCGCGGCCGGACGCCGGCTCTCCGCGAACACGGGGCGCTCCAGGATCTCGGGCAGATCGGGGGCCGCCGGTGTCGTCGCGGCCGGGAGGCGCAGCGCCAGTCCGTCGTCCGCCGCCGTCCCGCCGGACAGTGGCACCGCAAGCTGAAAGACGGCCAGCGCCGCCAGAAGGAGGCTAGCCGCCGCCCAGGGCACTGCCTGTCGCATCGCCGCCCTCCTTTCCGTCCGCCGGAACCGCGAGCCGGACCCGCAGGTTCAGCGCCGCCGCATCCCCCTCGCCCTCGATGTCGATCTGGTCGACCCGCACGAAAGGCGCTTCGGCCGCGAGGCGGCGCAG
>NZ_JBAZKR010000160.1:0-6397 GCF_041650655.1 Zavarzinia sp.
CTCCTGAAAGATGTCGGACACTTGTACCCCACACAGGCAGCGCAGGCTGAAAGGCGTCGAACGATAGCCAAAGCCCGCCGGCTTGGCAAACCGCTCGGCCTAGGACTTCTTTTCCTCGCCTTGGGGCGCCTTATTGTCGCCCTTCAGCTTATAGGTGTAGCGCTCGTCCGGGAAACTGCGGCTGCGGACCTCCGCCGCATAGGCGGCTGCGGCGTCACCGATCAGGCCGCCCAGCTCGGCATAGCGTTTCACGAACTTCGGGGTGCGGAGCGACATGCCCAGCATGTCGTCGATCACCAGCACTTGGCCGTCGCAAGCGGCCGAAGCACCGATGCCGATGGTCGGCACCCGGACACTCTCGGTGATCCTCACCGCGAGCGGCTCGCTCACAGCTTCGACCACGATCATGAAGGCGCCGGCGTCGGCGACCGCGACCGCGTCGGCCACGATGGCGTCCCAGCCGTCGGTATTGGCGGTGCCGAGGGCCGCATAGCCGCCCAGCGTGTTGACCGATTGGGGCAGCAGGCCGATGTGGCCCATCACAGGCACGCCGCGGCGGGTGAGGAAGGCAATGGTGTCAGCCATCACCGCCCCGCCCTCGAGCTTCACCGCCGAGGCGCCGGTCTCCTGGAGAATGCGGACGGCATTGCGGAAGGCCTGTTCCGGCCCCTCCTCATAGGTGCCGAAAGGCATGTCGATCACGACCAGGGCCTTTTCGGCCCCGCGCACCACCGCAGCACCATGGGCGATCATCATGTCGATCGTCACAGGCACCGTGCTGGGCAGGCCATAGACGACCATGCCCAGCGAATCGCCGACCAGCAGCACGTCGGCATGCGGATCGAGCAGGCGGGCCATGGGCGCCGTATAGGCCGTCAGAACAACGACAGGCTCCCCGCCCTTGCGGGCGCGGAGCCTGGGAACCGTATTCGGCTTTACCGTCGTCGAGTGGACCGACATGGCGAGTACCTCGATCGACAGAGTGTGCGCAGTAAAATAAGGCTGTCAGTGCGGCGCGGCCGACCGGCCGATCACGCCACGCCGTCGCGCTGGGCCCGCTTGCGCGCCAGCTTGCGTGCACGGCGGACAGCTTCGGCCTTTTCGCGGGCACGCTTCTCGGAAGGCTTCTCGTAGTGGCCGCGCAGACGCATCTCGCGGAAGATGCCCTCGCGCTGCATACGCTTCTTCAGCGCGCGCAGCGCCTGGTCGATGTTGTTGTCCCGCACCAAAACCTGCATTCGACTGACCTTTTCCAGCACCATCGCCCATCTGCGGGCCGATCCGGTGCATCATCAGAAACAAAAAACCGTTCGGTGAAGGGATGCCGCTCCACCGGAGGAGCGCTGTATATCACGCGTCCGCAGCCTTGAAAAGCGCGACGCCGCCTGTTGCGGCCGGAAAGGCGAGGCGCCCTCGCCGATTTGGACATGCCGCCACTTTCTTTCCCCAATTGGCATGATAGTGTGCCGCGCCGGAGGGACCGCAGGGGGTCTCGATGTTCGGGCGGAAGGCCGTGGACGATTTGAGCGACAGCTTCAAACACGACGGACATGCGGTGCGCGCGCCATCAATGCTGCTGAAGTGGCTGCGCTCGCCTTTCAAGATCGGTGCGGTAGCACCGTCGAGCCGTGGGCTCGCGCGGGAAATGGCGGCGCAGGCCGACCTGTCGCGCCCCGGCCCGGTGATCGAACTGGGCGGCGGTACGGGGGCCATCACCACGGCGATCCTCGAACGGGTCGGTTTCGACCGTCTGTTCAGCGTCGAATTCGATCCGGAACTGGCGCAGACCCTGCGCCACCGCTTCCCCCGCCTGCACGTCGTCGAGGGCGACGCCTGCGAACTGGTCCAGCTGATGGCGGCGCGCGGTGTCGATCGGGCGTCCTGCGTCATCTCCGGCCTGCCATTGCTGGGTATGCCCCCCTCGGTCCAGCGCCGGATCGTCGAGTCCGCCTTCGCCCTGATGGGGCCGGGCGGACGCTTCGTGCAATTCACTTATGGCCCCACCTCGCCGCTCCGCCCCAATCTGGTGAAGCTGCTCGGCCTCCGGGCCCGGCGGGCCGGCCATGTCCTGATGAACATGCCGCCGGCGCGGGTTTGGTGCTACGAGAATGCCAACACCAACGAATAGAGTCGGTATCGCGCCGCTGAATAGTTTGGAGATGATGATGCGCAACCTAGTGAAAGGCCTGGTCCTCGGCGCCGGCCTCGCCCTGACCGGGGTGGTCGCCCTGCCCCAGGTCCCCGCCTTCGCTGCCGAGGCCGAGCCAGCGACCATCGCCTTCGTCGACGTGCCGCGCATCATGCGCGAGAGCGCTGCGGCGAAGAGCGTGCGCGCCCAGCTCGAGCGTCAGGAAAAGGCCTATGAGGCCGAAATCAAGGCTCAGACCGACAAGCTGCGCGACGAAGAAGACAGCCTGAAGAAGCAGCGCGCCTCGATGGCGCCCGACGCTTTCGCGGCCAAACAGCGTGATTTCCAGGGCAAGGTCGAGGCGCTGCGCCAGCAGGTCGAGCGCCGCCGCCAGCAGATGTCCTTCGCCCAGGACGATGCGATGAAAAAGCTGGAGCCGGTGTTCAACCAGGTGGTCGCCGACGTTGCCAAGGACGTGGGCGCCACCGTGGTCCTCGACACTGCCCGCGTGCTGGTCTCGTCGAACGGCCTCAACATCACCGACACCGTGATGCAGCACCTGGACGAGAAGCTGCCCAGCATCACTGTGAACTTCAACGCCCCGGCGACTCCGGTCGGCGGCGACTCGGGTTCGCCGTCGCTGGCCCCGCCGCTGCCGGCGGCCCCCGCCCGCCCCGCGAAGTGATCAGGGGGCGGGGCCGGTCGCGGCCGGTCCCGCCCGCCTCCCCTGCCGACAGCCGGCGGTTCTGTTAAGCTGCGGCCATCATGACCGAAACCGCCTCCCTTCCGACTGTCCACCTGCTGGCCGGACACGACCGCCGCGTCGCCGGCGGCCACCCCTGGGCCTATTCGAACGAGCTGCGTCTCGATCCGGAGACCAAAGCGATCCCGCCCGGCAGCCTGGTCCGCCTCGCCCGCGTCGACGGCCGCCTGCTCGGCATCGCCACCTTCAACCGCAACACGCTGATCGCGGCACGTCTTCTGGCGCGCGGCAGCGATGCCGCGGGACCGATCGACCGCGCCTTCTTCGAGCGCCGCCTCGGCGCCGCACGCCGCCTGCGCGAGCGTTTCTTCACCGCCCCCTTCTACCGCCTGGTCCATGCCGAGGGCGACGGACTGCCCGGCTTCGTGGTCGATCGCTACGACGGCACCGTGGTGGTCCAAGCCAATACCGCGGGCGCCGACCGCCTCACGCCGCTGCTGCTCGACGCCCTCGACAGCGTGATCGCACCGCAGGCCGTGGTGCTGCGGAACGACAGCGCCTACCGGGAGCTCGAGGGACTGCCGCGCGGCATTTCCCTCGCCCGCGGCGCCTTGCCCGCCAAGGTCGAGGTCTTGGAGCACGGCATCCGCCACGGCGTCGAACCGCTGGACGGCCAGAAGACCGGCTGGTTCTTCGATCTGCACGAGGCGCGCGGCCTGGTCGCCCGGCTCGCCGCGGGGGGCCGGCTGCTCGACCTCTGCTGCCACACCGGCGCCTTCGCCCTGGCCGCCCTCGCGGCCGGCGCCAGCTCGGCCCTGGCGGTCGACCGCGCAGACGCCGCCCTGGCCCAGGCCACCGCGACCGCCGCCGCCAGCGGTCTCGACGGGCTTATCGAATTCCGCCGGGCCGACATGTTCGACGAGGCGGAGCGCCTGGCGACGGCCGGCGCGCGCTTCGATGTCGTGGTCGCCGATCCGCCGAGCTTCGCCAAGTCGCGCAAGGACGTGCCCCAGGCACTCCGTGCCTATCGCAAGCTGGCACGCGAAGTGGCGGGCCTGGTCGCTCCCGGCGGCCTCCTCTTCATCGCGTCCTGCAGCCACAATATCGAGACCGGCGCCTTCACCACCGAAGTCGCCCACGGCATCGCCAATGCCGGGCGCGAGGGCCGTATCGTGGCGGCCGGCGGCGCCGGGGCGGACCATCCGGTGCATCCCCTGCTGCCCGAAACGGCCTATCTGAAATGGCTCGTGCTGGCGCTCGACTGATCGCCGGGCTCGCCGTGCTCGCCGCCCTCTGCGGCGCCGCGCGGGCCGAAACGGTCGACGTCGCCCTGGTGCTCGCACTCGACAGTTCGTCGTCGGTGAACCCGGACGAATATCTGCTTCAGGTCCAGGGCCTGGCCGCCGCCTTCGCCTCGCCGGAAGTTCAGGCGGCGATCGATGCCGGGCCGAACAAGGCGATCGCCGTCGCCGTCGTCGAATGGTCCAGCCCTGGGCGTCAGCATCTCGACATCGACTGGCAGAGGGTGACGGCGTCCGACGCCCCCGCCCTGGCCGAGACATTCGGCAATATGCCACGTTACGTCGAGGGCGGCGGCACCGCCGTAGGCGCCGGGCTGAATCGGGCCGGCGTCGTGTTGACTACGGTGCCCTTTCAGGCGACGCGCCGGGTGATCGATCTTTCAGGCGACGGCAAGAACAGCGCCGGCCCACCGCCCGATCCAGTCCGCGATTCGCTGGTCGCCAGTGGCGTCACCATCAATGCCTTGGCGATCTTGAACGAGGAGGCGGACGTCGACCGTTTCTTCGCCGCCAGCGTGATCGGGGGGCCCGGTGCCTTCGTCGAGCGGGCGCAGGACTACGAGGATTTCATCGAGGCGATCAAACGCAAGCTGCTGCGTGAGATCCGTGGCGAGGAACTGGTGGCGGCGCTCACGTCCGCTCGACCCTGAGCCGCGCCCCCTCGGCAGCGACTACCCTTACCCGGGTGCCGGCCGGTGAGTCGGGCCCGGTCACGGCCCAGCTGGTGTCGCCCAGGCGGATCCGGCCGACACCATTCGCGATTCCCTCGATCAGCACCGCCTCGCTGCCGACCAGGGCCTGGCTCCGCTGGTTCAGCGAGTCGCCGTCTTCGACAGCGGTCGCCCGCCGCAGCAGATTGTGGCCGAGCAGCAGAGACAGCGCAGTTGCCACCGCGAAGGTCGCGAACTGCACGTACCAGACCACCTCCGGCAGCAGCGCCACCAAGCTGCCGGCGGCGACGGCACCGATCGCCAGCCACAGGAAGATCACGCCCGGCGCCAGGATCTCCAGGATGATCAGGACCAGGGCGAAGGCATACCAGTGCCAGTAGACCAAGGAGAAATCCTCCGGCATCGACTCAGCCCTGGCCGCCGCCCGAAGCGCCGCCCCAGGGCTTCTGCGGCTTGGGCGCCGGACCGCCCACCCCCTGCCGGGTCAGCTCGGCGATGCCGGCGACCGCACCGATGATGCCGGTCGCCTCCAGCGGCAGGAAGGTGATCTTGTTGTTCGAGGCCGAACCGATGGTGGTCAGCGCTTCGATGTATTTCTGGCCCAGGAAGTAGTTCACCGCATCGGTGCCGCCCCCCTTGATCGCGTCGGAGACCATGGTGGTTGCGCGGGCTTCGGCCTCGGCGGAGCGTTCGCGCGCCTCGGCATCGCGGAAGGCGGCTTCGCGCCGGCCCTCCGCCTCGAGGACGGCGGCCTGCTTCTCGCCCTCGGCGCGTTTGATCGCGGCTTCGCGCGCCCCTTCCGCCTCCAAGATGACGGCGCGCTTCTCGCGTTCGGCCTTCATCTGGCGGGCCATGGCCTGGACCATGTCCTCGGGCGGGGCGATGTCCTTCAGCTCGATGCGGGTGACCTTGACGCCCCAGGGCTGGGTCGCGAGGTCGATCACCGCGAGGAGCTGATCGTTGATCTCGTTCCGCTTCGAGAGCACGTCGTCGAGCGCCATCGCGCCCATCTTCGAGCGCAGGTTGGTGATCACCAGATTGATCATCGCCGCGGTCAGGTTCTGCACCTCATAGGCGGCCTGGGCGGGATCGACGACCTGGTAGAAGGCGACCGCGTCGCAGGTCACGATCGCGTTGTCGAGGGTGATGATCTTCTGCGACGGCACGTCGAGCACGGTTTCCTGCGTGCTCATGCGGGCGCCGATGCGGTCGATCACGGGGAAGAGGAAATTCAGCCCCGGGCGCAGCGTGCGCATGTAGCGGCCGAAACGCTCCAGCGTGTAGGCGTGGCCTTGCGGCACCGTCTTGACGCCCATGACGACGACGATGACGACCAGAATCACGAGAACCAGTACAAATGCGCCGATGCCTTCCATCGTCCCCTCCGTCGCGTCCCCGGGTTTCATCCTATACCATCCCGGGGCCGCGATCAGCCGTGAGCCTTGTCACAGATGAAGATCCTCTGCGTCCAGAACGACCTGCGCACGCCGCCCGGCCTGGTCGGGCTGTGCATGATCGAGGCGGGCGCCCGTCTCGACGTGCTGGCGCCGCATCATCACTGGTCGAGCCTCGCCCCCGCCGCCGGCTCGCCCCT
>NZ_JBAZKR010000161.1:0-6279 GCF_041650655.1 Zavarzinia sp.
CGGCACGGTGGCGCGCCTTGGCATCCATGTCGGCGACCGGGTGGAATTCAGGGCCTTCCATTGAACGGGCCGCGCCCCTCGTGTAGGAAGGGGCGCGTCGGGGCGTAGCTCAGCCTGGTAGAGCGCTTGCTTTGGGAGCAAGAAGTCGCAAGTTCGAATCTTGTCGCCCCGACCAGCCGTCAGGCCCGCGCCTTCTCATAGGCCAGGGCCGCCGCCAGTGTCGCCGCATCGGCACGCGGCGGGCCGATGATCTGAAGCCCCGCGGGCAGGCCGTTGGCCGCGAAACCGGCCGGCATGGCGGCGACCGGGAGGCCGGCCATGCTGGGGCCGATCACCACTTCCATCCAACGGTGATAGCTGTCCATGGTGCGGCCGGCGACCTCGTGGGGCCAGTCGATCTCGGCGTCGAAGGGCAGGAGCTGGGCCGCCGGCAAGACCAGGAAGTCGTAACGCGCGAAGAGGTGGAGCAGGTGGCGGTACCAGGCGCTCCGCGTCGCCGAAGCTGCGTGGATGTCGCGTCCGGAGAGGCCGAGGCCGCCTTCGATCTCCCATTGCAGCTCGGGCTTCAGGCGGGCGCGGCGGGCCTCGTTCTCGAAATCGGCGGCCAGCGTGCCGGCGATCTGGAACTGGCGGAGCCGGACCCAGGCACGCCAGAGCTGGTCCATGGCGAAACCGGGCTCGACGCTCTCGACCGCGAGGTCCAGATCCTCGAAGGCACCGAGGGCGGCTTCGCAGAGCTGCGTCACCGCGGGCTCGACCGGCAGATAGCCGCCGAAATCGCCGAGCCAGCCGATCCGCCGCTTCGGGAAGGCGTTTTCGGGCAGGCTGAGGTCGGCATCGTCGAGCGACAGGGGATCCCGGGCGTCATAGCCGGCCATGGTGGCGAGCAGGGCATGGGCGTCGGCCACGTTCCGCGCCATCGGCCCGATCACGGCGAGCTGGCCCAGGAAGCACTCGGGCGATTCGTCCGGCACGCGGCCGAAGCTCGGCCGGAAGCCGACCACGGCGTTGAAGGCGGCGGGATTGCGGAGCGAGCCCATCATGTCGCTGCCGTCGGCGATCGGCAGCATATGGGCCGCCAGTGCCGCCGCCGCCCCGCCACTGGAACCGCCGGCCGATTTCGTGAGATCGAGCGGGTTCCGCGTGATGCCGAACACCGGGTTGTAGGTATGGGAGCCGAGGCCCATTTCCGGCGTATTGGTCTTGGCCACGAAGATCGCCCCGGCCGCCCGCAGGCGGGCGACATGGATCGAATCGGCCACCGTCTTGGTCCCGGCATAGAGCGGCGAGCCGAAGGAGGTGGGCAGGCCCTTGGCATGGGCGAGATCCTTGATCGCCGTCGGCATGCCGTGCAGCCAGCCGCGCGAATGGCCGTCCGCCAATTCCTGGTCGGCGGTATCGGCGGCATCCAGCAGGTCTGCCGTGGGGGCCAGGGAGACGAGCGCGTTGATCGCCGGATTGGCGGCGTCGATCCGGGCCAGGAAGGCTTCCATCACCGCCCGGCAGCGCAGGCGGCGGGTGTGGATCGCCCGGGCAAGCTCGAGGGCGGACAGGCTGGTGATCTCGTCGGGGCTCATGGACTCGTCTCGCAGGCCGTTCGAGTGCAGCACGGCGAGCCGCCGTGCTACAAGGGGCCATGCCCCGCTTTGCCGCCAATCTCACCCTGATGTTCACCGAATGGCCCTTCCTGGACCGTTTCCAGGCGGCTGCGGAGGCCGGCTTTTCGGCCGTCGAATGCCTCTTCCCCTATGACCATCCGGCCGAGGCGATCGCGGCACGGCTGGCTCGCCATGGCCTGACCCTCGCCCTGTTCAACCTGCCGCCGGGCGATTGGGCGGCGGGCGAGCGCGGCCTCGCCGCCCTGCCTGGAAGGCGGGCGGATCTGCGGGCCGGGGTCGAGCGGGCGCTCGCCTATGCGGGGGCGACGGGGGCGAAGCGTCTGCACCTGATGGCCGGCATCGCCGAGAAGGCCGATCCGGCGGCCAGCGGCGCCTATCGCGATGCCGTCGCCGAGGTCGCGGAACGCCTGGCGGTGCAAGGCCTCGAGCTGATGATCGAGCCGATCAACCGCCGTTCCATGCCCGGTTACTTCCTCGACGATTTCGCCTTCACTGAGGCCCTGATCGCCGAACTCGCGCTGCCCAACCTGAAGCTCCAATTCGACATTTTTCACCGCCAGATCCTGCACGGCGACGTGACCGAGGCCCTGCGCCGCCTGATGCCGATCGTCGGTCATGTCCAGGTCGCCAGCGTGCCGTCGCGCCACGAACCGGACGGGGAGGAGTTGAACCATCCCTTCCTGTTCGACGAGTTGGACCGCCTGGGTTACGCCGGCTTCGTCGGCTGCGAATATGTGCCTCGCGCCGGCACGCTGGCAGGGCTTTCCTGGTTCAGCGGGCGATATACCAGTCCCGCCGGTGGTTGAACGCGACCAGGAGGTTCAAGGCGGCGGCGCCGACCATGGAGACCAGCACGGCCATGCCGTCGAGCAGGAAGGCCGCCGCGGTGAACAGGGCGGCATCGATCGCGAGCTGGAGCCAGCCGGCACGGAACCCGGTGCGTTCCTGGATATAGTAGGCGAGGATACCGACGCCGCCGCCGCTGGCACCATGGCGGAACAGGCCGATCGAGCCGATGCCGATGCAGAAGCCGGCGACGACGGCGCCCGCGAAAGGTTCGACATGCTCGAAACGGATCAGATGCGGCCCGAGTCTGGCCAGGGTGGAAATGGCGCCGACGCAGGCGATCGAGCGCAGCGTGAAGCCGCGCGGCAGGCGCAGCGCGGAAAGAATGTAGAAGGGGATGTTGATCAGGAAGAAGACGAGGCCGAAATCCGCCCCAGTGCCATAGGAGATCAGGAAGGCGAGGCCGGCCGCCTGGCCGGTGATCAGCCCCATCGCCTTCAGCATGGTGATCCCGAAGGCGACCATGACGACGCCGAAGGCGAGTCCCTGGAGATTGTCGAAGGTCGAATGGGTCACCGGGGCGGCACCGGGGGGAACCTCGACCTTGCGCATGGGCGGACCTCTCGACGAACGGCCCCCCAGCCTAAGCCAAGGCCGGCCCCCTTGCACCTGGAGGCCGGCCCGGGCGATTACTTCTTGCGGCCGCGGATCATGAAGCTGTCGTAGGTATATTCGGCGACCTGGAACCACAGGTATTCCTGGTCGCGGAAGGCGGTCAGGGAGTCGGCGATCTTCTTGAAGTCGGCATTTTGGGCTGAAATCTCGCCATAGAGTTCCTGGGCCGCGGTATAGGCTGCCTGCATCATCTCGGACGAATAGGGGCGAAGCTGGGTGCCGTTGGCGACCAGGCGCTGGATCGCCGCCGGGTTCACGGCGTCGTATTTCGCCTGCATCATGACGTTGGCCGCCGCCGCCGCGGCTTCCAGCACGGCTTGGTAGCTCTTCGGCAGTTCGGCCCATTTGTCCATGTTGACGAAGAAATGCAGCGTGGCGCCGCCTTCCCACCAGCCGGGGTAATAGTAATAGGGCGCCACCTTGTAGAAGCCGAGCTTCTCGTCGTCATAGGGGCCGACCCATTCGGCCGCATCGATCGTGCCGCGTTCCAGCGAGGGATAGATGTCGCCGCCCGCGACCTGCTGCGGCACGGCGCCGAGCTTGGCCATGATCTGCCCGGCGAGGCCGGCGATCCGCATCTTGAGACCCTTGAGGTCCTCGACCGTCTTGATCTCCTTGCGGAACCAGCCGCCCATCTGGGTGCCCGTGTTGCCGCCCGGGAAGGCACGGATCTTGTGCTTGGCAGTGAATTCATTCACCAGTTCGTTGCCGCCGCCATAATAGAGCCAGGCATTCTGCTGGCGCGGGTTGAGGCCGAAGGGCAGCGCCGTGATGGCGCCGAAGGTCGGATTCTTGCCGACGTAATAATAGGACGCGGTATGGGCCATCTCGACCGTGCCGCTCTCGACCGCGTCGACCGCCTGGAACGTGCCGACGATCTCGCCCGCCGCGAAGACCTGGATCTGGAACTTGCCGTCGGTCGCGTCCGAGACATATTTCGAGAAGACTTCGGCGGCACCGAAGATCGTGTCGAGCGACTTCGGGAAGCCGGAGGTCAGGCGCCATTTCACTTCGGGTGCTGTCTGGGCGATCGCGGGTGCTGCGACGGCCGTGGCGGCGGCTGTCGCCCCCGCTGCCGCGGTCAGGAATTCACGACGCTTCATTGAGTTTCCTCCCGTTTTTGGTGTCGCGGGGCCGGTCATTTGCCGAGTCCCGTCAGGCCGGGCAGGCCGTTGTCGTCGTCCCCGCCCGGAATCTGCAGCTGGTCGAAAGTGTTCTGCACCGCGCCCGGACTGATCGTCGTGGCCGTGCCCTTGTAGTGGGTGACCAGGCCGGGGAAGGCGATCACCACCGCCACCATGACGAGCTGGATCAGCACGAAGGGCACGGCGCCCCAATAGATCTGGCCCGACGTCACCGGTTCCATGCGCCGCCCGGTGATGCGGTCGGCATAGGCTTCGCGCGGTGCGACCGAGCGCAGGAAGAACAGCGCGAAGCCGAAGGGCGGGTGCATGAACGAGGTCTGCATGTTGATCGCCAGCATGACCCCGAACCAGACGAGATCGATGCCGAGGGCATTGGCGACCGGCGCCAGCAGCGGCACGATGATGAAGGCCAGCTCGAAATAATCGAGGAAGAAGGCCAGGAAGAAGACCAGGAGATTGACGACCACCAGGAAGCCGACCTCGCCCCCCGGCAGCGAGGTCAGCAGATGCTCGACCCAGAGGTGGCCGTTGACGCCGTAGAAGGTGAGCGAGAAGACGCGCGAGCCGATCAGGATGAACATCACGAAGGACGAGAGTTTCGCCGTCGACAGCGTCGCCTGCACCACGATCGTCCGGTTCAGCCGGTTCGGGTTGCCGTCGGCCAGCCGCTTGGCGCCCGCCAGCAGCACGGCGCCGAAGGCGCCCATGGCGCCGCCCTCGGTCGGCGTGGCGACGCCGATGAAGATCGTGCCCAGCACCAGGAAGATGAGGAGGAGGGGCGGCACCATGACGAAGGTGACCTGCTCCGCCATGCGCGAGACCAGGCGGAAGCCCGTCGCCCGCTCGATCGCCGCGGCGACCAGGGCGTAGAGCGCACCGGCGGCCAGGAGTTCGCTGAGCACGGTGGCGGTCCCCGGCCCCTGCTGACGCCAGTAGAGATGCAGGCCCACCGCGCTGGCCGCCGTCAGGGCGCAGAGCAGGATCCGCCGCGCGCCCAGGAAACGGTTCAGCAGGGCGCAGATCAGCGCCACCACGGTCGAGACGCAAATGCTGAGGATGACGAAATCGGCCCCGGCCTTCACCTCGGCCTCGTGCAGGGCGCGATAGGCGATGGCGGCGGAAAAGGCGATCAGCACGCCGAGCTGCCAGACCCCGCGGGCGCCCGACTGCTCGCGGTGGCCGATCGCCTCGACGGGCAGGCCGGGCGCCGCCTTGCCGGCGACCAGGCTGATCAGCAGGACATAGAGGGCATAGGCCCCGGCCAGGATGATGCCGGGCAGGAAGGCACCCTCATACATGTCGCCGACCGAGCGGCCGAGCTGGTCCGCCATGACGATGAGCACAAGGGAGGGCGGAATGATCTGCGCCAACGTGCCGGAGGCGGCGATGACGCCGGCCGCGACCCGCCGGTCGTAGCCATAGCGCAGCATGATGGGGAGCGAAATCAGCCCCATCGAAATGACCGAGGCGGCGACCACGCCCGTGGTCGCGGCGAGCAGGGCGCCGACGAAGATCACGGCATAGGCGAGGCCGCCGCGGATCGTGCCGAACAACTGGCCGATGGTATCGAGCAGGTCTTCCGCCATGCCCGATCGCTCCAGGATCAGGCCCATGAAGGTGAAGAAGGGAACGGCCAGCAAGACCTCGTTCGACATGGTGTTGAACACCCGGTCGGGCAGGGCCTGGAGCAGGGGCCAGGAGAGCGTGATGGTCTCCGGCGCATAGGGCGCCAGCTCGACGGCTAAGGCGAAGAACACGAGCCCATTGGCCGCCAGCGAAAAGGCCACCGGATAGCCGAGCAGCAGGAAGACGATCAGCGAGGCGAACATGATCGGCGCCAGGTTCTGCGCCAGAAGTTCAGCCATGAGCGGCCTCCTGCGGACGAAGCGGGGCCGCCATCAGCGCTCTTCCCCCGGGCCGTTCTGTGCCAGCAGGCGTTCCGCCTCGACCTCGGCCGCGGTGTGATGGCCGCCGCGCCCGGCATCCTCCAGCCGGCCGGCGATGATCAACAGGCGCTTCGCCAGTTCGCTGAAGGCTTGCAGGAGGAGGAGGAC
>NZ_JBAZKR010000162.1:0-6256 GCF_041650655.1 Zavarzinia sp.
TTATGGAGGTTTGCGGCGGCCACACCCATTCGATCTTCCGCTATGGGCTCGAAGGCATGTTGCCGCCCGAGATCGAGTTGATCCACGGGCCGGGCTGCCCGGTCTGCGTGCTGCCCATGGGCCGGGTCGACGATTGCGTCGCCATCGCCGAGCGACCGGAAGTGATCTTCACCACCTTCGGCGATGCCATGCGGGTGCCCGGCTCGAAGAAGAGCCTGCTCCAGGCCAAGGCCGACGGGGCCGACGTGCGCATGGTCTATTCGCCCATGGATGCGCTCGCGCTCGCCCGGCGGAACCCGTCGCGCGAGGTGGTCTTCTTCGCCCTCGGCTTCGAGACCACCATGCCCTCGACCGCGCTCACCGTGCTCCAGGCGGCGGAGGAGGGGATCACCAACTTCAGCCTGTTCTGCAACCACATCACCATCGTGCCGACGATCAAGGCGATCCTCGACAGTCCGGACCTGCAACTCGACGGGTTTCTCGGCCCCGGTCATGTCTCCATGGTCACCGGCACGGCACCCTATCAGTTCATCGCCCGCCACTATGGCCGGCCCCTGGTGGTCGCCGGCTTCGAACCGCTCGATATCCTGCAGTCGATCTGGATGGTCCTGAAGCAGATCCGTGACGGCCGTGCCGAGGTCGAGAACCAATATGCCCGGATCGTGCCGGAGGACGGCAATGCCGCGGCCCTGGCCGCGGTCGGGCAGGTCTATGAACTCCGCGAGTTCTTCGAATGGCGCGGCCTCGGCTCGATCGACCATTCCGGTGTCCGCCTGCGCGAGGCCTACGCCGCCTTCGATGCCGAGCGGCGCTTCGCCATTCCCAATGTGACGGTGGCCGATCCCTCGTCCTGCCAATGCGGCGAGGTGCTGAAAGGCGTGATCAAGCCCTGGCAATGCAAGATGTTCGGCACCGCCTGCAACCCGGAAACGCCGCTCGGCGCCCTCATGGTCTCGTCCGAGGGGGCCTGCGCCGCCCATTATCAGTTCGGTGGCATCCATAGCCGGCGCGGCGCCGCCTGAGGAGGGGCCATGCACGAATTGGCCATCACCCGGAACATCGTGGCGATCGCCGGCGAGGCGGCCCGTGGCCGCCCCATCCGCACGGTGACGATCGAGGTCGGCGCCCTCGCCGGGGTGATGGCCGATGCCATCGCCTTCTGCTTCTCGGTGGTCGCGGAAGGGACTCCGGCCCAGGGTGCCCGGCTCGACATCGTCGCGGTGCCCGGGCGGGCGCATTGCGCCGATTGCGGCGCCGACTTCGACACGCCCGACCTGTTCACGTCCTGCGCCTGCGGCTCGCGCCGCTCGACGCGGCTCTCGGGCGAGGAACTGAAGATCAGATCGATCGAAATCGAGGAGGCGGACTGATGTGCACGGTTTGCGGATGTTCCAGCGGCGCTTCGGCCACCATCGTCGACCTGCGCCCCGGCCACCACCATGATCACACGGAGGGGCACGACCACGGGCGCGATCACGACCATGGCCACGACCATGATCACGGGCACCATCATCATCCGGCCCCGCCGGTGGGGGACAGCGGCCTGCTCGAGCTGGAAGCCCGGGTGCTGGCCAAGAACGAGGCCCTGGCGGCGTGTAACCGGGCCTGGTTCGCCGGGCGCGAGATCCTGGCGTTGAACCTCGTCTCCTCGCCGGGGGCGGGCAAGACCACGCTGCTGGAGCGCACGATCCGCGACCTCGGCGACCATCTGCCGATCGCCGTGATCGAGGGCGACCAGGCGACCACCAACGACGGCGAGCGGATTCGGGCGGCTGGCGCCCCGGTCGTTCAGGTGAACACCGGCACCGGCTGCCATCTCGAGGCCGACATGGTGGCCCGCGGCCTGGCCAACTTGCGCCCCGCGCCGGGCACCGTGGTGATGATCGAGAATGTCGGCAACCTGGTCTGCCCGGCGCTCTTCGACCTCGGCGAAAAGGCCAAGGTGGCGATCCTCTCGGTCACCGAGGGGGAGGACAAGCCGCTGAAATATCCCCACATGTTCCATGCCGCGGCGGTCATGGTCCTGAACAAGATCGACCTGCTGCCCCATGTCGATTTCGATGTCGACAAGGCGATTGCGGCGGCACGCAAGGTCAATCCGGGGATCACGGTGTTCCGCGTCTCGGCCCGCACGGGCGAGGGCCTGGCCGACTGGTACGACTGGCTGCTCGACGAGGCCGCAAGGGCGCGCGAGGCGGCCTTCGGCGGCATGGAGCCGGCACCGCCGGCCCGCGTTCAGGGCGTCGGCGAGCGGCCGATCTCGGCCGGGTCGAAGGGCGTGGTCTGATAGATCTGGTTGATCCAGTTGCCGAACAGCAGATGGGCGTGGCTGCGCCAGACGTTGCGCGGCGGCTTGGCCGGATCATCGTCCGGGAAATAGTGGGCCGGGACCGGGCCCTGGTCGCGCGCATATTCCTGCGCCAGGGTGCCGGTGTCATATTCCAGGTGGTTGAACATGTGCAGCGCGCGGTGGGCCGGATCGTCGATCAGGCAGGGGCCGGTCACCGCGCTGTCGATCAGGATCTCCAGGCTGCTGCCGGCCGGAATGTCCTCCCGCCGCACTTCGGTCCAGCGCGACACGGGGACCGAGAATTCGTCGGCGAAACCGCGCAAATAGGGCGAGGCAGGCGCGAGGTTCCGGTGCGGGAAGACGCCGGACGCCTTATGCGCCAGTTCATGCTTGGGAATGCCGTAGAAGTGATAGAGGGCGGCCTGGGCGGCCCAGCAGATGTTGAAACAGCCGTGCACATGGCTCTGCGTCCAATCGAAGATCTGGCGCAGTTCCGGCCAATAGCGGACCTCTTCGAAGGGCAGTTTCTCGACCGGGGCGCCGGTCACGATGAAACCGTCGAAACGTTCCTCCACCACGTCGACCCAGGGGCGGTAGAAGGCGGCCATGTGATCGGCCGACGTGTTGCGCGTGACGTGATCGGTGATGCGGACGAGCGAGAGTTCGATCTGCAGCGGCGTCGCCCCCAGCAGGCGGGCGAGCTGGGTCTCGGTGTTGATCTTGTTGGGCATCAGGTTGAGGAGGCCGATGCGCAGGGGACGGATATCCTGGCGCACGGCATCCGCCTCGCGCATCACCACGACGCCTTCCTGTTCCAGGGTCTGGCGGGCGGGCAGGCTGTCCGGGATCTTGATCGGCACTTGGCGTCGCTCCTGTTCCGGGGCCGACGCTTCGTGGCTTGTTCCGCTTGGTTGCCGGCTTGGCCACATCCTCCTTGCGGAGTGCCACCTTGCCCGGATTGGCAGGTTGGCGTTGGGCGTCGCCCCAACTCTCGATGCGTGGTCAATGTAGGACGGCGCGGCCCGTCAGGCAACCGGCGGGATGGCAGACCCGACGAGATTGGGCCTCATGGCCTCCGGCAGAGGCCGTCGTGCCGTCAGGCGTATTGGTCGACGACAGTGCCCATGCCGGCCGGCGCCGCCGGCACGGCATCGAGCGTCTCGATCAAGGTCTCGACCGCCTTTCGCTCGAAATCCGCATTCTGCTTGACCATCGCCAGGGATAGCTCCGACTGCCCCTTGGCCTGGAGAAAGGTCACAGCCTGCGTCGCGATATCCATGATGCTGGGCCTTCTTTTCACGTCGAGCGGCGGCGGGACGGATGCGCTGCGGAGTGCGCCGACGCCTGCCGCTGCCGACCATTTGGCCCCATTTCCCGTAAACGGACTCTTAAGCCTCGCAGGCATTCCGCCGGTGGCTGATGCCTCCAGCGTTGAACTTCGCGCCCCGACAGGCTATATGTGGTCACATGTGACCATATTGGTGAGGGGCGCTATGCTGACCATCAACCTCAGAGACGCCAAAGCCGGATTTTCCAGCCTTGTCGACGAAGCCGTCAAAGGAGAGATCGTGACCATCACCCGTCACGGCAAGCCCGTTGCGGCCTTGGTCTCGGTCGAGGCGGCGGAGATCGTGCGCAAGGCGCTCGAACGCAAGCGGGCGGGCCTCGTCAGCTATCTCAGGACGTTCCCCGGCGAAGAGTTCGAGCGCAATCGCACGCCGTCGCGGAATGTCGAGCTTTGAGCGGCTATCTTCTCGACACCAACATCGTCTCCCTGCTGGCCCCGTCGAGGACGGAGGCATCGGCGGACTTCCTCGACTGGCTGGATCGCATGGACGCCGAAGGCCGGCTGTTCCTGTCGGTCGTGTCCATCCATGAAATCGAGAAGGGCATAGCACTCCTCGATCACAAGGGGGCGACGGCAAAGGCGGCGAGCCTGACAGCATGGCTCCGCGGTCTCGTCTCCACCTATGACGACAAGATCCTCGGTTTCGACGCGCAGGCTGCCGCGATCGGCGGGCGGTTGGAAGCGAGGGCGCTCGCGGCCGGTCATGACCCCGGCATGGCCGATGCCATCATCGCCGGTATCGCCGCGGCGCATGAACTCGTCATCGTCACCCGCAACACCAGGCATTTCATACCGTTTGGTGTCGCCGTGTTGTCGCCCGACGAGGCCCCTGTCGAAGGGGAGCGGAAATAACCGCTTCGGTTTCCACACGATCCCTTCGCCGCCGCCCGGTCTTCGCCCATCTCGACTGCCCGCCAGCGCGTGCAGTCGCGGGCGGAAAGGTCTGGATCATCGGATCGAAACCCGGATTCTCCAGACACTCACGGCAAAAAACTGCGAAATTTCAGTGCCCGCGGACGGCACTGCCAATGGCGGAGTCGGAGGGATTCGAACCCTCGATAGGGGTTTAAGCCCCTATAACGGTTTAGCAAACCGCCGCCTTCAGCCGCTCGGCCACGACTCCGGAGGGGCTTCTTTAGCGGCCCCGCCCAGCGAAGTCAAATCCTACACGGTTCGCTTGAAGTGGTAGCTGGCGATATGCAGGCCGCGGGCGAAATAGAAGCCGTGGGCGGCGAAGCGCTGGACGCCGGAATCGAGATCCAACTCCTTGCAGCCGAGGCGCTTCGCTTCCTCGAGCAGCCAGGCGATCAGCACGCTGCCGTCGCCTGTGCCCCGCCGGGCCTCGGTCGTCACCAGGTCGTCGACATAGAGCTTCGGCCCGGCATAGAGGGTCTCGTAGATGCGGAAGCCGGCGACCGCGACGGGCGTGCCGTCGGCGCCGGCGCGCCAGACCAGGCGGAAGCCGTCCTTCCGCATGCGGGCGGTGCGGGCGACCAGGTCGTCCGGCCCCGCCAGATGGGGGCGGAGCTGGGCGATCACGGGGAACAGGGCCGCGACCTGCGTATCGGTCGTGGCTTCGAAGACGTCTTTGCTCATCAGCGGGCTTTCTGTCCGAACAGGACCTTTTTCGCTTCTTCGTCCATGGGGCCGACGCGGCGCAGCTCTTCGCCGACGGCGAAGCCGCGCTTGACCGCGGGGCGGGCCTGGATCGCCTCGAACCAGCGCTTCAGGTTCGGGAAATCGGCCAGGTCCTGGCCCTGGTTCTTGTGCGGCACGACCCAGGGCCAGGCCGCCATGTCGGCGATCGAATAGGCGCCGGCCAGGAAGTCGCGGTCGGCCAGGCGCTTGTTCATCACGCCGTAGAGGCGGTTCACCTCGTTGGTATAGCGGTTGATGCCGTAGTCGATCTTTTCCGGCGCATATTGGCGGAAGTGATGGGCTTGGCCGGCCATGGGGCCGAGGCCACCCATCTGCCAGAACAGCCATTGCTCGACCTCGACCCGGGCGCGTTCGTCCTGCGGATAGAACTGCCCGCTCTTCCGGCCGAGATATTGAAGGATGGCGCCCGATTCGAAGACGGAGAGCGGCGCGCCGCCGTCCGCCGGCGCGGTATCGACGATCGCCGGCATCCGGTTGTTGGGGGAGATCGCCAGGAAGGCGGGCTCGAACTGCTCGCCCCGGCCGATGTTGACCGGCTTCACCTGATAGGGCAGGCCGGTTTCTTCCAGCATGATGGTGATTTTCCAGCCGTTCGGCGTCGGCCAGTAATGGAGCTCGATCATCGCTGCCTCCCTGGTTGGCGCTGGAACCATAGCGGGGCCGGGCGCCCGGCGCGAGAGGGGCGGATGCAGGCCTGCCTGCGCCAATCCGCGCGTGGCGCCGGGTGCCGGCTTCGGCCAGACTGGCGAATGGGGATCGTGCGTCACCGAAAGCCCGCCGCCATGACCGAAACCGCCAGTGCCGTCGAAGATCCCGCGCTCGAAGCCGCGATCGCGACGCTGACCCGTGCCTTCTACGAGCGGGCGCGCCAGGACCCGCTGCTCGGCCCCGTGTTCGACTCCCTGCTGATCGACTGGGACCATCACTTCGGCATCGTGTCGGATTTCTGGTCCAAGGCC
>NZ_JBAZKR010000163.1:0-6112 GCF_041650655.1 Zavarzinia sp.
GAAACGACATGGTCGGCCAGGGCCGCACGGTCGAAATAGGTGAGATTCCGGTAGCCATAGCGGTCCGCCATCATGGCCACGTCCTCGGCCATGGCGGCGGCGTGGCTCGGCTTGGTCGCGGCATGGACATAGCCGGGCTGCCAGTCGCAGGCGATGGCATGGCGGCGGATCCGCTCGCGCACGATGTCGGTCGCCTCGACCGTCATGTCCCAGATTGCTCGTGCGGCTTCGGCCCCGGCCAGTTTTTCGATCGTGCCGACCGACGGGTTCAACCCGTTCAGCATCTGCCCGCCGTTCCGCCCCGAAGCGCCCCAGCCGACCCGCTTCGCCTCGACGAGGGCGACGCGATAGCCCCGTTCGGCGAGTTCGAGGGCAGCGGCGAGCCCGGCGAAACCGCCCCCCACCACGGCGACATCGGTCGTGATGCGCCCGGCGAGCGAAGGACGGAGCGGGCTCGGGTTTCGGCTGGCGACGTAGTAGGAGGGTTCATATCCTGGCATGACGCCAAGCTCGCCGGGGCCTTCTGTCTCGTCAAGTCCTGGTGCCGGAGATCTGCCATGCTGTCGGACGATTGGATGTTCAGGGTCGAGGACGCCTTCCACGCCCATTTCTTCGTGGAAGACGACCCGGAGAGCCGCGCCGGCATCGAATGGGTGATCGCCATGCGACGGGCGGAACAGGAAATCACCGTCATGGTGCGCGGCATCTTCGCCGACGACATGACCGAAGGCCCGCGCGACGACCATCGCTATCAGGCCAATACCTGCATCGGCTTTCTGTGCGACCACATCAACGAAGGCTGGCAGCCCAAAGGCGGCGAGAGCTTCGTGATCGAGATCCACGATCCCGCGTAAACAACCTGGACGTGTTCATGCTAGGCTGACCCGTATCGGCTCCGGCCGGTCAGCAAGGGGAAGCCGAGGCATGGACGAGGATGGACTGACAGTCGCGATCACCCCGGTACAGCTCGCCGCCATCTTCGTCGGCGAGGAGATCTGGGCCGGGGAGACCAGAAGCAATCGCCTCTGGGGTGGTCTGAAGGCGATCGGAGGCGCACTCGAACTGCTGGGCGCCGGCGCCTTGTTGGTGACACCCGACCCGTCCCTGGTGACCAAGGCCGGCGGTGTCGCCCTCGGCGCCCACGGAATCGACACCGTACAGAGCGGGCTGCGCCAGGCTTGGTCGGGGCGGGATACAGCCGGACTGACCGAGGCCGGCGTCACCGAGCTGGCCCTCGGCCTCGGCGCCAGCCCGGACAATGCCCACAGGGTCGCCGTCGGCATCGACATCGCGGTTCCCTTTGCCGTGACGGCTGCCCTCGGCGTCGTCCGGGTGCTGGCGATCCGGGGCGGGCGCATCAGCCTCGCCGCCAATGAGGCGGCCCAGGGCAGCAGACTCGGCGGACATACGATCGCCAAACACGTCGCCATGCCGGAAATGGAATTGCGAGCCCGCCTGGCGGCCAGCCCCGCGCTCAAGGCCGCCTCCACCTTCCGCTCGCTCGACGTCGCCGAGAGGACCCTCTACCAGGCCTTGCGCGCCAACCGCGCCATGATCGAGGCATGGGCCCGCTCCGCCGTTCCGGGCAGCCGCCGCGCCTTCGAATTCACCGCGCGCGAAGTGGTGGGTGAAGGCGTCGTCCGGGCCAGCGGCAAACTCGAAACCATGCGCCGCGTTCGCTTCGTGCTCAAAATGGAAGCTTACAACGGCACGCCCTATTACATTCTGACCGCGTTCCCCGTCCCCTGACACACGAGACCGTCATGACCTCTGACGACGCCCCCCCCTATCCACATCTCCGCCAATTCTTGGGGGCTTGGTTCCATCAGGACTGTTTCGACGACGGGCAGACCGAGGCCGATATCATCGAGGACTTCGCAGCCCACAGCCGGGCCGAGGAACAAGCTGGCGTCGTGGCCGACATCGCGGGCTTCTTGGCGCGCCATCCGGAGGATACGGCCGCGGCCGCAGAGCGGATCTTCGAACCGGACATCATCCTGGGCGAAGACGATGCCGCCGTCCGCGCCTTCCTCGGCCGGATCGCCGCCTTCCTCGCCGCCCGCCCTTGAGACTTCGGCATTTGGCGTCTCGTTCCGAAATTCCCGGCTCTGGACCAATTCCCGGGAGGTGACACCGCATTGGACGGGAATGCACGCCACCGATTGACAGCACTGCCGGAAGGTCTTCGAATTGCAACTGAGACCGAGAAGAAAGATGGGCCCCACTTGACCGAACATACGACGGTTCGCTTCCCCTATTTCTTCGTGACCGTGCCCGCCCCCTGCCCCTATCTGCCCGGGCGGCAGGAACGGAAAGTGTTCACGCGCCTGAACGGGGACGATCCCGTGGCCCTGAACGACGCCCTGACCAACGCCGGCTTCCGGCGCAGCCAGGGCATC
Source organism: Zavarzinia sp. (assembly GCF_041650655.1). GTDB lineage: Bacteria > Pseudomonadota > Alphaproteobacteria > Zavarziniales > Zavarziniaceae > Zavarzinia. Next base: position 2,400 of record NZ_JBAZKR010000163.1, read on the forward strand.
GCCTACAAGCCGGCCTGCGAGGGCTGCCAGGCCTGTGTCTCGGTGCGTGTCCCCGTCGCCGCTTTCGAGCCTTCGCGCACCCAGCGCCGCATCCTGGCCCGCAACACCGACCTGACGTTGCGGGAGCAGCCGCCGCTGGCGACCGAGGAACAATTCGCCCTGCTGCGCCACTATCTCGAAGCCCGCCATCCGGGCGGTGGCATGGTCGAGATGGACGCCCTCGACTATGCCGCCATGATCGAAGACAGCCCGATCGAGACCCATGTCGCCGAATATCGCGACTCCTCGGGCCGGCTGCACGCCGCCTGCCTGATCGACCGCCTGGGCGACGGTCTCTCCCTCGTCTACAGCTTCTACGACCCGGAGCAGCCGGTGCGTTCCCTCGGCACCCTGGTGGTGCTGAGCCAGATCGAGCGGGCGCGGGCGCTGGGGCTGCCCTATGTCTACCTCGGCTATTGGATCGAGGGTTGCCGCAAAATGGTCTATAAGGCGCGCTACCAGCCGCTCGAAGGACTCGGGCCAGACGGCTGGAAGCCCATGCGGATCGATCTGCCCGGGCAAGAGTGAGGCGGGGCCGCAGGGGGCGAGTTTCATGATCGGTCGTATCGACGCGAAGCGTCGCCGCTTCCTGCAGGCGACGTTGCTGGGCGGGGCCGCGGCCGGTGGTCTCGCCGCCTTTCCCGCCCATGCCATCGCCCAGGAACACCGGGAATGGAAAATGGTGACCGCTTGGCCCAAGGGCCAGCCCGGGGTCGGCACCGCGGCCGAACGCCTGGCCCAGCGCATCACCGAGATGTCCGACGGCGGGCTCACCGTGAAGGTCTATGCCGCCGACGAGATCGTGCCCGGCGGCGCCTGTTTCGACGCGGTCGCCTCGGGCAAGGCCGAGATGGGCCATGACGCCGCCTATTACCACCTCGACAAACACCGCCAGGCCGCCTTCTTCACCGCCGTGCCCTTCGGCCTCTCGGCCAACGAGATGTCAGGCTGGATCAACCACGGCGGCGGCCAGGCGCTGTGGGACGAACTCTACGCCGGCTTCGGCCTGAAGCCCTTCCTTGCCGGCAACACCGGCTCGCAGATGCTGGGCTGGTACCGGCGCGAGCTGAAGTCGGCCGAAGATTACCGCGGCCTCAAGGTACGGATGCCCGGCCTCGGCGGCGAAGTCCTGCAAAAACTGGGCGCGGTGCCGGTCGACGTGCAGCCGCAAGAGATCTTTCAGGCCCTGCAGAATGGCACGATCGACGCCGCCGAATGGATGGGGCCCTACAACGACCAGACCCTCGGCCTCGGCCAGATCGCCGAATATTACTATGGTCCGGGCTTCCAGGAGCCGGGGGCGGCGCTCGAGCTGATCGTCAACAAGGCGCTCTACGACGCTCTGCCCAGGGACCTGAAGGCGATCGTCGCCGCCGCCGCCCAGGCCACCAACGACGATCTCTGGGCCGAATATTCGCTCCGCAACGGCGAGGCGCTGACCGCCCTGATCGGCAAAGGCACCAAAGTCGCCCGCGTGCCCAACGACTTGATGGTCGCCTTCGGCAATGCCGCCGGCGAAGTGCTGGCGCAGGACCGCGATGCGGCCGACCCGATCGGCAAGAAGATCTTCGATTCCTTCCTGAAGGCGCGCACCGCCGCCTCCGCCTATACGCGGATCGGCGAACAGGCAATGGCGAACGCCCGCTCGCTCGCCTACAAGTATCTCGAATGACGTCTTGACCGCCCGCCCGCGGCAGGCTCCCCTTCCCCCATGCTCCGCGTCCGCACATTCGCCGTCGTCCTGGCCCTTCTCGCCGCCGCCTGCGCTCCCGTCGATTCCGGTCCCGCTCCGGCACCGGCCCCCGCTGCACAGATCAGCACCAAGCCGCCGGCGATGCCGACGCCGCGTCCGCGACCACGCCCGGTCGATGCCGTCGCCGTGCCCGAGGCGGAACAGGCGGTGCCACCGCCCACGGCCTTGCCGGTCGCCGTCGCCCCGGCCCCGGCCACCAGTCTCGATCTGGTGCCCGGCGACGCGGTCAGTCCGGCCGCCCCGACGCCGGCGGCGGAAGCCCGCACGCCCTGGCCGCCATCCCTGCCGCCGGGGCTTCGACTGGCGCTCCGCGCGCCCACCCACTTGGCGCCCAGCGACACCCCGATGGCCCTGGCGATCGAGGCACGGCTCAGCAATACCGCGGGCAGCGACGCCCGCCTGACTGCCGCGACCCCCTGCGACGTCACCGACTGGATCCTGCTCGACGCGGTGGGCGCGGTCACCGCACGCAAGGAACCCGTGCTCTGCGCCCAGGTCCTCGCCGAATCCGTCTTGCGGGCCGGGGAAACCCTGGTCGCCCGGGATCAGATCGAGATCCCGGGAAAGAGCCTCGCTACCGGCCGGTACCGCCTGCGCTACCGCTTCTGGGGTGCCAATGCCGAGGCCGAGATCGCCGTGCGCTGAGGCGCCTATTCCGCGATCGACCGGCGGAGCGACTCGTTCAACGCCGTGAGCAGGCGGGCCAAGTCCGCCTTCTCCGCCTCGTCCCAACCCTCGAACAGGATGGCGATCCGGCCGAGGCGCATGTCGCGCATCTGTGCCATCAGGGCCATTCCTTCGGCCGTCGCCTCGATCAGGCTGCTGCGGCCGTCGCTGGGGTTCGGTTCGCGCCGGACGAGACCCGCCTGTTCCATCGCCGCGACTTGGCGCGTCACCGTCGAATCGTCGAGCAGCAGGTGTTCGGCGAGGCTCCGCACCGGCTGCGGCCCCGCCGCCTCGAGGTGCAGGAGCAGGAGATATTGCGCCCTTTCGAGCGGGTAGTTGCGCCGGCGCTGGACCGCCTCGAGCACGCGGACGAGCCGCGCCATCTCCTGTTCCAGCGTCTCCAACACTGCCGCCATGCCGCCCTCCCATGCCGAAGTTCAAGGTGTATCATGCAGGCAGTGCATTATCGAGGACCGCTACTGTCAGGCAATTACAATGACTTAGCTCAATCCTGGGCAATTCGACGCAAGGCCGAGTTAGATGTACCATACACCTAATGCCGCTCTGGCAGGTCCTGCACGAAAGTCCGGCGAATGTCCGCGAAGCACCAGCCCCGTCACGACGGCTACAAATGGACGGCGCTCAGCAACACCACCCTCGGCATGTTGGCGGCGGCGATCAATTCCTCGATCCTGCTGATCAGCCTGCCCGCCGTGTTCCGCGGTATCGGCCTCAAGGCGCTGGATGCCGCCAACATCGACTATCTGCTGTGGGCGATCATCGGCTACATGGTCGTCACCGCCGTCCTCGTGGTGGCCTTCGGCCGGCTGGGCGACCAGTTCGGCCGGGCGCGCATGTACAACCTCGGCTTCGCGATCTTCACCGTCTCGGCCCTCGCCCTCAGCCTGATGCCGGAGAACGGCAGCAGCGCAGCGCTCTACCTGATCCTGGTCCGGGTCGTGCAGGGTGTCGGCGGCGCGCTGATCATGGCCAATTCGACCGCCATCCTGACCGACGCCTTCCCGACTCAGCAGCGCGGCCTGGCCCTCGGCATCAATATGATCGCCGCGGTGGGCGGCCAGTTCCTGGGCCTCATCGTCGGCGGCCTGCTGGCCGATACCGACTGGCGCCTGGTGTTCTGGATCAATGTGCCGATCGGCGTCGTCGGCACGCTCTGGGGCTATCTCAAGCTGCGCGACCACGGCCCAAGGGTCAGCCACAAGATCGACTGGCTGGGCAATGCCACTTTCGCCCT
>NZ_JBAZKR010000164.1:0-5926 GCF_041650655.1 Zavarzinia sp.
CTGGTCGGACCAGGCGACCGCCTTCGCCGGCCGGGCGCTGGCGCGCGGCGGGGCGGCGGGCGGCAACGGCGGCCTGGTCGAGACTTCTTCGCAAGGCGTGCTCGGCGTCACCGGCTCGGTCGATGCTTCGGCGCCCCACGGCCTCGGCGGCCAATGGCTGCTCGACCCGTCCGACATCGACATCGTCGACACCGGCAGCCTGCCCAGCAATCCCTTCACGGCATCGGCGGCCAGCGCCACGGTCGGCATGGACTCCATCATCGCCGTGCTGACCACCGGGACCGACGTCACCATCGACACGACGAGCGCCTTCGGCAGCAACGGCGACATCACCTATACGGCGACGCCCGGCGCCTTCGCCATCGGCGGCGACGGCAGCGCGACCCTGACCCTGAACGCGACCCGCCTGGTCGACTGGACGGGCGACCTGGTGGTCAGCGGCGGCACGCTGAACCTCGATGTCAATGCGGGTGGCCAGATCAATGTCCAGTCGAGCACCATCGTCGCCGACAAGGTCGACCTGACCGGCTGCCTCACCTTCGGCGCGGATTGCGGCCTGCCCAGCTCCGGCCCGGTCGTGCCGATCGGCATCGTGCTCGGCACGTCCCGCGGCGTCACCACGACGGTCAGCATCACGGCGCGCGAGGTCGACCTGCTGGGCGGCCAGGGCGGCGTGTTCGCGGGCACCACTTCGGCCGTGAACGCCTCGCAGCTCCTGCATCTCCAAGGCTTCGGCGACGAGACCCTGTCGCTGCTCGGTACCATCAACCCGGGTGCCGGGGCGACCGCCCTGATCACGCCGGCCTTTTCCAATTCGAGCCTGGGCATCGCGGTCCGCGATGTTGCCGATACCAGCAACCTCGGCATCGACAACAACGACATCGCGGCCCTCGGCGGCTTCCAGTCGATCACGCTGCGCTCGGGCGCCGCGTCCTCGACCCTGGCGGCCACCGATCCGTCGGCCCCGGGCGACGTCCCGGACGTGGTGCTGTTCGGCACCTTCTCCGGTGCCACGATCGATCTGCCGACAGACCTGATCCTGGAAGCCCATGACGGCGGCGAGAGCCGGGTCAATTTCAACGTCCAGGTGACCGGCGGCAGCAACCTGACCCTGAGCAGCGAAACCTCGGCCGGCCTGTTCGCCGACGTGACCGTGGCCGGCGACATCACTGTGACCGCGCCCGCGATCCTGCTCGACGGCAGCTTCACCTCGACCGGCGGCCGTTTCGATGCGACCGGCACCGTCTCGGCCCGCCAGCCGACCGCGATCACCGCGGCCGACGGCATCCTGATCGACGGTACCCTGAGCGGCAATTCGTCCGACGCCATCATCACCGAGCCGGACATCGCCCTGACCGTCACCGGTGCGACCGGCAGCGTCACCGTGACCGGGGCGGCCGGCATCGGCGTGTCCCTGGGTTCGCTGACCGTCTCGGCGCCGGATATTTCGCTCGCCTCGGTCACCGCACTCGGCGCGATCGACCTGACCGGCGACACGATGGAACTGGCGGGCACCTATCTGGCCGGCAGTTTCCAGACCCACAGCGCCAGCGCCACGCCGCACAGCCTGACCCTGACCGGCGACGTCACGGTCCAGACCACCGGTGCGATCGGCATCGACGGCACGGTGGATGCGGACGGCGGGCTCGAGGCGCTCTCGCTCACCTCGACCGACAGCAGCATCCTGCTAGCTCAGGGCATCGGCCAGGGCGTCCGCCCGGGCAGCGTCATGATGAGCGCCGTGAACGGCGACGTCTCGACCGGCTCCGTGGCCGCAGCCAGCCTGATCTCGCTCACCGGCAGCACGGTCACCCTGACCGGCGCCACCTATGCCGTCTCCGCAGGCGACATCTCGATAACCGGCCCCGGCGGCGTTTCCCTGTTCCAGGACACGCTGCTCGACGCTTCCGGCGCCGGCAGCATCGACGTGACCGGCCCGGTCGGCCCCGGCGGCTCGGTCACCGCGGGCCTGACCGCCCTGGCCGGCCCGTCCGGCCATGTCACCTTCAACGATGCCCTCGGCAATATTTCGACCCCGCTCTCCTTCGTCGTCGCCTCGGCCGGCGGCGACGTCACCCTGAACGGGGTGGAGACCACGGGCGACCAGACCTATAGCGCCGCCAATCTCCTGTTCAACGCCGGCAGCTATCATTCCACGGGCGGTGCGATCGATGCGGGCGCGGCCGTCACCAGCCTGATCTCCGGCGACGTCTCGGTGATCGCCGATACCGGCGCGGTCACCTTCGGCGCGGTCGAACCCAATGGCGCCGGCGTCAACCGCCTGACCGCCACGGCCGGCACCACCCTCGCCTTCAACGGTGCCGTGGGCGGGCTCAAGGCCCTCGACTCCCTGACCGCCAGCGCCGGCACCTCGATCACCGCGAATGGCGTCGCCACCGTCGGCGACCAGATCTACACGGCGCCTCTGGCCACCTTCAACGCCGGCACCTACAGCAGCGCCGCGGGCTTCTTCGACGCCAGCGCCGCCGTACAGAGCCTGATCGCCGGCGCTGTCACCGTCGATGCCGGGGTCAATGTCGATTTCGCCGCGGTCGACGCCGCCAGTGCTTCGGGCAACAGCCTGACGATCAGGGCCACGAACGAAGCGGTGCTGGGCGGTTCGATCGGTGCGGCCACGCCGCTCGATTCGATCACCGTCACCGGCCTGAACGCGCTCGACGCCCATGGCTTGATCGCCACCGGCGCCGTCAGCCTGACTTCCGCATCGGTCAACCTGGTCGGCGGAACCCTCAGTGCCGGCACCGACTTCCTGATCGACGGCCCGGTCTTCCTGTTCACGGACAAGACGATCACCGCCGGCCGGCAGCTCACCATCACGGGCACGGTCGATCTGGACAGCAGCGCCGCACCGACCGACGGCCTGACCCTGACCTCGACCGGCGGTGACGTCACCGTGACCGGCGCGGTCGGCGGCACCCTGGCGCCGGACCATTTGATCGCCACGGCCTCCGGCAGCCTCGGCCTCGCCGACGTCACGACCACCGGCGACCAGACCCTGGCCGGCGCCACCATTGCGCTGAACGGCACGGCCTATCAGGCGGGCGGCAGCTTCCAGGCGACCGGGGCCACCACCCTGGCGGGCGACACCATGATAGACTCGGCCGGCGATGTCGATTTCGCCGGTACCATCCGCCGTGCCGGCGCCAATCCCGCCGGCCTCACCGTGACCGCCGGGACCGGCCGCACCATCACCCTGGGCGGTGCCGCCGGCACCCAGGCGGCCCCCCTCGCCTTCGTCGACCTCGGCTTCACGGCCGCCGATGGCGCCAACACGCTCTTCCTCGCCGGGATCGAGACCACGGGCGGGCAGACCTTCTCCGCCGCCACGGCGACTTTCGGCACCGGCATCTATCGCAGCACGGCCGGCGATTTCGACGCGACCGGCGTCGGGACCAGCGTGATCGGCGGCGCCGTCCAGGTCCTGGCCGGCAATGCGAGCTTCGGGAGCGTGGAAGGCGACGGTTCGGGCAGCGCCACGCTGGACGTTACGGCGACGGGCGACATCGCCCTCGGCGCGGTCGGCGCCACCACCCCGATCGACCGCCTGGTGGCGAGCGCGACCGGCCGGATCGATGCCGCGGCCCTGCGCGCGACCGGCGACATCCTGCTGACCGGATCGCCGGTCGCCTTCACCGCCGGCAGCTATCAGGCCGGCGGCCAGTTCCGGGTCTCCGGCCCCCTGCTCCTGGCCACCGAAACGACCGTCGCGGCAACCGGCGCCCTCACCGTCGACGGCTCGATCGACCTCGATTCGATCGCCGATCCGGTTGATGGTGTCACCCTGGTCTCGACAACGGGCGACGTCACCGTCTCGGGCGTGGTCGGCCTGATCGGGACGCCCGATCACTTCAGCGCCACGGCGAGCGCCGGCACGGTCACCGTCGACGGTATCCGGACGGCCGGGGACACCACCCTTTCCGGCACCACCGTCGCCCTGACCGGCGGCTTCTACGGGATCGGCGGCAGCTTCCAGGCGACCGGCGCCACCACGCTGGCGGTCGACACCACGCTGCTGGCCGGCGCCGACATTACCTTCACCGGCACGATCGATCGGGCGGCCGGCGCCGCCGCGGCCGGCCTGCGCGCGACCGCCGGCATGGGCGACAGCCTGACGGTGACAGGCGCCATCGGCCAGACCCGCAGCCTCGCTTTCCTGGAACTCACGGCCGGCAACCGCATCTCCCTGGCCGGGGCCACCACCACGAGCGACCAGGACCTGACCGCCCCGAACGGCATCACCCTGGCTGGCACCTATATCGCCGGCGGCGGCTTCACGGCGACCGGACCGACGATGGTAAGCGGTGCGGTCTCGCTCACCGCGGCGACCGGTCCGGTGCTGTTCGACGGCACGATCGATGGCCAGGACAGTCCGGGCGACACGATCACCGCCACGGCGACGCTGGGCGATCTGACCGTGACCGGCGCTGTCGGCGCAAACCAGCCGCTGGGTGCCGTGAGCTTGGCCGCGGGCGGCACGCTTTCGGCCGGCAATATCGACACTTTGGGCGCCCTGTCGTTGCGCGGCGACCTCGTCCGCCTCGCCGGCGGCACGCTGACCGCCGGCACGGCTCTGACGCTCGACGGGCCGGTCGATCTCGTGGCCACGACCGTGCTGCAGGCGGGGGACGACATCACGGTGACCGGCCGCATCGATACCGATGCGGCCGCCAGCCTGGCGGCCTCGCTGGGCGCCGTGTCGAGCGGGGGCGGCGTCGACCTGCAAGGCGCGGTCGGTGGCCTCCGCCATGTCGAGAACGTCTTGCTCAGCAGCGCGACCGGGTCGCACCTGGCCAATGTAGCGGCCGACGGTTTTCTCCTCGTCGCGGGCACTTTCGCCCTGACCGGGTCGACCTATGTCATCGGCGGCCTCACCGCCTTCCTCGGCGCCGGCACCCTGGCGCAGGACACCACACTGACCGCGGGCTATACCGTGGTCTTTTCCGACACCGTCGATGCCGCGGCCGGCCCCGCCTCGCCAGTCGGCCTGACGATCGACGCCGGCAGCAACGAGGTTCTGTTGGGCGGCCGCTTCGGCGGCGCCGGCGGCCTCGCCAGCCTGGCGGTCACCGGCGGCCAGATCGACGTCGGCTCGGACATCACGACGATCGGCGACCAGACCTATACCGCCTCCCTGGTCACCGTGGGCGATCCGGTCGGCGGCACTCTGGCCCTGCGCAGCACGACGGGCGACATCCATGTCGCCGGCCCGCTGATCATCGACGGCGCAGTCACCATGGTGGCCGGCCGGGACGTCAGGCTCGACGGCACGACCGACGGGGCGAGCGTCGGCAGTGTTGCAGCTCTGACCGGCGGCCTGACCATCGATGCCGGCCGCAATGCCCTCGTGCTCGGCCCCGTCGGCTCGATCTCGCCCCTTTCCGGCTTCTCGGTCACGGCGGGCGCGCTGATCGATCCGCCCTCGGTCTTCACGGTCGGGCCGCAATTCTATTCGGCCCCGGTCATCGTCCTGAGCGGCGATACCTATTCGACCGGCGGCGGTGCCTTCACGACGATGGGCGAACTCAGGCTGACCAGTTCCTCGGTCCTGATCGACACCACGCCACTCACCTCGGGGAGCAGCGGCGACATCACGCTGGAGGGGCCGAGTTATGGCCGTTCGGTCTCCCTGAATGCCGGCGAAGGCGCGATCAGCGCCGCCGACGTCGCTTTCGACGCCCTGACCGTGTACGGCGTCGAGGGCAGCGCCGACATGGGCGGCACGATCGGCGGACACAGGGGCCTCGCCGCCGCCCGTTTCGTCGAGCGGCCCGACGGCATCTCGAAGAGTTACGAGATCAACGGCTGTATCATGGGCACGATGTGCGGTGCCGAATCCGTCGGCGTTTCGGTGGTCGACTTCCAGCTGCCCAATCTCCTGCCGCAGTTGATCATGATGCCGCCGCCC
>NZ_JBAZKR010000165.1:0-5818 GCF_041650655.1 Zavarzinia sp.
GCCGGCCCCGCCGCCTCGATCGACGCGACGCTGGAACTCCTGAAGCAGGACGACGGGCTGGAAGCGTGCGTATGCGTCGCCTGGATGCCCGCCAGCGCGCTCGCCGCGTCGCCCCGCCGCTTCGTGCGGCTCCTCGGCCTCAATTCCTCGCGCTGGCCGCGCGGGATCGCCGAGGACCGCCTGATCCCGGACCATATCATCCCGACCCCGGTGCTCGATCCACTGCCGGTCAATCTCGCCGACCGACGCGATTTCGAGACGATCCTCGCCACGACGGCCGATACCGTCGTTCTGTCGCGCGCCCGGCGCGACAGCGACGGGCGTCTCCTGGGTCGCAGCCCTCTGCTCGCCGGGCGTGGCGACGAAACCTATCTGCGCCGCAACGCGACGCCGGCGCACGCCTTCAGCGAAACAGACCGCCTCATGGCCCGGCCCCAGGAGTTCGCCGCCGATCCGCAAGCGGTCGGCGCGCAGGGCTGCTGGCGCGACTGGCGGCAGGCCGAGATCACTCCCCATGACGGGCTCGTGCGGGCGGATCATCCGCTCGTTCTCGCCATCCTCGGCCGCACCCAGTCGGCCAGCTCGCTGCGCCGCCTGCTGCGCAATCCGCTGAGTTTCGTTTGGGTCTATGCCTTCGGATGGCGTGAACCGCAGAGCAGCGCCGAACCGCTCGTGCTCGACGCGCTCGGGATCGGCGATCTCGTTCATTTGGTTCTCGACCGCGCCTTGCGCGACCTCGAAACCGGAGACGGTCTTGCCTCCGCCGACGCCGAGACCATCGAGGCCGCGGTGGCGCGGGCCGCGCAAGCCGTCGCCGGCGATTGGGAAAGCGAGCGTCCGGTTCCGCCGGTCGTCATCTGGAGCCGCACGCTCGACGACGCCCGCGTTATGGCGGGCCGCGCCTTGTCCTATGGTGATGAAGTCCTGCCGGGCGCACGCTCCTACGGAGAGGTGCCCTTCGGCGGCTCGGAGCCGAAATCCGACGCGGAGGCGCCCTGGGATGCGAGCGCGCCGGTCACGATTCCCGACACGGGCTTCAACATCGCCGGCTATATCGACCGGCTCGACATCTCGGGCGACGGCAAGCGCGCCCTCGTGCGGGACTACAAGACCGGACGGCCGCCGCGCGGCGAGATCCGCCTCAACGGCGGACGCGAGCTTCAGCGCTGTCTCTATGCCTTCGCGGTGAAGGCGCTCCTCGGCGACGATGTCGCCATCAGCGCCTCGCTGCTCTACCCGCGCGAGCCCGTCGATCTCCAGCTCGACGATCCCGAGGCCGTACTGGCAGAGATCACGGGCTATCTGCGCGCAGCACGGTCGAGCCTCGCCGGAGGCGCGGCCCTTCCTGGCCCGGATACCGGCGGCGACTATGACGACCTCGCCTTCGCCCTGCCGGCCAACGCCAGCGCCACTTATTGCAAACGCAAAATGCCGGCCGCCACGGAGCGGCTTGGCGAAGTCGCTCAGGTCTGGGAGGCGGAATGATGAGCAGCGTGTCCAAGGTGCTGAAGGACGACGGCGCCCGCCGCAATGCGATCAGCCTCCATGATCGCTCCATCCTGGTCGAGGCCGGCGCGGGCTCAGGCAAGACCGCCGTCATGGCCGGCCGCATCGCCGCCATGCTGGCCGAAGGCGTCGCGCCGCGCTCCATCGCCGCCGTCACCTTCACCGAACTCGCCGCGAGCGAGCTGCTGTCGCGTGTCCGCGAGTTCGTCGCCGATCTCTCGGCCGACACGATCGCGACCGAGCTGCGCGTGGCGCTGCCCGATGGGCTGTCCCAAGCCCATCGCGACAATCTCGCCGCCGCCAGCGCCGCGATCGACGAAATCACCTGCTCGACCATCCACGGCTTCTGCCAGCGCCTGATCAAGCCCTATCCGGCGGAGGCCGACATCGATCCCGGCGCCGGCGTCATGGATCGCAACCAGGCCGACCTCACCTTCCTCGAAATTGTCGATGGCTGGCTGCGCGAACGCCTGTCCGGCGGTCAGGGCGGTATCCTGGCCGAGCTGGTGCTGCACAGCCCCGGCGAGACCGTGGCGCTCATCCATAAGATCGCCGAGAATCTGCGCCGTCGCCCCACGCTCACGGCCCCGCCCGTGTCTCCACTTGGCGGCCACCTCACGGCGTTCCGGCAGGCCACGGCGGATTTCGCGAACTTCATGGATGGCACGGCGGCGGCCGAGCCCGAAACGGTGACGATCGTCGAGCGGCTGGCCGAAATGGCGACCGCCGTGGCGAACGGTCCCGATCCCGCGACGCCCGCGGGCCTCGTTCGGCTCCTGACCGCGCGGCCCCACCCGGATCTTTGCACCAAGACCGGCGCCTTCGCCTCCTACCGCAAGAAGGGCAAATGGGCCGCCACGGCCAAACAGGCCGGTCTCTCCAAGGCCGATGGCGACCGGCTGAACGACGCCGCCGAGACCCACTACACCGCCTGTTGCGACGCTTGGGTCGCGTTGGCGCAGGCCGTCGCCGGCCATGCCCTGGCCGCGCTGATCGACGAAGCGCGTCCGATCCTGCAACGCTATCGCGACCACAAGCGCGCCAGCGCCCAGCTCGATTTCGACGATCTGATTTTCGCCGCGCGCGACTTGCTGCGCGACCACGACGCCGTGCGCCAGGCGCTGGGACAGCGTTTCGCCCATGTCCTCGTCGACGAGTTTCAGGACACCGATCCCCTGCAAACCGAAATCTTCTGGCGGCTGTGTGGCGAGCCGGTCGATGGGGATGACGACTGGACCCGGTTCCAAATCCGGCCGGGCGCGCTCTTCCTGGTCGGCGACCCGAAGCAGGCGATCTATCGCTTCCGGGGCGCCGATGTCGGCGCCTATGTGCAGGCGCGCGACGCCTTCCGCGCCCAAGACCCCGGCAACCTTCTGTCGATCTCCACCAACTTCCGCTCCTGCGCCTCGATCCTCACCTTCGTCAACGAGCGCTTCGAGGCCGTGCTCTCGACCGACGGCCAGCCGGGCTTTACCGCTCTCGACCCGTTTCATGACGATCGGAGCGGCCTGTGCGTGGCGGCTCTCGACATCGCCGTGGCCGACGAAAACGGCAAGGCCAGCGCCGAACAGCAGCGCGACGCCGAAGCCGACGCCATCGCCGAGTTGTGCGCCCGGCTGATCGAAAGCCACCCCATCATCGACCGTCGCAGCGGCGCCGAGCGCCCCTGCCAGCCGGGCGACATCGCCTTGCTGGCGCCAACCGGCGCGGAGCTGTGGCGCTATGAGGAAGCCCTGGAACGCCGCGGCATCCCTGTCGCGACCCAAGCCGGCAAGGGTCTGTTCCGCCGCCAGGAGGTGCAGGATCTGATCGCGCTGACCCGCGTTCTGGCCGACCGCCGCGACACCCTGGCGCTCGGCGCGCTGCTGCGCGGGCCTCTGGTTGGCCTCACCGAAGAAAACCTGCTGGACATCATCTGGGGACTTCCGCGCTCGGAGGAACAGCCGGATCGGATTCCGCGCCTGGATCTCAGCATCGATCCCGCCGTCATCGCGCACCCGCTCGCGCGCGAAGTCATCGAGCGGCTGCAATCGCTCTCCCGGCGCGGCAACAGCACGACCCCGCACGAGCTGCTCTCGCAGGCCGTGGACGTGTTGCGCGTCCGTCCGCTCCTCCTCGAGCGCCATCGCGGCCAGGCCGAGCGCGCGCTCGCCAATGTCGATCTCTATCTCAGCCTGTCGACCGGCTACGCCGTGCGCGGTTTGCGCGCCTTCGCCGAGGCGATGACAGCGGCGTGGTCCGACGAGGCCCGCGCCGTCGAGGGACGGCCCGACGCCCAGGAGGAAGCGGTCGCGCTCTTCACCATGCACGCGGCCAAGGGGCTGGAATGGCCGATCGTCATTCCGGTCAACACCATGACCGGCGTCATGGCGCCCGACAGCGCCGTGATCGACCGCCAGACCGAGACCTTCTATTGTCCGGTCCTGGGCGTCGTGCCCGAGGGCTACGAAACCGCGCGCCAGGCGGAAAAGGAGGAGCTGGACCGCGAACGCATCCGGCTCTGGTATGTCGCGGCCACCCGCGCCCGCGAACTCCTCGTCTTGCCCCGGCTCGACGCCACGCCGTCGAAATCGGCCTGGATCGGTCTCGTCGATCTGTCGCTCGCCAACCTGCCCGGCCTGGACGTCTCTCACCTGCCTGCCGGTCTCGCGGCCGCAGATGCCGGCGCGGGCAACACCCAGACGCGCGCGAGCTTCGCCGCCGAAGCCGAAGCCATCGCGGCCGCGCAGACGCGGTTGACCTGGCTCGCGCCCAGCCGTGACGAAAACGCCGCCGGGACCGTGCTGCGGGAAGAAGAAGCCGCGCTCTGGACGGGATCGGCCGACGATCAGCCCCCCGAGCTGGAAGCAGCCGTCCTCGTGCAGGGTGGCCGCGAGCGCGGGCTGATCCTCCACAAGCTCATGGAAGAGGTGCTGACCGGCGAAATCCCAGAAACAGAAGCCGCCCTGACCGAACGGGCTGGCCACCTCATCCGCGCCCTCGGCCAGTCCCCGGTCGCCGACCCTGCGACGGAGCTGTCGGCGCAGGAACTGTCGGCCTGTGTGGCCCGGACCCTGGCTCTGCCTGACATCGCGGCCCTGCGGCCGGGTCTTCTGGCCGAATTTCCCGTCTATGCCGCGCAGGCGGCCGATGGCGTGGAAACCGCAACAGCCGGGATCGCCGATGCCCTGACCCTGACGGCCGAGGGCCGCCCCGCCGTCGTCGTGGATTGGAAAAGCGATGTGGCGCCGGCGCCGGGAACGCTCGATCACTATCGCGCGCAGGTGCGGGCCTATCTCGACATGACCGGCGCAGAGCGCGGACTGATCGTGCTGATGACCTCCGGCGCCGTCATTCCCGTCCTGCCGACGAAGCCGACCGAAAGCGAGGCGGCCTGAACCCATGTCGTCTCTTGCCTGGATCGATTTCGATGAAGCCGAGCGGCAGCGCGCGCAGCGCATCATGGCGCTCTTTCAGGAGCGCGAGACCCGCGACGAGCTGGGGCTGGGGGCGATCCGGGATTCCATCGCCGATCATCTCTTTCCGGGCACGAGCACGATCCAGACGCGCCTGCGATACATGCTGTTCATTCCCTGGCTCTATCGGGCGCTGGAAAAGCGCGAAGTCCCTGAAGCGCAGCTCCGCACCGAGGCGCGCGACACCGAAATCCGACTTGCCGACGCCCTGAAAGCCGGCGGTGAGTCCAACGGCATCATCGGCCGGGATGCAGGACCACGGCTCCAGCGGTTGCCGAGTTCCGTCTATTGGGCTGGCCTGGGCGCGTGGGGCATCCGGGTCTTTCCGGGCTCGCTCGACAGTCTGTTCGTCGCGTTGCGGGGCCGTGGCCGGTCTCGCGGCGCATCCAGCGGCGAAGACGCTCTGGCCGACACCCAGACGCCCGCCGTCTGGAATCCGGCCTTGCCCCAGATGCCCGGCGATCTACTTGAGAGCGCCGTCTTCCGCCTGACCACCGACGAGGCGCAATTCCTCATCGACCGCCTGATCGCCAGCCAGCCCACCGCACTGCTCACGATGCTGGCGCGCGAAGGCATCGACGCGGACTGCGACTATATTTGGACACATCCTCATCTGTCGGCGTTTCCATCCGCCGCGCGCCGCCTCGTCCAGCATGGGGAAGTCTTCTCCCATGTGATGCACGGCGCCGCGCTGCTCTATAACCTCGCGCTCAGCGAGCTGCGCCAGCGCGACGACTGGATCGAGGACTATCGCGCTAGGCTTGAAGCCTGGCGCGACGAACTCGATACCGGCGCCGTCCGCGCGTGGTCGCTCGATGATTTCTGGAATGTCGTGGAACACCCGGCGCACGCCGTCC
>NZ_JBAZKR010000166.1:0-5795 GCF_041650655.1 Zavarzinia sp.
ACGACCGGGCCACGGCCGCGCTGATGCATGGGCCGACCTATATGGGCAATGCGCTGGCCTGCGCGGTCGCCAATGCCTCGCTCGACCTCTTCGAGACGGAGCCGCGCCTTGCCCAGGTCTCCGCCATCGAAGGCTGGCTGCGGGCGGGGCTGGAGCCGTGCCGGCACCTGCCGGGGGTGGTCGACGTCCGGGTGAAGGGGGCGATCGGCGTCGTCCAGCTCGACGAGATCGGCGATCTCAACGCGCTCAAACGTGCCTTCGTCGAGGCCGGCGTCTGGGTCCGCCCCTTCGGCGACATCGTCTATCTGACCCCGGCCTTCGTCGCCACCGAGGACGAGGTGGCGACCCTGACCGGCGCCATCCGCAAGGTCCTGAACCAGGTCAGCCTTCGAAGCTGAAACCATCGTCGCGGAACAGGGCGACGCAGGCGTCGACGACGGCCGGGTCGTAGAACCGTCCCCTGTTCTTGACCAGTTCCTGCAGCGCCTTGTCGATCCCCAGCGCCGGACGGTAGGGCCGGTGCGACGACATCGCCTCCAGCACGTCGGCAACCCCGATGATCTTCGCCCCGAGCAGGGTCTGCGCCCCGGACAGGCCCTGGGGATAGCCCGAGCCGTCTTCCCGCTCGTGATGCTGGCGCACGAGCTGCGCGATCGGCCAGGGAAAATCGATGCCCTTCAGAATGTCGAAACCGGCCTGGGGATGGCGCCGCAGCAGCAGTTTCTCGACCTCGTCGAGCGCCGTCGGCTTGACCAGGATTTCGGACGGCACCTGGATCTTGCCGATGTCATGGATCGAGGCGGCGAGGCGGATGCCGTGGATGTCGTCGTCCGGCAGGCCCAGCTTGGCGGCGATGGCGCCGGCCAGCTTGCTCACCCGGCGCTGGTGACCCGCGGTATAGGCGTCACGCAGTTCGAGTGTCGCCGCCACCGCCGCGATCGTCGCCTCCAGGCTTTTCTCCAACCGTTCGCGGGCGCGCTGGCTGGACTGGCGCAGGCCCAGCATGGCGACGCCGAAGGCGAGGTCGGACGCCAGTTCCTGCAGCAGGCCGATCTCCTCCTCGTTGAATGGCGCGACCGCCGGGGCATAGATGGTGAGTGCACCGAAGGCATGCCCGTCCGCGATCAGGGGAAAGGCACTCGACGAACGGTATCCCCTTTCAAGGGCGGCGCCGACCCAGGGCGCCATCAACGGGTTGGTCGCGAAATCCCGGTTCACCTGGGGCAGGCCGGTGCGGATCGCAGTGCCCGTCGGCCCGCGGCCGAATTCGTTGTCACCCCAGCTGATGCGGATCGAATCGAGATACCCCTCCTCGTGGCCGAAATGGGCCACAGGCTCGACCGAGCGCCCCTCGTCGTCCCGGGTATAGCCGACCCAGGCCATGCGATAGCCACCGATCTCGACGATGTTGCGGCACACCTCGACCAGCATCTGGTGCTCGTCCTCGGCATGGACCAGGGATTTGTGGCAGGCCGTGATCACTTTGAGCGCACGGTTGAGGCGCAGGATCTCGCTCTTCGAGGTCAGGGCGAAGGCCATCTGGTCGATCGCCTTGGCGACCTGCCCCAATTCGCCGCTGCGGTGATCCACGCCCGTGCGGGCACGGCTGTCACCACCGCCGATCGCCTGGGCGGCCTGGACGATGGCCCTGGACGGTCGCACCACGAAAATTTCGGCGCTGACCAAGGCGACCATCATGCCACCGAAGGCGAGGGTCAGAATGATCGCGACCGCGACCGCGAATTGCCGATCACTGTCCCGCGTCATCACCGCCCGGTCGAGGCCGGCCCAGAGATAGACCGGCCCGGCAGCCGTCTCCGCGAGCCTCGAACGGGCGATGACTCGCGTGACACCGTCCGCCCCCTCGAGGTCGACGGCGCCGTCCCCGGTCACCGCCTCGAACAGGGCGCTGCCGGCGATGCTCCGCCCCAGTGCCAGGCCGGGATCGGGATGTTCGGCGAGAACGGTACCCCGGCCGTCGACCAGACCGAGCGTGGTCCCGGGCGGAAAGCCGGCGGCAGACAATTCGCTGGCGACCCAGCCGAGGTCGATGAGCACCGCCAACACGGCCCGCGGCCTGCCGTCCTCGCCCAACATGGCCCGGGCCACGGGAAGGCTCCACCGACCGGTCAAGCGATCGATCGCAGCCACCCCGAGCACCGTGCCATCGACCGCCATCGACTGTTCGAAATACAGACGATCAGCCACGTTGACAGCATCGCCGCGGCCGTCCGCACGGCACAGGATGGCACCCGACGGCAGCGCCAGGATCATGTTCTCGGCATGGGGCAGAAGGGACAGTTGGCTCACCATGGTGGCACTGCAGTCCCGCTCGTCGAGCAAGCGGGCGGCCGCCCCGGTATCGACAAGGACGTCGAGGAACAAGCGGGCGGCCAGAAGTACGTCGGCCTGTTTCCGGGACAGGGAATCGGTCTCCACCTTCGACCGTTCGACCGCGCGGACCACGTCGGCTTCACGATCGTCCCGCGCGCGGTCGATCTCGACCACGAGGATGACGGCGAAAATCATGCCGAGGACCAGAATGGAGCGCTGGCGCAGATTGGCGAAGCCCGTCCACGACAGGCGAGCAGCCAGTTTCGACATCAATTCCATTGAAGACCCGCCATGACCTGAGCTGGATTCTTGGACCCGAGAGGGTCAATAAACTGTTTATAGTCCCCCAAGGGGGCGCGCCGACGCGATCGAAATGCGAGCAGTTGGCCCGCGGAGTTCATTTCCCCGGCGCTGTGACGGCCCCCCCGCCGGGCTTTCCCGGCCCTGGAGGGAAGCGGAGTTTCCGCCTCCGGTCCGCTTTGCGATGCTGAGCCCACGCAGCGGTAGTGGGGAAATGCCATGGGCTTCGGTGATCTGGTAGCGACGGCGGCAGCACATCTGCCCCTCTACAGCGGTGTCCGGCAGTCGCTCGAGCGGCTCTACACGCCCGACGACCCGGCCTTCCGGGTGGACTATCTGGCCGACCCCGGCGACCCCGGCGATTTCGGGCCGGACAGCGTGACCTGGAGGGTGATGGCCAATCCCGTGGCCTTCTTCGTGGGCGCCATCCCGGCCGTGATCATGCAATTGGCGGAGGAAGGCATCGGCAAGGGGGTCGACACGTTCTCGACCTACAAGACCGACACGATCGGCCGCTCGCAGCGCACCCTTTCGGCCGCGCTGGCGACCACCTACGCCTCGCGGGGGGCGAAGAAGGCACTGCTCGCCGAAGTGGCGCAGCGCCATGCCAAGGTGCGCGGTCCCCTGTCGGACGGCGGACGCTATACCGCCTTCGATCCCGAGCGCATGGCCTTCGTCCATCTGACCGCCGGCCTCGGCTTCGCCGAGGCCTATCACCGTTTCGTAGCACCCTTGAGCGCCGCCGAGCGGGAACGGGCAATCGTCGAATCGCTGCCCGGCGCCGCCGACTACGGCCGCTTCGAGATCCCCCATACCCAGGCCGGTGTGGACGACTTCCTGCGCTCCTTCGCGCCGCGCCTGAATCGGCGGCCGGAACTGGACAGTTTCCTGGCCGTGGCGCGGCGGCGCTCGCCCTTCGGGCGGCTGGCGACCCCTTTGCAGGGCCTGATCGTCGATGCCGGCATCGACCTCCTGCCCGAATGGGTGAAGGACCGGCTCGACATGCGCTGCTCGCCGGCGCGGCGGGCAGCCGCCAATGCCGTGCTGCGCTCGCTTGCCGCGTTCCTGCCCAAGCTGATGAAGGATACCCCGCCGCAGCTCGCCTGCCGGCGCATGGGCTTGCCCGACGATTACCTGTTCCGCAAGCCGGGCGACGCAGACTACCGCCTCGGCGCTCCCGACGCGGCCCGCTGAGGAAGGCCCCCGGCCCGGGGCCTCAGTCTCCACCGCCGCAGTCACCGCCACCGGAGTCGCCTCCGCTGTCGCAGGAGGCGCCGCCGTCGCTGCTCGCAGAACTGTCGCCCGAGCCGGGATCGGCCAAGGACGTGCCGCTGTCGTAGGCCCAGTGGTGACCGCCGCCGGCCGGAAGATTATGGGCCCGCACCCAGGCCCAGCGAACACCCCAGACCAGAAGGGCGGCGACGGCGAGGCCGAACAGCGCCGCCATCGCCCGGCGTCCTCAGGCCGCCATGCGGGAGAGCTTGCGGGCGCGCTTCTCCCACAGCCACCAAGCACCGCGCTGGGTCAGATTGGCGACCGTGCCGTGGGGCGAAATGCCGATCGCCTTCAGCATCATGGCGATCGCCCGGGCCAGATGGCCGTAACGATAATTGGAATAGGCCCGCTTGCTGTAGGCGAGAATCGACTTCCGGCGGTCGTAGGGCACTTCCGGGCCGTAGTTCGCACAGTAGAAAGCGTAGGAGAGTTCGTCGTCGTCGGCCTCGTTCACGCGCCCGATGGTCAGGCGGATCTTGGCGAAGAGGCCCAGGGAATCCTTGGGATCGAAGCGCTTCAGCGTGTCGTAGAAGAGCTTGTAGTGGCGGAATTCGTCGCCGGCGATCAGATGGGCGGCCTGCTTCAGCACCGGTTCCTCGGTCGCGTCGCGGATCGCGCTGTAATAGCTCGAAGTGCCGCATTCGACGACGCAGCGCGCCAAAAGCTCACCCGCGCGGGAGCCGCGCACGGACTCGGTCGCGTCGAGCGGCAGGCGGTAGCCTTGACGGAAGCGGTTCAGGCTCGCCTCGAAATCGAAGCTCGGATCGGCCAACTTGGCCCAGGCGGCCAGCGTCTCGCCATGCAGGCGTTCCTCGACACCCCAGCGATGAATGGCTTCATGCAGCCAAGTTTCGTCCTGGAAGACGTTCAGCAGATAGGTGACGTAGTCCTGGCTGTTGGCTTCGACCAAGCTGGCGGTCTTGATCGCCATGACCATGTCCGGGTCGACCTTGGACGGGTCGAACTTGTCCCACCCGATGTCGTCAAGTCCCCAGTGGCGGCCCATGCCTGTCCTCTCCCAGTGTTAACCGACGCACTCGCAGCATAGCATGAGAGTCGGCCCAAGGTCCGGTATAGGCAAGGATTTCGTGACAGGCAAGTAACAGTGCCACCGGGGCGCGGGCCGATCCGCCTTCGCGATCGCCCCGTGGGCCGAAAGCGAAAACGGCGGCCACAGCCGCCGTTCCCGAAAACGCCGCGGAATCCGCCGTCAGGCGGCTTCCAGCACTTCGCGGATCGCCGCGATTTCCATCTCGGCGCGGGTGCGCTGCTGGTCGTCCGCGGCAGCGGCCAGGTCGGCCTCCGCATCCTTCAGCTTGGCAGCCAGGTCGGCCTTCGAGGCGGAGGCGAGGTCGATCGCCTCTTCCGCCAGGATGGTCAGGCCGTCCGGGGTCACCTGGGCGAAGCCACTGCGCACGAAGAGACGGTTCACCGTCTTGCCGCCGGCCTGGACCTCCACCACGCCGGCACGCAGCAGGCTGATGAAGGGGGCATGGTCGGGCAGGACCGCGAAGTCACCCTCGGCGCCCGGCACCACCACCGTCTCGACCTCGGCCGAGAACAGCAGTTTTTCCGGGCTCACCAGGTCGAATTGAACCTTGTCGGCCATTCTCTCCGCCTATCCTCAGGCAGCCTCGGCCGCCAGCTTCTTGGCCTTTTCGACCGCTTCCTCGATGGTGCCGACCATGTAGAAGGCGGCCTCGGGCAGGTGGTCGTATTCGCCGGCGGCGATCGCCTTGAAGCCCTTGATGGTGTCCGCGAGGGCCACGAGCTTGCCGGGGGCGCCGGTGAAGATTTCCGCCACATGGAAGGGCTGCGACAGGAAGCGCTGGATCTTACGGGCGCGGGCGACCGTCAGCTTGTCTTCTTCCGACAGTTCGTCCATG
>NZ_JBAZKR010000167.1:0-5744 GCF_041650655.1 Zavarzinia sp.
CGCTGAAGCCGCGGCAGATAGTCGAGGCTTTCTTCGGCGTGGCGATCCGCATGGCCGCCGACAAGGGCCGCGGCCAGACCTTCATGCGCCTGCTGGGCCGTACCTACACCGAGCCGACGGATTTCATCCGCACGTTTCTCGCCGAGGAGTACGCCGAAGTCATCGCCCGCTTCAAGGCGGCCTTCTTCAAGGCGCTGCCCGACGTGCCGCAGGAGGAGTTCCTCTGGCGCTTCCATTTCATGATGGGCGCGTTGTCCTACGCCATCTCCGGCGCCGACGCGCTGCGCATCCTCGGCCCGGTCGATGACAGCGATCCCGACGCGCTGTACGCCCGCCTGATGAGCTTCCTCATCGGCGGCCTGCGCGCGCCGCTGCCCGCGCTTTTGCCGGCGATCCAGGCCAAGCACGCCAGGAAGCCGCGCACCGGGCGCGCCGCCTGACCATGGCCGCCTTCGCTGCGGTGCGCGTCGAAACGGCTTGAGGCCCGGCCATGCCCGCGCCGATCCGGCTCGAGTACCGTGCCAAGCCGTCCGCACTGCGCTTCGTCTCGAATCTCGCGCGGCCGTCGCCCGGCTTCGCGGACGACGGACAACTGCCCGACATCCAGGCGCATTGGCCCGGCCATCGCGCGTCGCGGCGCGAGATCGCGGATTTCTTCGAGCTGTCCGGCCTGCCGGACCGGGGGCACGCCTCGATACTCTATCCGCATACCGTGAGCTTCCCCATGCTGATGGCGGTGCTGAGCCATCCGGCGTTTCCCCTGCCGATCTGGCGGGTGCTCCAGGTGCGCAACCGCATGATCCAGCACGAGCCGATCGCGCCCGATGCGGTGTTCGATTTCACCGTGCGCACAGGCGAGCGGCGCCTGCTCGAAAAGGGCGTCGAGATGGACTTGCGGGTCGGGGCGAGGAAGGAGGGCCGAGTCGTGTGGGAAGCCGTGAATACCTTCTATGCCCGCGGTCGCTTCGGCGAGGCCCGGGCCGAGCCCGCGGCAAGTCCCGGCGTGGGCGGAGCGCCGGCCACCGAATGGCGCATGCCGGCGCATGGCCGTTGGCGTTACGGCCAGCTTTCCGGTGATTTCAATCCCCTGCACATGAGCGACTGGTACGCGCGCCGCGCCGGCTACGCCGGCGCCTTCACCCATCCGCAGCGGGCCATCGGGCAGTGCCTCGGCCATCTCGACGCGGCGCACCATGCGCCGATGCAGCTCGACACCTGGATCAAGGGCCCGGTCTTCTACGACGCCAAAGTGAGCTTGCGCAGCGAATCGCGGCCGGCCGGGAGTGTTTTCGCGCTGCACGTGGATGACGATGCGCGCCCGGCCATCGTCGGCCGCTTCGTCATTCCGAACGGGAACAAGGACACGCTGAAATGAGCAACTTCAAGCACTGGCGCCTCGCTCGTGAGTCCGACGGGGTGGCCTGGGCCGTCCTCGACACCGCCGATTCCTCGACCAACACATTGGGCGCCGACGTCATGGCCGAGCTCGGCCTGATCCTCGACCAATGCGAAACGAATCCGCCCAAGGGCCTGATCTTCAAGTCGGCCAAGGAGGCCGGCTTCATCGCCGGCGCCAACATCGAGGAATTCGTCGCGTCCGATACGCCGGAAAAGGCGCGCGCCCTGGTCAAGCGCGGCTGGGACTTGTACAACCGCCTGGCCGGAGTGCCCTACCCGACGCTGGCGCTGGTGCGCGGCCACTGCATGGGCGGCGGCACCGAGCTGGCGCTGGCCTGCCGCTACCGCATCACGGTCGACGAACCCGGCACCAAGTTCGCGCTGCCCGAAGTCATGCTCGGCATCGTGCCCGGCTGGGGCGGCATGTTGCGCCTGCCGCAGGTCGTCGGCCCGGCGGCGGCGCTGGACATGATGCTGACCGGCAAGGCCATCGACGCCAAACGCGCCAGGTCAATGGGCCTCGCCGACGCCTGCGTGCCGCCGCGCGGCATGGAAGACGCCGCGCGCACGCTGCTGCTCTCGGGCACGCCGCCGCGCCAGTCGCAGCTTCCGCTCATGCAGACGCTCATGAACGGTCCGCTCAAGTTCATCGTGGCCAGCGGCGCGCGCAAGCAGGTGGCGAAGCGCGCGCGCCCCGAGCACTACCCGGCGCCCTGGGCGATCATCGACCAGTGGCAGAACTACGGCGGCAACACGCTGGCAGTGCCGGCAGACAAGCCGACCTCGCTCGACGCGCTGGTGAAGCATCCGACCACGCGCAACCTGATCCGCGTCTTTTTCCTGCAAGACCGCCTCAAGGGATTCGGCAAGGATGCTTCGGGCGGCGCGCCGCGCCATGTGCATGTGGTCGGCGCCGGCGTCATGGGCGGCGACATCGCCGCCTGGTGCGCGCTGCGCGGCATGACGGTGACGCTGCAGGACCTGTCGGCGGAACGCATTGCGCCGGCCGTCGGCCGCGCCGCGAAATTCCTCGAACGAAAGCTGCGCGACGCGACGCTGGCGCGCCTCGCGCTCGACCGGCTGATGGCCGATCCGCAGGGTGACGGCGTGCGCCAGGCCGACGTGATCATCGAAGCGATTTTCGAGAACCTGGAAGCCAAGCAGGCGCTCTTCGCGGACATCGAGGCGCGCGCCAGACCCGATGCGCTGCTCGCCTCGAACACGTCTTCGCTGAAGCTCGCCGACATCGCGGCGACGCTCAAGGATCCTTCGCGCCTGGTCGGCATCCACTTCCTCAACCCGGTCGCGACGATGCCGCTGGTCGAGGTCGTGGCCGGTGCGGCCACCGCGCCGGAAGCGGCGCAGAAGGCGGCCGCCTTCGTGCGCGGCATCGACAAGCTGCCGCTGCCGGTCAAGGACTCGCCGGGCTTCCTGGTCAATGCCGTGCTCGCGCCCTACATGCACGAGGCGATGCGCTGCGTCGACGAAGGCATCGCGCCCGCCAGCATCGACGCCGCGATGCTCGCCTTCGGCATGCCCATGGGCCCGATCGAACTGGCCGACAGGGTCGGCCTCGATGTCGCCATCGCGGCGGGCCGGCAACTGGTCGGCGAGTCAACTACGCCGAAGAAACTCGTCGAGCTGGTCGACGCCGGGCATCTGGGCAAGAAGTCGGGCCAGGGCTTTTACATGTGGGCGGATGGCAAGGCGCAAAGAGTCGGCGCTGGCGGCACGGCGAATCCCGAGCTGGCGCAACGCCTGCTCAAGCCCCTGCTCGATGCCACGCAGCGCCTGGTGCGTGAAGGCGTCGTGGCGGATGCCGAACTGGCCGATGCCGGCGTGATTTTCGCCACCGGCTTTGCGCCCTATACTGGCGGTCCGATGAACTATTTGCAGAGCGGAGGCCGTTGATGGGCCACGAAGGCGTGAAGATCCCTGGGCGCGAGCCGGTGCTGCGCGTGATGCCCATGCCGGCCGACATGAACGGCAACGGCGACATCTTCGGCGGCTGGGTCATGGCGCAATGCGACGTCGCCGGCGCGATACCGGCGATGCGCCTGGCGCGCGGCCGCATCGCCACCGTGGCGGTGAATTCCTTCCTGTTCAAGCAGCCGATCTCGGTCGGCGACATCGTCAGCTTCTATGCCGAAGTGGTGAAGGTGGGCAGGACTTCGATCACCGTCGACGTGCAGGTCTTCGCCGAGCGCCATCCGGCCAATCCGGTGGTGGTCAAGGTCACCGAGGCGCAGCTGACCTATGTCGCCATCAACGACGACGGCAGCAAGCGCGAGCTGCCGAAGAGCAGCTAGGGCGCCAGCCCGACACCTGCCGTTTGCGCAGAAGACCTCCTGTTACCTCGGCGACCGACCCGACCGCCTGCAGCCTTACTTCTGCTGCCACTTCCGGCGTTCATCCAGCCACCACCATCCCGCCGGCCCCTGTCCTATCCACTCGGTGCCGAAAGTGAAATACACGTAGGGCAGCCAGTCCGGATGCTCGTCATCGTATCCCACCGCATCCGAAGCCTCACGGTAGAGCAATGACCGGTCGCAGTTCTCCTTTGACATGAGGTCATGCACCTGATCACGCCGTGCGGGGTCGCGCAGGGCGATGAAGCCGTTGGCGGTGTTGCCGATGACCCCTTGGTCCAGCCAGGGCTTGAGCTGCGGGTAGCGATCCCGCATACGCTTGATGGCGCGGGTGAGGTCGCCGCCGGAGTAGGGCAGCTTTTGTATCTGTGCGTCGGGCGCCTGGGCGTAGATCAGGGCCACGACCTGCTTCGCTTCGGTCGCCGTGCCGCCCGAGGCGACATAGAGGCTGGTGGTGCCGCAGGCGGAAAGCAGCAAGGCCGCAATGCCCATGCCGAGCAGGCGGCGACGGATCTTGTCGACTGAAACTGAAGACGGGTCCGGCATCTCGCTCTCCTTCGTATTCTTCCGGCGTCAGCCCAGCGCCGCCTTCAATGCCTCGACCTTGTCCGTCCGTTCCCAGCGCAGGTCGATGTCGCTGCGGCCGAAGTGGCCGTAGGTCGCGGTCTGGCGGTAGATCGGCCGCACCAGGTCGAGCGTTGCGATGATGCCGGAGGGCGTCAGGCGGAAGACTTTCTTCACCGCGGCTTCGAGCTCCTCGAAGGGCACGGTTCCGGTGCCTTGGGTGTCGATCGTCACCGACACCGGGTCGGCGACGCCGATGGCATAGGCGATCTGTATCAGGCAGCGCCGCGCGATGCCGGCGGCGACGATGTTCTTCGCGATGTAGCGGGCCATGTAGGTCGCGGAGCGGTCGACCTTGCTCGGGTCTTTGCCGGAGAAGGCGCCGCCGCCGTGCACAGGCGCCGCCGTAGGTGTCGACGATGATCTTTCGCCCGGTGACGCCGGTGTCGCCGTTGGGGCCGCCGATCTCGAAGGGGCCGGCCGGATTGACCCAGAGGCGGAAGTCCGCCGTGCGCAGCTTGGCCGGCACCAGCGGATCGATGATCTCGCGCGTGACTTCGTGCGTCACCCATGCCGGGTCGAGGCCGCGTTCGATCTGCGTTGAGATCACCACGTCGGCGATGCCGGCCACCTTGTGGCCTTCGTAGAGCACGGTCACCTGGCTCTTGGCGTCCGGGCGCAGCCAGGGCAGCGCCCCGGATTTCCTGAGTTCGGCCTGGCGCCTGACCAGCCGGTGCGCGAGCCAGATCGGATAGGGCATCAGGTCCGGGGTTTCGTCGCAGGCGAAGCCGAACATCAGGCCCTGGTCGCCGGCGCCGAGCGTGCCGTCGGCGTGCACCACGCCCTTGTTGATCTGGATCGACTGATGGTTGAAGCGCACCTGCACTTCGCAGCGATCGGGATCGATGCCGGTCGCGGCATCCTTGTAGCCGGCATCGCGCAGCACTTGGCGCGCGATCTCCGCGGCGCGGTCGCGAACTTGCTGGAACAAGGCCTCGTCGGAGGTCCTGAACTCGCCGGCGATGACGATCAGGTTGTCGGCGACGAGGGTTTCGCAGGCCACCTTGGCCGTCGCCTCGCGGCTCAGGAAGGCGTCGAGGATCGCATCCGAAATCTGGTCGGCGAGCTTGTCCGGGTGTCCCTCGGACACCGATTCGGACGTGAAGAGGTAGGTTCTCGAGTGCATGCGTTCAGTCGAACAGAATGACCTGGCGCACCGCCTCGCCCGAGGCCAGGCGGTCGAAGCCCTCGTTGATCTGGTCGAGCTTGAGGCGATGCGTGATCAGCTTGTCCACCGGCAGCCGGCCGGCCTTGAACAGCTCGATGTAGCGCGGAATGTCGCGCGCCGGCACGGCCGAGCCGAGGTAGCTGCCCTTCAGTGTGCGTTCTTCGGCGACCAGATTCACCGCCGGC
>NZ_JBAZKR010000168.1:0-5733 GCF_041650655.1 Zavarzinia sp.
GCGGTAGAGATCGATCCTGACCGCGGCGGCCGGTATGCCCTGCGCGGCATCCAGTACATGCGTGGTCAACCAGCCTGCAGCCATCGACTTCTCTCCCGACCCCGAAACTCTCCCATCGTGGCGTTGTGCATTGCGTCGTGGGAAGGGGGGATTTGGCCAAACATCTTCTAAAAATCGCGAATGATCGCCGGCCCCGTCTGTACTATGCCTTCGGTATCGGACCCGCTCCGCAGAGGCTTTCAGAATGACGTGGCAGACTCCCCGCGATTTGATCGGTTACGGCGCCGAGCCGCCCAAGGCGGATTGGCCGGGCGGCGCCAGGATCGCGGTGCAGATCGTCCTCAACTACGAGGAAGGCGGCGAGAATTCGATCGACAATGGCGATCCCGCCTCGGAAGCCTTCCTGTCCGAAGTGGTGAACGCCCAGCCCCTGCTGGGCGTGCGCCATCTCTCGGTCGAGTCGATCTTCGACTATGGCTCGCGCGTCGGCGTCTGGCGCCTGCTCCGCCTGTTCGAGGAGACGCGGGTACCGGTCACCGTCTTCGCCGTCGCCCGCGCGGCCGAACAGCATCCGGACGTGATCCGCGCCATGGTCGACGGCGGCCACGAGATCGCCAGCCACGGGCTTCGCTGGATCAATTACCAATATGTCGGCGAGGCGGTCGAACGCGCCCATGTGAAGGAAGCGGTGGAGATCCTGACCCATGTCGCCGGGACCCGCCCGCTCGGCTGGTACACCGGGCGGACCGGCCCCAACACGCGCCGCCTGGTCGCCGAAGAGGGCGGCTTCGTCTGGGATGCCGATGCCTATGACGACGACCTGCCCTATTGGCAGGATGTCGACGGCAAGCCCCTGCTGATCGTGCCCTATACGCTCGACGCCAACGACATGCGCTTCATCAATGCCCAGGGTTTCGGCGACGGCCACCAGTTCTATACCTACCTGAAAGACAGTTTCGACACGCTCTATGCCGAAGGGGCGCATACGCCGCGCATGATGTCGGTCGGCCTGCATTGCCGCCTGGCCGGGCGGCCAGGGCGCTTCGCCGCGGTCAAGCGCTTCATCGATTATGCCAAGGGGCACGAGGGCGTCTGGTTCGCCCGCCGCATCGACATCGCCCGCCACTGGCAGGCCAAGCACCCGCCGAAGGGGGCGTGATGACCCGCGACGATTTCGTGGCCCGTTTCGGCGGCGTCTTCGAGCATTCGCCCTGGATCGCCGAAGCCGCCTTCGACGGCGGTGCGACGGCCGAGACGGCGAAGGGCCTGCACGCCGCCCTCTGCCGGGCGCTCGATCCCGCCCCGCGGGCGGCCAAGCTGGCGCTCTTGAACGCGCATCCCGATCTCGCCGGCAAGTTGGCGCTGGCCAAGGGCCTGACGCCGGAGTCGACGGCGGAACAGGCGGGTGCCGGGCTCGACCGGTTGACGGCCGCGGAACTGGCGCGCTTCACCGAACTGAACGAGCGCTACAAGGCGAAATTCGGTTTCCCCTTCATCATCGCGGTGAAGGGCCTCGACAAGCACACCATCCTGAAGGCCTTCGAGGCACGGGTGGAAAACACCCCCGAGGTCGAATTCGCCACCGCCCTCGACCAGGTGAAGCGGATCGCCCTGCTGCGCCTCCAGGCCCTGGTCTGACTGGCGATGGTCTGACTCAGGCGAAGAAGCGGTTCACCGGCCGCGGCAGGCCCAGGTTCTCGCGGAGCGTGGCGCCCTCGTATTCCGTCCGGAACAAGCCGCGGCGCTGCAGTTCCGGCACCACCTGGTCGCAGAATTCGTCGAGCCCGCCGGGCAGCCAGGGGAACATCATGTTGAAGCCGTCGCTGGCTTCGCTTTCGATCCAATGCTCCATCTCGTCGGCGATCGTCTTCGCGGTGCCGACGAAGGAGAGGCCGGCATAGCCGCCAAGGCGCTGGGCGAGCTGGCGTACGGTCAAGCCCTCGCGCTCGGCGAGCGCGATCACCCGTTCGCGGCTCGACTTGCTGTCGTTGGTCTCGGGGACAGGGGGCAGGGGGCTGTCCGGATCGAAGCCCGAGGCATCGGTGCCGAGGGCGATCGAGAGGGAGGCGATGGCGCTCTCGTAATGCACCAGGCTGTCGAGGTGGAGGCGTTTCGCCTTCGCCGTCTCGACCGTGTCGCCGACCACGACGAAGGCGCCGGGCAGGATCTTCAGATGGTCGCGCGGGCGCCCCAGGGCATCCATCCGGCCCTTCACGTCCTTGTAGAAACTCTGCGCCTGGGCGATGTGGCCGGGCGCCGCGAAGACCACTTCGGCCGTCTCGGCGGCGAGCTGGCGGCCCGGTTCCGAGGCGCCGGCCTGCACGATCACCGGCCAGCCCTGGACCGGCCGGGCGATGTGGAGCGGTCCCCGCACCGAGAGGTATTCGCCCTTGTGGTTCAGCCGGTGCATCCGCGCGGGATCGAAATAGAGACCGCTCTCGGCATCGCGGATGAAGGCGTCGTCGGCGAAACTGTCCCAGAGCCCGGTGACCACGTCGTAGAACTCGCGCGCCTTCCGGTAGCGGTCGCCATGCTCCATGTGGCTCTCGCGCCCGAAGTTCAGCGCGGCGTCCGGGTTCGAGGTGGTCACGATGTTCCAGCCCGCGCGCCCGCCCGAGATATGGTCGAGCGAGGCGAAGCGCCGCGCGATGTGGAAAGGCTCGTCGAAGGTGGTCGAGGCGGTGGCGATCAGGCCGATCCGCTCCGTCACCATGGCCAGCGCCGAGAGCAGCGTGAAGGGCTCGAAGGAGGTCACCGTGTGGCTGCGGCGCAGGGCCTCGATCGGCATGTTCAGCACGGCCAGGTGATCGGCCATAAAGAAGGCGTCGAATTTGGCCGCCTCCAGCTTCCGGATGGAGCGGGTCAGTTCCGCCAGGCTGAAATTGGCGTCCGGCCGGGCGCCGGGATAGCGCCAGGCGCCGGTATGGATGCTGACCGGCCGCATGAAGGCGCCCAGCCTGATCTGGCGTTTCACTGCCATCGCCATACTCCGTTTCCGTACTGTGAAAGAAGGTTATTCCGGCTGCGAAGACGGTAAATGCGGTCCGCCGCCCGGTCCATGGGCGGCGGCACAGGGCGGCAATGCGTTCAGTGCGGGGCGGGGTGGTGGCCGCTGATCTCGGCCCCGGCGTCGGGCGCGAAGCGGCGGTTCCACAGCGTCGCCAGCAGGGAGATCGCGGTCACGATCAGGAAGGCGGCGGCGAAATCGCCGCGTACCGGTACCGTGCTGCCGCCGATCAGCATGGCGGCCTGGAGGATGGCGGCGCCGGCGCAGACGCCGAGCGACAGCATGAGCTGCTGGAAGGTCGTGTAGAAGCTGGTCGCCGCACTCATCCGCGCCGGCGGCAGTTCGGCATAGGCGACGGTATTGTAGGCGGTGAACTGGAACGACATCGAGAAGCCGCAGAAGACCAGCACGCCGAACAGCAGCCCATGGGGCCAGCCCGGCCCGAAGCCGGCGCAGGTCGCATAGGCGAGGCTGCACACGACGCCGTTCACCGTGAGCGCGCGGCGGAAGCCGAAGCGCCGCAGGATGCGCGGCGCCAGCGCCTTCATGGCGAGCGAGCCGGCGGCGGTGGCGAGCACGATCGAACCGCTCTCCGCCGCCGTCATGCCGAAGGCGAGCTGGAACAGGAGCGGCAGCAGGAAGGGCTGGGCGCCCTGGGTGATCCGGGTCAGCGAGCCGGCGATGACCGACAGGCGAAAGGTCGGTACCCGCATCAGGGAAAGGTCCAGGATGGGCGACGGGTGGTTCCGGGCGTGGCGGATATAGAAGAATCCCGCGACCAGGCCGATGGCGGCGAGCAGGGCGGCGATCCGCAGCGCCTCGCCCCGGCTGGCCAGTTCGAGCGCGAAATAGAGGCTGCCCAGGGCGACACCGGAGAGTGCCATGCCCGCCAGGTCGAAATCCTCGACCGCATCGCCCTTGTGGTTCTCGATATAGAGCGAGACCAGCACGAGGCCGAGCAGGCCGATCGGCAGGTTGATGTAGAAGATCCAGCGCCAGTCGACATAGGTGACGATGAAACCGCCGAGCGGCGGCCCCACGATCGGCCCCATCAGGGCCGGCACCAGCATCCAGGAGGTGGCGGCGACCATGTCCTTCTTGTCGGTCGAGCGCAGCAGGATCAGGCGGCCGACCGGCATCATCATGGCCCCGCCCAGGCCCTGGAGCAGGCGCGCCGCGACCAGCATGGGCAGGTTGGGGGCGAGCGAACAGGCGACCGAGCCTACGATGAAGACCAGGATTGCCGCCCGGAACACGGTGCGCGAGCCGAAATGATCCGCCACCTTGCCGCTGGCCGGCACGAAGACGGCGAGGCTGAGCAGGTAGGAGGTGAGCGCGATGCTCATGCCCGGCGCGGTGACGCCGAAATCCTGCGCCATGGCGGGCAAGGCGGTCGCCAGGATGGTGCCGTCCAACTGCTCCATGAACATGGCGGCCGCGACGATCAGGGCGACAGTCCTGAAATCGGGGCGGCGGTTGTCGCCGGTCGGCATCGGGGAGGCGGGCATTCCGGCGGTCTCGGGCAGGGGTGCCCTCGTATATGACAGGCTGCCTGCCGTATCCCTAGGGGGTGGGCGCCATGCCTGCCATGCACGGGGCGTTGTCCCAGCCCCCCGCCGGTTGTGTAACGTTTTGTGAACGCTCTTGTTTCTGCGGCCGTTCCGTTCCATCTGATGGGGCGGAACAGAAGCCGACGGGAGCCCGCCATGACCAATGCCCAGACCCCGCCGGGCGCCCCCCGGCGCCGCCGGCGTTGGCCCTGGGTCGTCGGCGTGCTGATCGTGCTGGCGGCCGGCGGCGTGTTTCTCCTGCGCGGCGGCGAGACGCCCGCCTTCAAGACCCAGGACGTCGCCCGCGGCACCCTGACCGTGACGGTGAGTGCCACCGGCACCATCCAGCCGGTCGACCAGGTCGACGTCGGCGCCGAAATCACCGGCCGCATCTCCGAGCTGAAGGCCGACTACAACGACCAGGTGATGCAGGGACAGGTGCTGGCGCGGCTCGATACGTCGTCGCTCGAAGCCAAGGTGAAACAGTCGGAGGCCAATCTCCTCTCGGCCCGGGCCTCGGTCGCCCAGGCCCAGGCTTCGCTGCAACTGGCCGAGGTGACGGCCAAGCGCACCACGGCGCTGGCCGACAGCCGCTTCGCCTCGGCCCAGACCAAGGACCAGGACCTGGCCGAACTGGCCCGCGCCCGTGCTGGCCTCCAGGCCGCCGAAGCCGGCGTCAAGGTGGCGGAGGCGGTGCTGGATTCGGACCGCACCACGCTGGACAAGGCGACCATCCGCTCCCCGGTCGACGGCGTGGTGATCTCGCGCAATGTCGAACTGGGCCAGACCATCGTCGCCAGCCTGCAGACGCCGGTGCTCTTCACCGTGGCGCGGGATCTCACCCAGATGGAACTGAACCTCGATATCGACGAGGCGGACATCGGCCATGTCGCGGTCGGCCAGAAGGCCACATTCTCGGTCGATGCCTATCCGACCAAGCTGTTCGATGCCGAAGTGACCTCTGTCCGTCTGGCGCCCAAGTCGGAGCAGGGCGTGGTCACCTATGAAGTGCTGGCCAAGGTGGGCAATCCCGACCTGTTGCTCCGCCCCGGCATGACCGCGACCGCGGATGTCGTGGGCGCCGTCCATGAGGGCGTGATCCTGGTGCCGAACGGCGCGCTTCGCTTCACGCCCGCCGATGTCGCCCAGGACAAGCTCGAGAAGCTGCCGCCGGAC
>NZ_JBAZKR010000169.1:0-5661 GCF_041650655.1 Zavarzinia sp.
AGTGTAGGCGGCAAAATGGTTTGGGAAATTCAACGGAATGGCTATGATAAACTCTACATCTCTACATTAAATTAGCTTCAGTTTGTTTTGTAAAATAAGGCGAAAAAATAGCGTTGTTATTTTCATTTTATCGCGGAACGTCAAATAGATAAACCAATAGCGCCCGATTGTCCTACGATTTTTCGGAGCGCTGGTCAACTCGAAAACGACGCCCGATCCAGCGGGCTATTTATCGATCCAATCGGTAACGCGAACGAAACCTTTATAACGGGCGGCTAAACGGACATTATCGACCGTTCAACCGCCCGGTAAATTCTAGGCGTCCGCCGCCTGGTTGCCGCCGGCGAGAATGAAAATAAAATCGCTATTGGCTCCAAGACCACCAATGTTCAAGGTGAAGTCGACATGGTCCACGTCAATCGTCATGGCCGAGAGGTGCCAATCAGAAGAATTGCCATAGGGGATAATCATCGGAGCGCCAAGCGCGGCGGAAAGCATAGCGCGTTTGAAAGTTACAGCATAAACGCCAGAACCAGATGCGGTTACGGACGCAACGTTGTAGTTGCTCGTGATGGTCCCATTAGCCTGCACCCGCGCCCAGGCCTTGAGAATGCTGGCACCGGTGAATTGATTGCGGGTCGGCGTGCCGGTGAATGATCCGGACTCAAAATGGAAGTCGGCGGCGGTGTTGATTTGGCTGAGCGAGTTGTCGCCGAAGGCGGTGGTGCCGAGAACGTCGAGCAGGCCGCCGACCTGGATCTGGGCGACGCCGGCGACGTTGATGTCGGCGCTGCTGGGCACGGTGATGACGCCGTTCGTGCCGAGGTTCAGGTCGATTTTTCCGGCGACGCCGGGCGTGAAAACCAGCGGACCCTCGACGGCCCAATCGACGAATCCGGAGATAATGGCCGAGTGATCGCCGGTAAGTCCATAGAGGTTGACCGTGCCGCCGCCGACGCCGACGACGCCAACGTCGAGGAACGCCTTAGCGGTGAGGCGGCCGTCGACCTGGACGTCGCCTTCGAAGCGCCAATCGCGGCCGTCGCCGATGATGACCTCGGTGCGGTCGCCGCGGCCCATGCCGGTCAGGTCGAGCGCGCCCCATTGACCGGCGCGCAGATCGACCAGCGAGGACAGCGTGTCCGTGCCGTTCCAGGCGACGGTAGCGACGACGAGGTACAGCGCGTCGTCCACGCCTTCGGAGGTCAGAACCGCCGCCGCTTTGATCAGGTAGGTTTTTACGGGACCGGCCGATTCTTGGATATCGAAATAGAGCGTATACGCGCCCGCGGCGAGCGGGCCGCCGATTTCGCTGCCGGTCGCGAAATCTACGTAGTCGCGGTAATACGCGGTTGCCAGGGCGTTGCCGGTGACGATGCCGTCCTCGGCGCCGAGGGCGGCGAACTCAACGCGCGTGCCGTTGATGGACGGCGCGGCGGCGGTCGCGGTAGCCATCGCGCCGCCGAGGCATGGCATCAGGGTGACGTTGAGCAGTTTGGCCATTGCGTCGGCCTCGGCCGCGTAAAGGCGGGTGACACCATCGATCCAGTTTTTAATAAGCATGTTTAGCTCCTGTTAAAAGGGAAAGGGATTCCTCCGCTCGGCGGCCAAAAGGCGTGGATTCCGGCTTTCGCTCGGAATGACGCCATTGAGGGAAAGGGATTCCTCCGCTCGGCGGCCAAAAGGCGTGGATTCCGGCTTTCGCACGGAATGACGCCATTGAGGGAAAGGGATTCCTCCGCTCGGCGGCCAAAAGGCGTGGATTCCGGCTTTCGCTCGGAATGACGCCATTGAGGGAAAGGGATTCCTCCGCTCGCGTTGCTCGGTCGGAATGACAGGCCTGGATGGATTCCTCCGCTCGGCGGCCAAAAGGCGTGGATTCCGGCTTTCGCTCGGAATGACAAGCCTGGATGGATTCCTCCGCTCGGATGCGCTCGGTCGGAATGACAAGGATGGCCGTAATGACAAATTGGTACATCATGGTTCGGCGTCCAGGAAATCGCGGCCGACGCGCGAGGAGCCGACGATGAAACCGGAGTGGCCGACGCAGGCCAGGGCGAAGCCGGGTCCGGCGGTTTGCAGCGTTTGCTGCAACTGGGCCCAGGTTTGGCTGTCGAGCCAGTTCGGCGACGGTTCCAGAATTTGGTATTGCCATTTCTGACGGCCATAGGTCGTGTACGGGTCGTTTTCGGTCATTGTCAGACCCGGCAGCACCGTCTGCGCCAGGCTGTTGAGGTAGGTCGTGCTGATCAGCGGGTCGAGGCGCATCATCATCTGGAGCCGCGCGCGGCGCGCGGCCAGGGTGTCGTCCTCGCGGACGGGCAAGCCGAAAATCCGCTCCCAGCGGTAGAGGGCCGTCTCGGCCAGGTCGGGGAACAATTCGGCGGCGGTCAGCGCGTCGAACTGATCCTGGATCAAATCGAGTTGATGCCCGATCGCGGCCAGCACGACGTTGAACGGATTGGCCGGGTCGGTCAGATAGCGGCCGCGCGGCAGCAGGCCGCGCAGCAGGCGGTAACCGGCGCCGGAGACGATGACGGGCAGCGCGGTAGGGGCCGCGCCATTGGCCGGGGTGACGGTCAGCACGGTATGGCGTTCGGCGTCGCACAACGGCGTGACGATGGTGAGGTTCGTGTCGTCGACGATGGTCACGGCGCAGGCCGCGGCCTCGTCACCGAACGTGGCCGCCGCGCCGAGATAAAAGCGGCCGGTCACGCGAACCGTGTTTTTGAGGTGCTGCCCCAGCAACGCCGAGGTGTCGCGAGCCAGCGCGAGCGCCGGCATCGTGTAACCGAGGTTGGTAAAGTTGACCAGGTCGGACGCGTAAAGCGTTTCCCCCACCTCGCCGTAATCCCAGTAGAGGCCGTACTCGGTGAGTCCGACGAGCGGCGGCGGACCCATGCGCTGGTCGTTGTACCAGGCGCCCGTCGCGCGATCGAGAACAGGCAGGCCGATATCGGGCCCCGCGAGCTGGATCGCGACCACCGACCAGCGCGGGTCGGTCAGGTCGAATCCGGGCTCGTCGCTGGAGACCGTTCCGGTGACCCGGTAGATCCAATCGGAAACGATCTCGTTCTCAACCGGCGCGGTGATCGCGAGCGTATAGGCCATTTAAACTCCGTTCAATTTCAGGTCGTCGAGCACCAGGTGTTCGATGACCGTTTCATCCGCGGCGGCGGGCACGTCCGCCGCGGGGGCGACAATGGCGGCGGACAGCACCTCGGGGTTGTCGAGCAGATAGCGCGCGCAGGCGCTGGTATAAAACGTGCCGCCCGATTGGAGGCTCGCAAAATAGGCCTGTACCGCCAGGGCCAACTGGTCGAACGTGGAACAGCCGGGGCGGGCCATGACGCCGGTTTCGGGCGCGGCCGAGAACGCCGAGCGCAGCGCAATGGCGGTTCCCGGAATTCCGCCCGGGCCCAGATATTCCGAAACCGCATACACCTCGCGCGCCTGCCAGAGCGCGCGGCCGTTGACGACGACCGGGCAGGCGATCCAGTCGCCGGCGGCCGGGGCGTCGGGGGCGTCGGCGAACAGCAGCTGCGATGCCGTTGAACCGGCGGCGACGGCGCGGGCCGTCCAGGAAGAAAATTCGTAACCCGCGGCCATTTTCAAATTGAATTCGACGTCGAGATCGGTGAGGACCGGGTGAACCGCCAGGCTGCCGTAGGCGGTACAGGGTCGCATCAGATCGAGTTTCGCCTGAACGGCGATCAACACGGTCGCCGCGACGTTGTCGCCCTCGTGATCAAGAACGGCGACGTCGCAGGTGCCCAGGTCGCGGCGGTTGGCGAACGCGGTGGCGTAGCCGACGCCGTCGACCATCAGGGCCCACCGCGCAAAATCGCGCTCGGTGCCGCCGGCGGTGGGATTGGCGTAGTAGTCGAACACGCGGGCGCGGTACTCGTCCACGTTTTCCGCCGCGGTGCCGCCGGTCGGGTTGCCCGTGGTGACGGCCGTGGCGTCCATTCCGGTGGGCGGCACTGACCAGATCAAGGAACGGCCCGCCACCAACGCGCCGGCGTCGCCGCCGGTCAGGCAGGTGACGGCGATGACGGTGGTCGCCGCAACGGGCATCGTGCCGCTGGAGATCGGCGCGTAACGCAGGCCGGTATCGCGGCTGACCAGGAGGTCGGTGACCGCCCAGGTGCTGCCGGCGACGCCGGTGACGGTGAGCGACAGCGTGGCGGCGACGGCGCCCGTGGGATCGCCGAGGCGGTGGCGGTGGCGTTTTTTCAGCGCGTCGAACGAGGCGGTGTCGTCGAACGATTCATCTACGGCGCGGGCGAGCAGCGCCTGGGTCTCGGACAGCGCGCCGGAAATAGCGACGGCGATGTCGTATAGATCGTCGCCCGGTCCATCGACGCGGGCGCCCGCCAGCGTGTTGCGCAAATCGGTTTGCATATTTTGCGCGAGGTCGCGCCGGTCCTGCGGGTTGAGCGTCGGCATTAGGCGTCTCCTATCCGGACAAACTCGGAGAGTTGAAACGGCCGCCGTTGTTGATCGACGCCGCGAATCGCGACAGCCATGAATTTGGAGTTGTTCGCGGTCGCCGCCGCGTCAACCGCGGTCAACGCCAATTCGCCGGCCGACACCAGCGGCGCCAGCACCAGGCGCACGCGATCGGCGACGATGACCGGCGCGGCGTCGACCATTTTTTTCAGCGGCGCGGCGTTGCCGCGATGACCCTCGGACCAGACCGCGCCGAACAGCGGGCGCAACAGCCGCTTGACGCGATCGGCGATCGACACGGCGCGCTGAATTTGCCCGGTGCCGGTCAGGACCCAGCCGACGCCGGAGTCGCCGGGATCGGAGGAGGCGATGGCGGCGAAGCCGTAGTCGATCATGATTTAATTCCTTCGCGAAAAAAAATATTTGTCATTTCGACTGAAGCCGCGCCGCGCGGCGGAATGGAGAAACCCCTTTCGAGAGGGATTCCTCCGCTCGGATGCCCTCGGTCGGAATGACGATTTGCGAAAGGGATTCCTCCGCTCGGATGCCCTCGGTCGGAATGACGATTTGCGAGAGGGATTCCTCCGCTCGGATGCCCTCGGTCGGAATGACGATTTGCGAAAGGGATTCCTCCGCTCGGATGCCCTCGGTCGGAATGACAAAACGGGGCGGTCATGTCGGTATCCCCACGCCGTTGAGCGTCCAGTTGCCGACCAGGTCGCCGCCGGAGGGCGTGATGACGATGGCGGTGGCTGCCGCAACGGGGTCGGCGATAATCAGGCCGCCGGTCAGCACCTCGGGATGGGCCGCGGCGAGCACCTTGATCGCGGCGATGGCCGCCAGCGTGCCGGTGCCGGCGAGGATGACAGGGTCCTGGCCCTGCGCGACGCGGGCGACCAACACGTTGCAGCCGAGCGGCAGATAGACGACCGATCCGGGCAGCCCGAGCTGCTGCGCGAGTTCGCCACCCGGCAGACCGGCCTCGTCGGTAACGACGGATTCGGGCGCCGTGACGGGAATCGCCGGCGAGACCGTGTAGCCGCGGTAAAACATGCCCTCGAGGCGGGCCAGGCGGCGTTCGAGATCGCGAAGGGAAATGGTCATTTATTTTTCCCGTAATTACGGGGACACGAATTCGAGCCCGCGACGGGCTCTCGGTTCATGTTCCCGCTTATCCGTCATGTCCCCGCTAGTAATTCCGGGGACACG
>NZ_JBAZKR010000170.1:0-5364 GCF_041650655.1 Zavarzinia sp.
CATGGCCCAGACCGGCGACCCGACCGGCACCGGCATGGGCGGTTCGGGCCAGAAGCTGAAGGCCGAATTCACCCAGGAGCCGTTCCTGCGCGGCACCCTCGGCA
Source organism: Zavarzinia sp. (assembly GCF_041650655.1). Taxonomy (GTDB): domain Bacteria; phylum Pseudomonadota; class Alphaproteobacteria; order Zavarziniales; family Zavarziniaceae; genus Zavarzinia. The sequence goes on from NZ_JBAZKR010000170.1 coordinate 105, forward strand.
TGGCCCGTGCCCAGAGCCCGGACAGCGCCGACAGCCAGTTTTTCATCTGCTTCCAGCCGGCGCGCTTCCTGGACGGCCAGTACACGGTGTTCGGCCGTGTCGTCTCGGGCATGGAATTCGTCGACAAGATCAAGCGCGGCCAGGGCCAGTCCGGCTCGGTGCCGGCGCCCCAGGACAAGATCATCTCGCTCAAGGTCCAGGCCGACGTGAAGTAAGGCCGGCCAGGCCCCGCGCAATATCGTCATGGCCGGGCTTGTCCCGGCCATCCACGAATTCTCGCTGGCGGTGGTGTTCGCGTGGATGCCTGGGACGCGCCCGGGCATGACGGAAAGGTGAGGGGAGCCGAAGCTCCCACTCCGAAGAACCGATGAAAGTCGCCGATTTCGATTTCGAACTGCCGGAAGGGCGGATCGCGGTCAGGCCCGCGAGCCCGCGGGAGAGCGCGCGCCTGCTGCGCATCGAAGCGGGCGGCCTGCGCGACCTCACGGTGGGGGACCTGCCGGGCGAACTCCGCGCGGGCGACCTCCTGGTGCTCAACGATACAAAGGTGATTCCCGCGCGGCTGGAAGGCCGGATCGGCGAAGGGCGGGTCGAGCTCAATCTGATCCGCATGGTCGATGCCGCGACCTGGGAATGCCTGGCCAAGCCGGGCCGGAAGTGCAAGCCGGGGGTGCGCATCGATTTCGCCGCCGGGCTCTCCGCGACCGTGACGGCGAAGGATCCGGAAGGGCCGATCACGCTCCGCTTCTCGGCCGAGGGGCAGGCTTTGATGGAGGCACTGGACCTGGTCGGCACCATGCCGCTGCCGCCCTATATCGCCCATCTGCGCAAGCCCGACGCTCAGGACCGCAGCGACTATCAGACCGTCTTCGCCGCGCGCGAGGGGGCGGTGGCGGCGCCGACCGCCAGCCTGCACCTGACCGAAGCAATGCTGGCACGCCTGGCCACCCTGGGCGTCGAACGGACGACCGTGACCCTCCATGTCGGCGCCGGCACCTTCCTGCCGGTCAAGGTCGAGGATACGGCGGATCACAAGATGCACGCCGAATGGGGCCGGGGGGCGCCGCGTGATCGCCGTCGGCACCACGGCGCTCCGCCTGATCGAGGCGGCGGCGGCCGGCGGCACGGTGGCGTCCTTCGCCGGCTGGACCGACATCTTCATCACGCCCGGCTACCGCTTCCGTGCGGCCGACCTGCTGATGACCAATTTCCATCTGCCGAAATCGACCCTGGTCATGCTGGTTTCCGCCTTCGCCGGCCCGCGGCGGATCAAGGCCGCCTATGCCCATGCGGTCGAAGCCGGCTATCGTTTCTATTCCTACGGCGACGCCTGCCTGATCGACCGGCTGGAGCAAGACCTATGACGGCCAAGGATTTCGGTTTCTCGGTCGAGGCGCGCGACGGTACCGCCCGCGCCGGCCATGTGCGCACGGGGCGCGGCGTGATCCGCACGCCGGCCTTCATGCCCGTCGGCACGGCCGCCACGGTGAAGGCGGCGATGCCCGAGACGGTGCGCAAGGCCGGCGCCGACATCCTGCTGGGCAATACCTATCACCTGATGCTGCGGCCTGGGGCGGAGCGGGTGGCGCGCCTGGGCGGCCTGCACAAGTTCATGAACTGGCCGCACCCGATCCTGACCGACAGCGGCGGCTTCCAGGTCATGTCGCTGGCGGCGCTCCGCAAGATCACCGAGGAGGGGGTCACTTTCCAGTCCCATCTCGACGGCAGCCGGCATGCCATGTCGCCCGAACGCTCGATCGAGATCCAGCGCCTGCTCGACAGCGACATTGCCATGCAGCTCGACGAATGCGTCGCCCTGCCGGCCTCGCGCGAGGAGACGGCGCGGGCCATGGAACTGTCGCTGCGCTGGGCCAAGCGAAGCAAAGACGCCTTCGAAAAGAGCGCGCCGCCGCCGGGCCGCGCGATCTTCGGCATCGTCCAGGGCGGCACGGAACTCGACCTCCGCCGGGCTTCCGCCGAGGGGCTGGTGGCGATCGGCTTCCCCGGCTATGCCCTCGGTGGCCTCGCGGTGGGCGAGCCGCAGGAGGTGATGTTCGAAACCATCGCAGCGACCGTGCCCCATCTGCCGGCGGACCGGCCGCGTTACCTGATGGGGGTTGGCAAGCCCTCCGACATCGTCGGCGCCGTCGCCCGCGGCATCGACATGTTCGACTGCGTGATTCCGACCCGCTCCGGCCGCAATGGCCAGGCCTTCACGCGGAGCGGCACGCTGAACATCCGCAACGCCGCCCATGCCGAGGACCAGCGCCCGCTGGATTCCCGCTGCCACTGCCCGGCCTGCCGCGACTTCTCCCGTGCCTATCTGCACCACCTGGTGAAATCCCAGGAGATCCTGGGCGCCATGCTGATGACCGCCCATAATCTCCAGTACTACCAGGACCTGATGGCGGGCCTGCGCAGTGCGATCCGCGCCGGCCGCCTGGGCGCTTTCGTGGCTGCATTCGAGGCCGGCGGCGCCGACTATTGACCACGGCGGGGCCACCCCTCTAAGGTGCCCCGCCCGCCGGGAAGCTGATTCCCGGCATCCAGTGTGAGCCGGTAGCTCAGTCGGTAGAGCACGTGACTTTTAATCATGTGGTCGCGGGTTCGATTCCCGCCCGGCTCACCAATCCCCCGCCGACATCGGTGTGACATTCCGCCCCCGTCCGCAGGCGTCTCTTCGGCATGAACGGCGTGCCATGGGACCGACTCGCGCAAAATCCTAAAAGTTGTGATGCAGCATTCATCAACTATGGTGCGCATTATACCATTGATATACCCTCTAAAGGAGTCTTTCTCCGGGGGCGGCAATGTCGTGGTACAGCAAGGTTGTGTGGTCAGAGGGGCAATTCTTGCGGCCACAACACCTTCAGCAGCACGACCGCTATGTCGAACGCCTGGTCGAGGCGCGCAGCCGGCATGTCACGCCCTATCCCTGGGGCTTCTCGGCGCTGGAAATCGATCTCGATCTGGCGCGCCAGGGCCGATTCATGCTGCGCCATGCGGCCGGGCTCATGGTGGATGGCACGCCCTTCGCCTTTCCCGCCGACAGCCCGGCGCCCGAGCCGGCCGACGTGCCGAGAGATGCCGCCAGCAAGATAGCTTGGCTGGTCATGCCGTTGGCGGCGCCGAACGTGTGCGAAATCGGCGACGCCGCGGCCGGCGGCGGCACCCGCTACGTCCTGGGCGAGGAGACACTGATCGACGCTTCGGCCGCGATGCGCGCGGAGGAGATGATCGAGGTCGCCCACCCCCGGTTGTCCCTGGAGATCGGCGGCAAGACGGTCAAGGCCGGTCATGCCGGCCTGCCGATCGCGCGGATCCGAGAGGTCCGAGACAAGGAGATCGTCTTCGACGGGGCCTTCGTTCCGCCGCTGTTGCTGTGCCATGCCCATCCCGTGGTGCTCGGTTGGCTCGACCGGGTGCTCGGCTGGCTCGACAACAAACTGGGCGAGTTGGCGCGCTACGCCACCGATTTCCGCGATGGCGGTGGCCTTCAGAACGCCGATTATCTGGTGCTTCAGGTCCTCAACCGCAGCATCGCGGTGCTGCGCCATCTCCGGGCGTCGCGTTTCGTGCATCCCGAGCGGCTCTACGAGGAGTTGCTGCGCCTCGCCGGCGAACTCGCGACCTTCGCCACGGCCGAGCGTCGAGCGGCGGCCTATCCCGCCTATGACCATGACGACCTCCGCACCACCTTCGAGCCGCTGCTGCGCGACTTGCAGGCCTTTCTGTCGGCCCAATTCAGCCGTCGCCCGCTCAAGATCGCGGTGGAGCCGGTCGAAGACTTTCCCACCGCCTATACGGCCGAGGTGCCCGATCCGGTCCTGTTTCAGACGGCGACCTTCATTCTCGACGTGGCATCCGATCGCCCGGCGGCCGAACTGCAAAGCAAATTCGCCAGTCTCTTCAAGCTGGGCCCCGACATTCGGATGCACGACATCGTGTATTCCAATGTCCGGGGCGTGCCGCTGATCCATCAGCCGACGGTCCCGCCGGATCTCCGGCCGATCCGCGATCACGTCTATTTCAAACTCGACAAGACATCGCCCCTGTGGCCGGACTTCAGCCGATCGGCAAGCATCGAGATGCACGATTCCGGGAATTGGCCGGGGCTTCAACTCGTCCTCTGGGCGATCACGGGAGCCTGAGCCATGGCACGAGAGGAGCACGGCGGAGGCAGCCGCCGCCCGACGGTCCACATTCCCGACCCCGGCAGTCGCCGGAACAAGTCGACGCCCCCGGGCGACGAAGGCCTGCGCGCCGCCGGGGCCTTCGGCAAGGCGCGCCGTTTCGGCCAGGGTGAGGCGGCGGAGCCGACGCCGCGAGAGACGGCGGGCGCGGTCCACGATGACGGAGCGGCGTCCGGCCCGGAATTGGCGGCCACGGAGATCGCGCTGGCGCCGGGCCCGAATCCGCTGCTGCAGGCGGCGATGCCGATCCTGATCGTCCTGGGGCGGATTCGTACCCGGATGTTGGCGGCCGATTCTGTGGAACGACTCCTGGCGGAGATGGCGGCAGCGATCGGTGTGTTCGAACGCTCGGCCACGGCGGGAGACGTGGCGTCGACGCGGGTCCGTACAGCGAAATACATCCTCTGCGCCACGGTGGACGACGTGATGCAGAACATTCCGGTCGACGACCCCCGGATCTGGGTCGGCAAAGGGATGCTCATCACCTTTTTCGACTCGCGAGACGGCGGTGTCCGCTTCTTCGACGAATTGGCGCGGGCACGCGCTGATCCGGCAGGCAATCGCCACCTGCTCCAGTTGTTTCACGCCTGTCTGGCGGTGGGGTTCCTCGGTCGATGCCGCAAGGAAGGCGGCGCACCCGCCGCTGCCGTGGTGCAGCGGGAGGTCTACGATACATTGCAGCGCCTGAACCCGGCGCGATACGAGGATCTGTCGCCCCGGTGGAAGGGCGCCGACGTCCCGCTCCGACAGGGGCGCGTCCGCATCCCCTATTGGGCGGCGGCTTCCTGTGCCGCCCTCTTTCTGGTCACGCTCTACCTCATGGCGCTCGGCATGTTGACCGCCCGGACCGGGGATGCCCAGGCGGCGATGGCGGCCGCGGTGCCCGTGGCGGCGATCGATCTCCGCCACCTCCCGGTCCCGGGGGCGACGGCGGCGAGTACGAAGGCCGCCGCCGCCGAGCGGCTGCCGGTCGATATGCAGGTCGAGCGCACGACGCAGCTCGAACGGATCAGGGCGGGGCTGGCGGAGCAGATCGGTGCCCGGCAAGTGACCGTCGATGCGAGCCC
>NZ_JBAZKR010000171.1:0-5331 GCF_041650655.1 Zavarzinia sp.
GACCGCAAAGACTTGCCGCCGAGGCGTTAAGCGCCCGCCATTTGTTCAGGCGGCGCACAGAATTTCCCACGATGCTGTTAACGAACCTCGGATGAGCGATTATAGTCGCTCTATGGGACAGCTAACGCCCTCATTCCTCGACGAGCCGCCGGTCAGCCAGTCGCTCACGGCCTACGACCGTGAGCACATGGCTCTCTACATGCGTCTGATCGACTCAGCCCGCGACGGCGCCGCCTGGCAGGAAGCCGTCCAGGCCATCTTCGGCCTCGATCCCGCGCACGACCCAGAGCGTTGCCGCCATGTTCACGACTCGCACCTGGCGCGGGCGCGCTGGATGACGGAACAGGGCTACCGCGAGTTAACCCGCCCTCGGCACTGACCCGCCGCGATGCCGACTTGGCATCGCGCTTTGCCCACCGCCGAGCTTCCATCGGGCGGCCCTGTCGAGAATCCTTTCTTCCTCCACAATCACTTACGCAAAGGGAGGATCGCGATGACACCCAATGCAGCAGGCTGGCGCTCCTCCGCAGCCTATGAGCACATCGCCGAGATGAGCCCGTCCGATCTCGCCTGGGAGTGGCTCCGGCGCAACGACGCCTATGTTGAAGACTACCGGGAGCTGAGCGAGGGAAAGACCGACATCCAGACGCTGACCGACAAGATCCGGCGCCGATGGGGGTTGCGATTTCCCCGCGGACCCGCAGGCCCCGCCATCTGAAGCCCGCATCGTCTGGCTGCCCGCGAACGATACGAGCGCCATCTTTCTGGGGCCGGCCCCTGCGGGTCTCGCCGAGGACACCGATCCGCAACCGACCTTCGATGCCGCCTACCGCATCGGAGACCATGACGAAGACATCCTTCTCTACGATCTCGGTGACGGCCAAAGTGTCCAGCTCGTCATCGAGACGGCCACGCCGGTCGACCGACCCCTTGCCGCCATCATTCCTTTGGGTCGGGAGGGATTCGATCGTGTCCGATCCCTTTGCCGTCTGCTGGCCACCCTTCACGGCCGGGCCATCCCGCCGGATACCCGGCTGACGGCACAACATCGCCTGCGATTGCGCCGGATGCTGCAATGCTTCGACGGCTATCGCGATGGCGCGACCCAGCGGGAAATCGCGCAGGTCATCTTCCACATCGCCCGACTCGACCGCCAGGCGTGGCAGGACGCCTCCGCCCGCCACGCCATCAAAACCCTGCTGCGGGACGCGCGCGCCATGATCGCCGGCGGCTATCGCGCCTTACTGCGACACCGCCGGCCGGACTGATCGCGCCGACGCGATAGCCGGTGGGCGATTTTAGGCCCCCCCAACTTCGCCCTGCATCGCGCCGGTCCTGCTTCGCCATCGTGGCCTTCGCTCGCCGCTGATCTCCAGCGGCCTTCACGAAGCTCACGGAGGCCCCATCCATGCGACCCGATCTCGCCGTTCTCCCGCCGCGCTTCCTGCGCACCAAGGAAGCCGCCGCGTTTCTTAGCCTGTCCGCCCGGACCCTCGAAAAGCATCGGACCTACGGCACCGGCCCGGCCTATCGCAAGCTCGGCGGCCGCGTCGTCTATGCCGTCGACGATCTCGAAGCCTGGGCCGCGCGCGGCGCCGTCACCTCGACCTCCGATCCGCGCGGTTCGATCCTTCCCGCGAGGCGTCACACGCCGGCGCCGCTGGCCCAGGCCGCCCGGCGCCCACGCTGACCGCCGACGAACCCCCGAATGGCGGCGCGGCGGCAATCCCGTTCGGAGCGCGAACAGCTCGACCTGTTTCGGGCGCTCCCTGGCGAGTTCGCTGCCCGAGATGCGCAGGATCTCATGGCCTATCCCTTCTTCTCCCTCTCCAAGTCCCATCGCACCGCGCCGATCGACTTCTGCGCCGGGGGCGTGTCGATCCGCGTCGAGGCCGTGCCCGATCATGGCATGGCGACCATCTGGGACGCCGACATCCTGATCTGGGCGGCGAGCCAGATCGTCGAGGCGCGCGACGCGGGCCTGCGCACCTCGCGCCTGCTGGTCGCCACCCCCTATGAAATCCTCAGATTCATCGGCCGCGGCACGTCCTTGCGCGACTATCAGCGTCTCAAGGCCGCGCTCGACCGGCTGCAATCGACGACAATCTGCACCTCGATCCGTCAGCCCGCCGAGGGCCGGCGACATCGCTTCTCCTGGATCAACGAGTGGAAGGAGCGCACCGACCGGAACGGCAAGCCCGATGGGATCGAGCTGATCCTGCCCGACTGGTTCTACCAGGCCGTCCTCGACGACGCGCTCGTGCTGACGATCGACCGCGCCTATTTCGGCCTGACGGGCGGTCTCGACCGCTGGCTCTATCGAATTGTCCGCAAGCACGGCGGCCGCCAGCGCAACGGCTGGCGTTTCGACTTCCGCCACCTCCACCAGAAATCAGGCGCGCTCTCCCCCTTCAAGCGCTTCGCCTTCGAGCTGCGCGACATCATCCGGCGCCAGCCGCTCCCCGGCTACACGCTGTTCCTCGAGATCGAGGGCGGCGGCCGCACGCTGCTCGCCTTCGAGCCACAGCCCACCTGTGGAAAAGCTGTGGATGGCGTCGTGCCATCGGGAACCCGAGGGCGCGTGCCATCAGGAACCAGACCCTCGTGCCAACGGGAACCGAAACCGGCCCTAACCCACGGTACGAAAAGCGAAAATCGCACCCTTAACTTAGAGTCTAACAAAGACTCTAACCTTGAAGAGCGCGCCCGTGAGGTGGAAAACCTCGTCCGGCAGGCCACGAAGGCCCTCAGCGTCGCCGGCAAACGGCGCCCCGAAGCCGCCGACACGCATCCCCTCCCGCAGCTCCCTTTCACTCCCGTTCCGGGAGGACGGCGATGATCGTCGCGCTCCTCAATCAGAAGGGCGGCGTCGGCAAGACGACGCTGGCGCTGAACCTCGCGGGCGTTTGGGCGAGCCAGGGCAAGCGCGTCACCCTGATTGACGCGGACCCGCAAGGCTCGGCGCTGGACTGGTCGCAGCAACGCAGCCGTGAGGGCCTGGCTCGCTCCTTCGGCGTCGTCGGCCTCGCCCGCGATACGCTGCACCGGGAAGCGCCGGAACTGGCCCGTGACGCCGACATGATCGTGATCGACGGGCCGCCCCGCGTCGCCAGCCTGATGCGTTCGGCGCTGCTCGCCGCCGACCTGGTGCTGATCCCGGTGCAGCCATCGCCCCTCGACGGCTGGGCCTCCGCCGAGATGCTGGCGCTCATCGGCGAGGCGCGCATCTACCGGCCGGAGCTGGTCGCGCGCTTCGTGCTCAATCGTTGCGGCGCGCGCACCGTGCTCGCCCGCGAGACGGCCGCGACCCTGGCCGATCACGATCCTCCCGTCCTCGCCGCCACCGTCGGCCAGCGCGTCGCCTTCGCGGCTGCCGCGCAGTCCGGCCAGCTCGTCTCCGAACTGGACGACGGCACGCCCGCCGCGCGCGAGATCGCGGCGCTGGCGGACGCGATCGAGTGCTTGAGCATCGGGAGGGCGGCGCGATGAACGGGCGCTCGTCCCGCAATGGCTTCGCCTCCCGGCCCGCCGATCCCGAGCGCTGGGTCAAGGCGGCCGACAACCCGCCGCGCGATGCCGGCGCCGGCGGCTACACCGCCCGGCTGACCATCGACGTGACGCCGGCGCTGCGCGGCCGGATCAAGATCGCCGCGTTCGCTCGCGGCGTCACGGTCGCCGACATGCTGCGCGAGCTGCTCGCGCGCGAATTTCCCCCGACCGCCGAAGGAGACCCATCATGACCGACGCCGCGGTTTCCCGCGCCCAGGGCGGCCCCTTGCCGCGCGCGCATCTCGCCGACAGTCTCACCCATGTCGAGCTGACGCATGTCGAGAAGCGGATCGAGAACTGGATCAGGTTCGGCCACGAAGCCCATGAACAGGTGCTCGACCGCCGCCGCCGCGTCTTCTCTTTCCGGCCGGGCAGCCTCTTCGCCTTCGTGCGTTGGGCCGCCAACGACTTCGGCACGATCACCTCGCGCATCGACATCGTGCGCGCCGTCGCGCCAGGCGAAGCCTACCAGACGCTGCCCTTCGTGCGCCCCGGCGGCGACATCCTGCTGAAGATCGAGGGCTGGCCCAAGGTCGAACAGGTGCTTCGCCACATCGACGCCGTGGAGGCCCTCGGCATCGACGCCTGCGACGTGGCCCCCGATCACTGGCGTCATGTCGGCAACCGGATCGGCGCGGGCCATGAGCCGCGCGCCTACACGCTGGAGCGCCATGCGGCAGGGCTCATGCGGCGGGAGATCGGGCTATGACCCGCTTCGGCTATGTCATGACGACCTATGCCGTGACGATGGGCGTCGCCATCGCCGCCTTCGTCCCGATCGCACCGCGCCTCGTCTGGAACGCCTCGGCCAGCGCGCCGATCGGCCTCTATGACCTCGCCCCGCCGCACCCTCTGACGGTTGGCGATCTGGTCGCCGCCCTCCCGGACAAGCCGCTCTCCGACTTCATCGTCGGGCGCGGCTATATCGGCCGCAACGTGCCGCTGATGAAGCGCGTCATGGGCCTTCCCGGCCAGCAGGTCTGCCGCACCGGGGACGTCGTGACCGTCGACGCCGTGCCGCTTGGACGGGCGCTCGACCGCGACCGGCTCGGCCGTCCGCTGCCGGTCTGGCAAGGCTGCCGGCGCATCGGCGATGGGCAGGTTTTCCTGATGAACCCCGATGTCCGCGACAGCCTGGACGGCCGTTATTTCGGCCCGCTTCCGGCGCGCACCGTCATCGGCAAGGCGAGCCCACTCTACACCGACGAGGACGGCGATGGCCGCTTCGTCTGGCGCGCGACGACGCGCTGACCGCTTCCCGTCGTCGGGAGCGGTGCCCGCCGACGGCTTTCCAACACCACCGCCATGGAGACCATCATGTCGCAGATCGGCACCTTCACCCGTCAGCAGTCCGGCTTTGTCGGGCGCGTCCACACCCTCACGCTCTACTGCGAAGTCACTGTCGTCCCCGCCGAGTCGTCGGATACGGAGAACGCCCCGGACTATCGCCTCCATCAAGGAAATGACGATGGCCCGGAGATCGGCGCGGGCTGGAAGCGCACCGGCGAGCGCGCCGGCGAATACATTGCTTTCCTGATCGACGATCCGGCCTTGCCGCAGCCGATCCGCGCCAATCTGTTCCGCGACGACGACGCGGGCAGCGCCTGGTCGCTGCACTGGAGCCGTCCGCACAAGCGTGACGGAAAGGACTGACGCGATGCGGCGGACCTCACTCTTTCTCCTTGTCGGCCTGACGTGCGGTTGGGGGCTCGCGGTCCCGGTCTTGGCGCAGCCGTCGAGCATCGCCGCTTCGCCCGCCCGCGATCCTTTCGGCGAACTCAT
>NZ_JBAZKR010000172.1:0-5280 GCF_041650655.1 Zavarzinia sp.
ATGAAGGAAACCCCGGAAAACACCATCTGCATGGTGACCTTGCCGGCACTGGCGGCCTGGTGGCGGAAGCGGATCGCCGTCATGGCGGCCCCGCCGGCCACGAACAGTGCCGCCGCCAGGCCGAGGGTGAGCCCGGCCCCGAAGGCATAGAGCAGGCCGCCCAGCGACGGCCCGATGATCACCGCCGTCTGCATCGCCGAGGAGGAGACGGCGACCGCGCGGGGCAGGTCCCCGGGAGGCACCAAGGCGGGCAGCAGGGCGGACATGGCCGGCCGCTCGAAACTCCGGGCGCTGCCGAGCAGGATCAGGGCGAGGAAGACGACATGGACGCTGAGCCAGCCCTGTTCGGCGCTGAGCGTCACCAGGGCCAGCGTCGCCGCCTGCAGGGCCTGGGTCACGATGACGATACGGCGGCGGTCGAAACGGTCGGCCACCGGCCCGACCACGAAGGTGAGCGGCACCATGGGCAGGAACTGACAGAGCCCGGCCAGGCCGAGCTGATAGGCGCTGCCGGTCAGGTCGTAGATCAGCCAGCCGATGGCGACCGAGGCCATCTGGAAGGCGAGCGAACCGAGCACCCGCGACGACCAGAAGAGGGCGAAGGGCCGCTGGCGGCGAAGGGGGATCGAATCGGTCACGGCATGGCGGCTCGGCTGGCGATGCGGCGACGCTAGCAGGGCGCGACCGCGGGCACCCTTGCCGTCACTTCGGGCGTGCCATGCGGTGATCCGTTCTAGCGATCGTCCAGCACGCGGGCGAGGCGGGCGAAGGCGGCGACATCCAGTTCCTCGGCCCGCGCCGTCGGCACGATCTCGGCCCGGGCCAGCAAGTCTTCTGCCGGGACGGCGAGACCCTTCAGGCTCTGGCGCAGCATCTTGCGGCGCTGGCCGAAGGCTTGCGCGGTGACCTTCTCCAGGGCGTCCAGGCGACAGGGGAAGCGCGGCTCGGCCAGCGGCGTCAGACCCACCACGGTAGAGGTCACCTTGGGCGGCGGCACGAAGGCCTTGGGGCTGAGGTCGAAATGGGCGCGCACCAGGGTGCGCCATTGCGCCAGGACCGAGAGGCGGGAATAAGCCTCGCTCCGCGGCGCGGCACTCAGCCGTTCCGCCACTTCGCGCTGGAACATCAAGGTGAGCGAGCGCCACCAGGGTGGCCAGGGATCGGCCGAGAGCCAGCGGATCAGCAGGGCGGTGCCGACGTTATAGGGCAGGTTGGCGACCACCTTGGCCGGCCTTCCGCCCAGGATCGCGGGCTCGTCGATCGTCATGGCATCGCCTGAAATCACCGTGAGCCGGCCGGGCGGATAGGCGGCCGCGACCTCGGCCAGGGCTTCGAGGCAGCGCTCGTCCCGCTCGACCGCGACCACGCTGGCGCCGGCAGCGAGCAGGGCACGTGTCAGCCCGCCCGGCCCGGGACCGACTTCGTAGACGAGGTCGCCCGGCTCGATCCCGGCCGCCCGGGCGATCCGCGCCGTGATGTTGAGGTCGAGCAGGAAATTCTGCCCCAGCGTCTTCTTGGCCGCGAGCCCGTGGCGGGCGATCACCTCGCGGAGCGGCGGCAGATCGTCGAGGCTCATGCGGCGGCGGCGGTCCGGCGCGCCTCGGCCATGGCGGCGGCCAGGCGCAAGGCGGCGATCAGGCTCTGCGGATTGGCCTTGCCTTGGCCCGCGATGTCGAGCGCGGTGCCGTGGTCGGGCGAGGTGCGCACGAAGGGCAGGTTCAGGGTGACGTTCACGCCCTCGTCGAAATCCAGCATCTTCAGGGGGATCAGGCCCTGGTCGTGATACATGCAGACGGCGGCGTCGTAACGCGCCCGCGCCGCCGGGTGGAAGGCGGCATCGGGCGGCACCGGGCCGAAGGCGTCGATGCCGCGGGCCTGCAGGTCCTCGATCGCCGGGGCGATGATGTCTTCCTCCTCGTGGCCGAGGAGGCCGGATTCGCCGGCATGGGGATTGAGGCCGAGAACGGCGAGGCGGGGCCGGGCAATGCCGAAGTCGCGCTCCAGCGCCTGCGCGGTCGCGACCGCAACGTCGACGATGCCGCGCGTGGTCAGCAGCCGCGGCACCGAAGCGAGGGGGATATGCACGGTGACCGGCACGACCCTGAGCCGGGGCGACGCCAGCATCATGACCGAGCGCGCACCGCCGCCCGCCAGCGAGGCGAGGAATTCTGTATGGCCCGGAAAGTCGAGCCCCATGGCCTTGAGGGACTGCTTGCGGATCGGGTTGGTGACCAGGGCCGCGGTTTCGCCCGCTTGGGTCAGGGCGACGGCACGGCGGATCGACTCGACGATGGCGGCGGCGTCGCGCTCGTCGACCTTGCCGGCCTCGCCCCGGATCGGCGCGGTCAGGGGCAATACGGGCAGGGCTTCGTCGAACAGGGCCTGGTCGACTTCGGCGGCTGTGGCCACGGTCGCCAGCGGCACGCGGAGGCCCAGCCGATCGGCCAGGGCGGCGAGGCGCCCCGGCTGATCGAGCAGCACGAAGGGGGGCGTGCCCGCCTCGTGTTCCGCCCAGGCCTTGAGCGCGATTTCCGCGCCGATGCCGGCCGGCTCGCCGCAGGTGAGCGCCAGCGGCGCCTGGGCGGCCGTGCTCACCGGACTTCGATGGTCGCGGTCCGGCGCAGATCGCGGAGATAGCGCCGGGCCAGCATCGACATCTGCTGGTCTTCGAGGCTGCGCTGGACGGCGTCGTGCATCATCGAATCCGGGGTCTGGTCGTCGCGGTCGCACAGCACCAGGAGGTGCAGGCCGTCGGTCGAGCGGACCGGGCCGCCGGCCTCGCCGATCTTCACGCCGTCGAGCGCGTTCCGGTATTCGACCGGCAGGTCCTTGATGTTCAGGCGGCCGACTTCCCCGAAAGTGGCGTCGGGGATGCTGTCCAGCAGGTCGCGCGGCACGCCGCAGCTGTGGATCGAGCCCTTGGCCTCGGTCAGGGCAGCGGCCAGGGCGTCGATCGTGGCGTCGGGCGCCGAGATGTTGGCCGGCACGAAGACTTGCTTCAGCTCGACCATCACCACTTCCGCCGGGGGCGGCGGGGTCTGCCGGCGCTCGCGCAGGCCGAGGATGTAGAAACCGCCGGTCGCCCGGATCGGCGGCGAGACCGAATTGACCTGCATCTGGGCCAGGGTCTGGTCCAGTTCGGCCGAGAGCTGGCCGGGCAGGATCCAGCCGATGTCGCCGCCGTTGGCGGCCGACGGGGCCTGCGAATATTGATGCGCCAGGGCGGAGAAGCGCGCACCGGCCTTGATCTGCTCGAAGAGCTGCTGGGCGATGGCGCCGGCCTGGGCTTCCTGTTCGGGATTGTCGACCGCGATCAGGATTTCGGAGACCAGGCTCTCGGGCCGGCCGGCATTGGCCTTGATGCGGTCGATCGCGGCCTGGACCTGGTCTTCGCCGACCGAGAGGCGGCCGGAATAGCGCTTCAGCACGACACGGTTCCACGCCAGTTCGGCGCGCAGCTGGCGCTTCAGCGCATCGACCGAGACGCCGCCCTTGCCCAGGATGTCCGCGAACTGCTCGGCCGAGACGCGATTCGACTGCAGCACCTGCTGATAGCTCTGCTCGACGTCGTCGGCCGAGACCGAAACGTCTTGCTTGGCGGCTTCCTGCAACTGCAGCGCTTCGTCGACCAGGGCGCGCAAGGCGGTGAGGCGGGCCGCCTTGGCGGTGTCGGCGCTATAGGGCAGGCCGGCGGTGACCAGCAGCAGGCGGACGCGCTGGTCGACATCATAGCCGGTGATGATCGTCTCGTTCACCGTGGCGGCGATGCCCATGTCGGTCGCCGGGGGTGGGGCCGGGGCCGGTGCGGGGCGCGACGGCGTCGCGGCGGCATGGCCGGGGCCGGCCGGAAGGACGACGGCGAAGGCGAGGGCCAGGACATGGACCAAGGTCAGGACGGGAAAGCGCATTCTCGATCGTTCTTCTCTGGTCGGGGGCCGTTCAACAGGGCGGCGGCCGGCGGCATCCGACGGGGAGCCACCTCGGGGAGCCACCTCGAGGCGGCGCCAGCATAGTCGCTGGACCGCACGAGGAAAAGCGTTGCGCGACGCCGGGGACGCCCCGAAACAGGGCGGAACATGGTACCGCATCACATACCGAGGTTGCGCAGGCGGACGATGAAATTCACCGAGGTGTCGGGCTGAATGTCGCGGTCGCGGGTGGTGTCGCGGCGGTAGACGGCACCCAGTTCCACGCAGTCGTCGGCATAGAAGATGCCGAGGCCGGTCGAGAGGGTGGAGCCTTCGTTCAGGCTCTGCCGGGTATCGCCATAGAGGGTCCAGTATTCGGTCAGCTTGGCCGAGAAGGCGGCATAGATTTCGTCGCGGTCGTCCTGGCCCGGCACGCCGGTCTGATCCTTGACCGCAGTATAGCCGAGGTAGGCGCGCAGCCGGTTCGCCGTAACGATCGCCCGGATGTCGTTCCGGTTGAACGACAGGTCGTCCTTGTCGAGGCGGAAATTGTGCTGCAACTCGAGCCAGCTCGTGGGCGAGACGGTGATCGCGCCGACGAAGTCGGAGCGGCCGTTGCCGACACCCGCCGAGAGGGGATAGACGTCGTTCTCGTCGGTGAATTCGTAACTCTCGCCGAAGAAGACCGAGAAGGTGGTGCCGTCGTTGCCGTAATAGGCGCTGCGCAGGCCATAGACGAAGCGCGAGCCCGAATCCCACTTGTCGTAGCCGGAGAAGCGGTCGACCGCGAAGAGGTTGGTGTCGTCGAACTCGAAGTTCTGGCTGTCTTCGTTCGAGATCTTGTGCGACAGGGGCACGCTGGGCGCCAGCACGAGCTGCACGATGGGCTCGATCACCTGGCGGCCGTTCTCGGTCGGGCGGACCAGGGGATAGCGCGCCTCGAAGGCGGCTTTGGGCAGGATGCGGCCGGTCTGGCCCGAAACGTCGCGCCCGGTGTCGTCCAGCACGTCTTCGCTGTCGAACATGTCGCCGCGGATCGACAGGTCGACCGTATAGACGGTGCCGAGGTCGGTGATCCAGGGGCGGCGCCAGTCGCCCCGCAGGCTGATTCGGCGCTGGCTCGCGCCTGCGTCGCGCCACAGCGCGATCGCATTGGCGGAGAGGTCCAGGCGGCCGCCGATCACGTCGGGCTCGACGATCATGCTGGCACTGCCGAGGGGCAGGATCACCGGCGTGGTGCCCGGGTCGTCGATCGAGCGCAGGCCCTGGAAGCTGTAGCCCATGACCGAGACATAGGAGCGGTCGAAGAAGCCTTCGGTGTAGAGGTCGCTGGTCAGATAGTCGGGCGAGGCGAACTGGAAGCGCTTCAGGT
>NZ_JBAZKR010000173.1:0-4941 GCF_041650655.1 Zavarzinia sp.
ACCACGCTGGTGAAGGCGCTCACCGGCGTGGATGCCGATCGCCTGCCGGAAGAGAAAACGCGCGGCATCACGCTCGACCTGGGTTACGCCTACGCGCCGCTGGCCGACGGTTCGGTGCTCGGCTTCGTCGATGTGCCCGGCCATGAAAGGCTGATCCACAACATGCTGGCCGGCGCCACCGGCATCGATTTCGTGCTGCTGGTCATCGCCGCCGACGACGGACCGATGCCGCAGACGCGGGAGCATCTCGAACTGCTGGGACTGCTCGGCCTCGACCGCGGCGCGGTGGCACTGACCAAATGCGATGCGGTCGATCCGGCACGCGTCATCGAGGCGCGCGGCGAGATCGAGGCGCTGCTGGCCGGCACGTCGCTGGCAGGCAGCCCGGTGTTTGCGCTGTCGGCAACGACCGGCGAGGGCGTTGCCGCACTGCGTGCCCACCTCGACGCGGTTGCGGCCGCACACCGGACGCGCCGCGCCGATGGCCGCTTTCGTCTCGCCATCGATCGCTGCTTCACGCTGTCGGGCATCGGCACCGTGGTTACCGGCACCGCCTTCTCGGGCAAAGTCGGCGCTGGCGACACGGTGACCATCGCGCCGACGCACGGTGGCGGACTTCGGGCCCGCGTGAAAAGCCTGCATGTGCAGGACCGGCCGTCCGAGCGCGGGCAGGCCGGTGACCGCTGCGCGCTGGCGCTGAGCGGCGACTTCGAAAAAGCCGACATCGCGCGCGGCATGTGGGTCGTCGATCCCCTTGCTGCCCGACCCCTGACCCGTTTCCAGGCCGAATTGCAGGTGCCGGCAACGCAGGCGGCACTGAAGCACTGGACGCCCGTGCATCTGCATCTGGGCGCAGCCGACATCACCGCCCGCGTCGCGCTGCTCGACTGCGCGGAAGTCGGCGCTGGCGGGACGGCGCTGGCCGAAATCCTGCTCGATCGCGAAACCATCACCGTGCGCGGCGACCGCTTCGTGCTGCGCGACGCCTCGGCCCGGCACACCATCGCCGGTGGCCGCGTGCTCGACTGCTTTCCGCCCTCGCGCCACAAGCGCAGCCCGGCGCGGCTGGCGCTGCTCGCGGCATTGCGCGACGACGATCCGCTGACGAGCCTGCGCCAGATGGCGGAACAATCGACCTCCGGACTCGATCTGGTCCGTTTCGCCGCCAACTGGAATCTCGTTGCAGACGCCGCGGCTGCGCTGTGGGCGGTCGCCGGCCTGCGCGTGCTCCAGTCCGGTGACGAGCAGATCGGGTTCTCGGCCGCCCACTGGCGGGCGCTGGGCGACAAGTTGCTCGCCGCCCTCGCCGCCGAACACCAGCGCGCACCCGACATGGTCGGCGTCGAGCGCGAACGGCTGCGCCGGCTGACCCTGCCGACGCTGGCGCGCGCCGCCTTCGACGCGCTGGTTGCGGAACTGCTCGCCGCCGGACGCCTCGCCGCGTCCCGCGCCTGGCTGCATCTTCCCGAACACCAGGCCAGTCTGGCCAGCGGTGACCGCGACCTGTTTGCCGCATTGAAGCCGCTGTTGGAGGCCCAGCCCTTCGGCCCGCCGCGCGTGCGCGATGTCGCGCGCGACTCGGGCACCGCCGAAGACGTGGTGCGGCAATTATTCCGCCGCCTGGCGCGCGCCGGCGAACTCTACCCAGTCGCGCACGACCACTACTTCACGGCGGATGCCGTGGCGCAGCTGGCGACGCTCGTCGCCGAGCTCAATGCCGCGAAAGGATCGGCGCGCGCCGCCGACCTGCGCGACCGCATCGGCGGCGGGCGCAAGGTGGCGATTCACATCCTCGAATTCTTCGACCGCATCGGCTACACTCGCCGCGTGCGCGACGAGCACGTAGTGCGCGGCACCGATTCGACCCACGCATGGCTAAACCAATAGTTAACGAACAACGGAAGAGAACGTTCCCCGGTGGGGCGGCCGGTCTTCAAAACCGGCAGGGGTCGCCATGCGGTCCCTGGTGGGTTCGACTCCCGCTCTCTTCCGCCACCCCAAGCAAGGAGAAAAGCTCATGAGAGCCCACAACCTGTATCGCACTGCGCAGATTGTCTGTCTGGGTTCGGCAACCATTCTGGTCGTCGCCAGCGGCACGATCCGCGCCGCGGCTGCCGGCAGCCGTTACTGACGCAGCCGATGACCCGCAGCCCCTTCCGCGGCGCCGTTCCCGACGGCCTGCTCTACGACACGAACCACGACATGTGGGTACGGCGCGAGGGCGAGCAGGTCGTGATCGGCGCCACGGCTTTCGGCATCTTCCTCGCCGGCGAGATCATCGCCTTCACGGCCAAGCCGAAGGGCGCCGATGTGGAACTGGGGCGCGGCTTGGGCACAGTCGAGTGCGCCAAGACGGTGCTCGCCGTACATGCGCCGGTATCCTTCGTGCTGCTCGAAGCCAACGAGGACGCCGAGGAGCGTCCGGCGGTCCTCAATCGCGATCCCTACCAGGCCGGCTGGATGGTGCGCGGCCGGCCTTCGGCCTGGGAAGCGGAGCGAGGTGGGCTGGTGGATGCCGCCGCCTATCGCGCCCACATACACCGCATCGAACCGGCAGCGGAACTCCTGTGAACGCGCACCGCAAGAAGCTCGCGATCCTGCTCTGGTCGGCCACCCCGGAGCGGCCCCAGCTGTGCGCCACGCCCTTCGTGCACGCTGCCGCAGCGGCCGCCTTCGACTGCGAAGTGGAGATCCACTTCGCCGGTCCCGCGGTGCGCCTGCTGGTGCCCGGAGTTGCCGATGCCCTGCGGCCCTGGCCCGATGTCGACACCTCCATTTATCAAATGATGCGCCAGGCGGCGAATCTCGATGTGAGCTTTCGCGCCTGCGCCATGGCCATGAGCGCGCTGGTCGGCAAGGACGAGGCGCTGATTCCCGAATACACCGGTACCGTCGCCGCCAGCGCCTTCGTCGCCCGCACGCTCGATCCGGAATGGGCGACGCTGGTATTCTGAGAACAGGCGCCGAGCCCGATGTCCAACCCGGTCATCACGTCCTGCCCGTCCTGTCGGGCGCCGATGAGCGCCCATCGCTTCATGCGCAAGCTCAACGGCGACGTCACGCTGGATCTGTGCTTCGCCTGCCAGGGAATCTGGTTCGACGAATATGAAAGCCTGCAGCTCGCGCCGGCCGGCGTGATCGACCTGTTCAAGCTGATCCATGAGCACCGCGACGACCAGCGCCTGCCGCTGGCCAGCCCCTTGCGCTGCCCGCGCTGCAACGAACGCCTGATCCAATCGCAGGACCGGGTCAAGAGCGGGCTGTTCAACTACCTGCGCTGCGGCCAGCAGGATGGCCGCTTCATCACCTTTGCCCAGTTCATGATCGAGAAGGGTTTCGTGCGCCAGCTGACCGGCGCCGAACTCGATGAACTCAAGCTGCGCATCGGCACCGTGCGCTGCACCGGCTGCGGCGCACCGGTGGACATCCGCAAGGACAGTGCCTGCACCCATTGCCGCGCCCCCATCGCCATCCTCGACACGCAGGCGGCCGAGGCGGCGCTGGCCGGCTATCAGCAAGCCGCGACAAAGCAGGCAGCGCCGCCGGAACCGGCGCTGCTGGCCGAGGCGATCCTGTTCAGGGAACGCGAACGCAGCCAGCGCCAGCGCGAACGCGGCCATGGATTGAACGCCGACATCGGCGATCTGCTGCAGGATGGCGTGGCGATGCTCTGGGACAGGCTCCGGCGATGAAGGAAAAAATCACCGGCGTCATCCTGGCGGGCGGGCGGGGACAACGCATGGGCGGCGTCGACAAGGGCCTGCAAGACCTCGACGGCCGTCCGCTGGTGCAGCGGGTTCTGGAACGCCTGACGCCGCAGGTGGACGTCGTGGTGATCAATGCCAACCAGAACCTGGCGCGCTATGCCGCACTCGGCTGCATTGTGCTGCCTGACAACATTCCCGATTTTGCCGGCCCGCTGGCGGGATTGCACGCGGCGCTGTCGCAGGCGACGACTCCGCTGCTGCTGACGGTGCCCTGCGATTCGCCGTTTCTGCCCGACGACCTGGCGCAGCGATTGCGTGCTGCGCTGGAAGCGCAAGGAGCGGAGCTTGCAGTCGCTCGCACCGGCGACCGGGTGCAGCGCGCTTTCTGCCTGACGCGGCGCGCGATCCTGCCCAAACTGGAGGCCTTTCTTGGCTCCGGCGAACGCAAGGTCGGTCTGTGGCATGCCTCATTGAAGCTGGCCGAAGTCGCATTCGACGACGAGGCCGACGGCTTCAGGAACATCAACACCCCGGAAGACCTCGCCGCTGCGCGAAGCACCCGATAGCACCCTTGGGGCAGGGTTCGCGCGGAAGGCGGGACTAGCCCATTGCCCGTCTCTGTGCTTGAATACTGACAGCACGGTCTCCCCCTCTTCACGAACGTACAGGGCTGCACATGGATTGGTCGCTGAATCACTCAAGGCTGGGTGTCCTTTTCCGGGGCGTGGGCATTTTTTGCATCCTCATGGGCAGTTCCTTGCCGAGCCATTCCGCCGCAGCGACCGCGGAAAGCGGCAAGCAGTTTGCAGCGGTCTTGCATATTCGCGGCGAGGTCGCCGCGTCCGCTGCCGGCACTGAAAGAAGATTGCGCGAGGGTGACGTGGTGTACGTCGGCGAGCGAGTGCGCGCCGCTGCCCTGGCCGAGGCCGTGCTCAAGACCGAAGATCGGGGACTCGTCGCCATTCGCCCGGGTACCGAGTTCGTCGCTGAACAGTTCGCTGCCGAGGACAAGCCGACCGATGGTCTCACCCTGCGGCTTTTCACCGGATCGCTGCGGGTTATCAGCGGCTGGATCGCCCGCACCAATCGCTCCGGGCACAAGGTGGTGACGCCGACGGCGACCATCGGCATTCGCGGCACCGACCATGAGCCCTACGTCCT
This sequence comes from Zavarzinia sp., assembly GCF_041650655.1. Lineage (GTDB taxonomy): Bacteria > Pseudomonadota > Alphaproteobacteria > Zavarziniales > Zavarziniaceae > Zavarzinia. The sequence continues at coordinate 4,869 of NZ_JBAZKR010000173.1, forward strand.
GTCGGCGGAACTTGCCGCGGCCACATCGAACCGCGAGGGAACGTACGACAAGGTCAATCGCGGCGGAACGACC
>NZ_JBAZKR010000174.1:0-4929 GCF_041650655.1 Zavarzinia sp.
CGAGGCGAAAAGTCCGTCCGCCCGCCGCCAGCGTGGCTTCGCGCAGCGCGTCGACGCTGTCGAAGGGGCCGGAGACGCGCAGGCGCACGCGGTCCGTTTCGGTTTCGACCTGTCCGGCGGGCGCCACGGCATTCTGCCGCTGCAGCGCCTCGAACACCTGGGTCGGCACCAGGCCCATGGCGGCCAGCCGCGCCGGACTGACGTCGATGTAGATCTTCTCGTCCTGCACGCCTATCAGTTCGATCTTCTTCACGTCCTCGACGCGACGCAACTCGCGCGCGATGCGGTCGGCTTCCCGTCGCAGGTCGCCCATGCCGTAGCCGGCGCGGTCATCGCGGGCGGTCAGGGCGAAGATCTTGATCTGCACGTCGCCGAACTCGTCGTTGGGAAAGGGGCCCTGCACGCCGGGCGGCAGGGTGTGCCGCATGTCGTCGAGCTTCTTGCGCACCTGGCGCCAGGCCTCCGCCACCTCGGCTTTCGTCGACGTATCCCTGAGGTGGACGATGGTCAGGGATTCGCCGGGCCGCGAAGCGGTGCGCAGCACATCCACCCAAGGCAGCTCGGCCAGCTTCTTTTCGATGCGCTCGGTCAGTTGCTGCTCGACCTGCGAAGCGGATGCGCCCGGCCAAAGGGTGCGCACCACCATCATCTTTACCGTGTAGTCCGGGTCTTCGGCGCGGCCGAGCCGGTCATAGGAAACCGCACCGCCGAGCATGAGCACGACGATCAGATAAAGCACCATCTGCGGATGTTGCAGCGCCCACTCGGAAAGATTGAGCCGATTCATCGGCGGGTCGCCTCTGGTGCGACGCGAACCTTTTCTCCGGCCGCGAGCAGGTTAACGCCGGCGGCGACAATCTGCTCGCCACCGGCCAGGCCGCCGGCCACCACCGCGCCGCTGTCGGTATAGGCGGATATGCCCACCGGCTGCAGCTTCACCGTATTGCCGGCGCCGACTATCCACACCGCCGGCCGCTCACCCTGCTGGAAAATCGCCGTCAGCGGCACGATCAGTCCCGGCGCGCCGACCGCGCCGGCCGTGCCGCCCGGGAATCGCACGGTGGCCGTAATGCCCAGCGGCAGCTGCGGGTCGGCGTCCTTGAGGCTGACCCGCGCGGCAAAGGTTCGGGTCACCGGATCGGCCACCGGAGAAATTTCGCGCAGGCGCCCCGCGACGGGTTTGGCTGCCGCGCCCGATGCGGCCCAGAAGCTGACCTCGGCGGCCTGCCCGGATTTAAAGCCGGCGACTTCGCTTTCCGGCAGTGCGATCGCGATTTCACGTTCGCCATCCTGCGCCATGCGGAACACTGTCTGGCCGGCGCTTACGACCTGCCCCGGCTCGGCCAGTACCTGCTGGATGACGCCGTTGCGGTCCGCCACCAACTGGGTGTAAGCCGCCTGGTTCTTCGCCAGGGCAGCCTGCGCCTGCGCTGCCTTGAACGTGGTTTCACGCGCATCGAGTGCCGAGGCGCTGATGTAGTTCCGCGCCTTCAGATCGCGATAGCGCGCCAGATCGGCCGCCGCCAGGGCGAGATGGGCTTCGGCCTGGGTTGCCTGCAAGCCGGCATCGGCGGGATCGAGGCGCGCCAGCACCTGGCCGGCCTTGACCGCCGCTCCGGCATCGACGCGGCGTTCGACAATCTTGCCGGCGACGCGAAAGCCCAGCGTGGTTTCGATGCGGGCACGCACCTCGCCGCTGTAGCTCCTGTCGACGCCGTTGATCGCCGTATCGCCGGCGCCGACTATCAGGGTGCGCACCAGCTTCAGCGGTGCCTGCGGCGGGGAAGTCTCGCCGCAAGCGCCGAGCAGGACGGAAACAAGCAGGAGTGCTGCGGTTCTCATGGAAGCTCTTTCATGCGTGCGGGCTGGGCCAGAGGCTCTGCACACGGTGGACAAGATCATCAACATAGGTAAACACGACGGGTATCACCAGCAGGCTGAGGAAGGTAGATGTGATCAGTCCGCCGATGACGACGATGGCCATCGGCGCGCGGAAGCTCGAATCGGTGCCGAGCCCGATAGCGATCGGCATCATGCCGGCGCCCATGGCCACGGTGGTCATGACGATCGGACGGGCGCGCTTGCGGCAGGCGTCGAGCAGGGCATGCCAGCGGTCGAGGCCATGCTCGCGCCGCGCCAGCACCACGTAGTCGATCAGCAGGATCGAATTCTTGGTGGCGATGCCCATCAGCATGATGAGCCCGATCATCGACGGCATCGACAGCGCGGTCTGCGTCACGAACAAGGCGAGGAAGGCGCCGGGGACCGAGAGCACCAGCGCCGCGAGGATCGTCGCCGGCTGCACGAAATCCTTGAACAGCAGCACCAGCACGACATAGATGCAGAGCACGCCGGTCAGCATCGCCAGCGAAAAGCTTTCGAACAGTTCGCCCATTGCCTCGGCATCACCCACGGTGGTCTGCAGGATTCCCGGCGGCAGGATCTTCAGGCTGGGCAGGGCCAGGGTCTGCTTCTCCACCTCGCCCAGCGGCTGGCCGTTGAGCTCGATCTCGAAATTGATGTTGCGCAGCCGGTCGTAGCGGTCGATTTCGGCCGGGCCGCCGGCGATGGTCAGGCTGGCGACAGCGCCGACCATGACCGGACCGTTCCGGCCCGGCACCGTGAGGCGCTCGAGCAGGCCGATATCCTGGCGCGCCGCTGCGGGCAGCTTGACGACGATGGGCACCTGGCGCTGCGCCAGGTTGAGCTTGGCGATGCTCTGGTCGTAGTCCCCGGCGGTGGCGATGCGCAAGACGTCGGCGATGGCCGCCGAACTCACGCCGAGATCGGCCATGCGGCTGAAGTCGGGTTTTACCACCAGTTCCGGCCGGGTCAGGCTGGCGGTGGAGGTGACCGCGCCGATGCCGGGGATGGTGCGCAGCTCGTGCTCGACCTTGCGCGCATGGTCCGCCAGCAACGCTCCGTCCTCGCCCGCCAGCACCAGCACGTATTTTTCGCTGGAGCCGCCCAGCCCGACTTTCACCTGCACGCCGGGCAGGGCCTGCAGCGCCTCGCGCAGCGCCTGTTCGATGGCCTGCTTCTTGACGCCGCCGCGGTCCTGGCGCGGCGTGAGGTTGATGGTCAGCGTCGCCTTGCGCACCTCGGCGGCACCGCGCGGCGCGAAGGGATCGCTGCCGGCGGCGCCGCCGCCGATCGCCGTGTAGACCATCTTCACATGCGGATTGCGGGCGACCATGACGCGTGCCGCTTCGGCCGCGGCATGCGTCTCCTTGAAGGTGCTGCCGGGGGGCAGGGACAGATATACCTGGGTCTGCGACAGGTCGTCCTGCGGCAGGAAACCGGTGGACAGCAGGGGCAGCAAAGCGAACGAGCCGAAGAAGAACCCGGCGGCGGCACCCAGTGTCGCCAGGCGGTGCTGCAGGCACCAGGTCACCCAACGGACATAGAGCGCCATCCAGCGCGCTTCGCCTTGCGCCTGCCGCGGCGGCCGCAGCAGGTAGGCCGCCATCATCGGCGTCAGCATGCGCGCCACCACCAGGGAGAAGAACACGGCGATCGCTGCCGTCCAGCCGAACTGGACGAAGAACTTGCCGGGCACGCCGCTCATGAAGGCGGTGGGCAGAAACACCGCGATCAGCGTGAAGGTGGTCGCGATCACCGCCAGCCCGATTTCGTCCGCGGCCTCCATGGCTGCCTGGTAGGGCGACTTGCCCTCGCGCAGGTGGCGCATGATGTTCTCGATCTCGACGATCGCGTCATCCACCAGGATACCGACCACCAGCGACATCGAGAGCAGGGTCACGACATTCAGCGTGAAGCCCATCAGGTACATGACGGCGAAGGTGGGGATCGCCGAGAGCGGCAACGCCGTGGCCGAGACGAAGGTGGCCCTGCCGTCGCGCAGGAAGAGCCAGACGACGATCACCGCCAGCACCGCGCCTTCGATCAACAGCCACATCGATCCCTCGAAATTTTCGACCACCGGATCGACAAAGTTGAAGGCCTCGGTGACGACGATGTGCGGATGTTCGCGCTTGAGCTTCTCCAGGGCAGCACGGATATCGCCGGCGACCTGGACTTCGCCGGCGCCGCGGCTGCGCGAAATCTCGAAGCCGACCACCGGCTTGCCGTTGAGCAGGGCCGCCGAGCGCTGCTCGGCGACGGTATCGCTGACTTTCGCCAGTTCGTCGAGCCGCACCCGGCGGCCGTCGGCAAGCGCGATTTCCAGCGCACCGATCTCCGTGGCGGATTGCACCGTAGCGATGGTGCGCACCGACTGCTCGATGCCGCCGACGTCGGCGCGCCCGCCCGAGGCTTCCTGCTGCACCTGGCGCAACTGGCGCGAAACGTCCGCCGCCGTGGCGCGCAGCGCCTGCAGGCGATCCGGGTCGAGCTCGACGCGGATCTCGCGCGTGACGCCGCCGACGCGCGCCACGGCGCCGACGCCGCGCACGCTCAGCATCGCCTTGGTGACGGTGTTGTCCACGAACCAGGACAGGGCTTCCTCGTCCAGCCGGGGCGATGCTATCGTGTAAGTGAGGATCGGCGCACCGGCGACGCTCATCCTGGTAATCACGGGATCGCGCAGGTCGCCCGGCAGGTCGGCGCGGATGCGCGACATGGCGTCGCGCACATCGTCGACGGCTTCCTGGGTCGGCTTCTCCAGGCGGAATTCGACGGTGACCGTGGCCGTGCCGTCCTGCACCTTGGTGTAGATGTGCTTGATGCCCTGCAGCGTCGCCATCGCGTTTTCGATCTTGCGGCCGACTTCGGTTTCCATCTGCCCGGGCGCGGCGCCGGGCAGGGTCGCCGTCACCGTCACCGTCGGCAGGTCGATATCCATGAACTGCTGGATGCGCATGTTCTTGAAGGCCAGCACACCGGCGAACGTGAGCATCACGAACAGCAGCACCGCCGGTATGGGGTTGCGGATAGACCACGCGGAAACGTTCATGGCTTGCGCGCGGG
>NZ_JBAZKR010000175.1:0-4906 GCF_041650655.1 Zavarzinia sp.
GCGCCCCCTGGGGATCGCCAGGGTGATGCCGTCGAGCGCCCGGGTCCGGCCGTAGGAGAGCCCGACCCCGGTCAGCCGGGCGACGATGTCGTCATCCGCGGCGCCCGGGTCCGGGAGGACGCCGGCCATGGTCATTCGACCGGCTTGCCGCTCACCGCGGCCGGCCAGGCGGCGCCCTCGGTCAGGCGGACATAGGCCATGCCGGGCAGCCCGGTCTTCACCTGACGCAGGTATTTCTTCAGCAGATCAGGGGCGATGCGGGCACGGACGCGGAACATCAGCTTCAGCCGCTCCTGCTCCGTCTCCACGGTCTTGGGCGTGAACTGGGCGACATCGGCCACGAAGGAAACCCGGGCCGGAACGACGACGCCGGGCGCCGCATCCAATTGCAGGCGCACCTCGGTGCCGAGGGCGACCCGTCCCGCATCCTCGGTCGACAGGAAGAAGGTCATGTAGACGTCGCCCAGGTCGACCATGTTGGCGACCCGGCCGCCGCCCGCCAGCACCTCGCCCGCCTGCGCCACCTTGTATTGGATGCGGCCGTCGCGCGGCGCCCGCAGGGTGCTGTCAGCGAGATCGGCGCGCAGGCGCTCGATCGTGGCGCGCGCCGCCTCGACCTCGGCCTCGGCACCGACGACGGCGGAATTCGCCGCCCCGATCGCGGCGGCGGCGGCGGCGACCTGAGCCCGCGCGGCGGCGATCGCCGCCTTGGCCGACTCCGCGGCGGCGCGGTCGTCGTCCAGAGTCTGGGCCGAGACGTTGCCGCGTCCCGCCAGGCTCTCCGAACGGACGAGCTTCTTCGCGGTGGCATCCGCCTCGGCCTCGCGCTGCGCCACCACGGCGGTGGCGGCGTCGCGTTCCGCCTCGCGCTGGGTGACTTGGCTGCGTGCCGTCTCGATGCCGATCTCGGCCCGGCGCAACTGGGCCTCGGCCTCGCGGATCTGGGCTTCGAGCTGGCTCGTATCCATGCGTGCGACGATCTGGCCCGCGGTGACGAAATCGCCCTCGTCCACCAGGATCTCGGCCAGGCGGCCGGCGGTCTTGGTCGCGATGTCGATTTCCGTCGCCTCCAGGCGGCCGTTGCCGGCGGCGATTCCGGGCGGCAGTTCGCCCGCCGTCGACTGGCGCCAGGCCCAATAGCCGGCAGCGGCGGCTGCGACCAATGCCAGGGCGAACAGCCAAGTTTTCCGTTGCGACGACATCATGCTGAATCTCTACAGGGGAAGCAGTGGCGCCGAGGAAAGTCAACATGTGTTGACCTTACGTCACGGTAGGGGCAACGTGAACGGATGACAAGCCCGAAGATCGTGCCGGCAGGGGCGGCGGCGGCCCGGCGGACGGCCGCCGAGACGCGACAGCTGATCCTGCAGGCGGCGACCCGCCGCTTTGCCGGTCAGTCCTACGAGGAGACCTCGCTCCGCCAGATCGCGGCGGACGTCGGGGTCGACGTGGCACTGGTGCACCGCAGTTTCGGCTCGAAGGAGCGGCTGTTCGTCGCCGTCCATGAATCCACCTCCAAGGCCGGCGACATGCTGGCGGCGGAACCGGGCACGCTGGCCACGTCCCTCGCCCAGCGCATGGTCCAGCCGGTGGCCGAAGAGGAAGGTTCCTCCCTCCTCGGCCTCTTCGTGCTGGCGCGCTCCTTCTCCAGCCCGCAGGCGGGACCATTGCTGCGGGATTTCATCCAGCGGGACTTTACTGCCCCCCTGGCGGCGCGTTTCGATGCGGAGGGCTTCAGCCGGGATGCGATGCAGCGGGCAACCCTGCTCACGGCCTGTCTCTGCGGCGTCGCCATCTTCCGCCACGTCCTCGGCATGGAAGCCCTGTCGGAGGACGGCGCAGAGACCTGCGAGCCGCTAATCACCGCACTTCTGGACACGCTGACCGGCGAGGCGATAGCCGACCCGCCGCCGAACGCCTGAGCGCCGCTAGCCGCCGGATTTCCCCATGTTCCGGCGGAATTCGCCGGGGCTCTGCCCGGTCCAGCGGCGGAAGGCGCGGCCGAAGCTCGACTCGTCGCCATAGCCGGCGAGGCGGGCGACCCGTTTCAACGGGATGTCGCCCCGGCGCAGCAATTCTTCCGCCCGCAGCCGCCGGGCCTTGGCCTTGAGGTCGAGGAGCGAGGTGCCCTCGTCCTGGAGATGGCGCTGCAGGCTGCGCGGCGAGAGGGCGAGCTGGCCCGCGATCGTCTCGGCATTGGGCGAGACGCCCCCACTCGCGGCGATCACGCTGCTGATCCGCTGCGACAGCAGCCGGTCGCGCCGGTATTGCCGCGCCATCAGAAAAATCGGCTTGTGCAGGAGCCGGCGCAGCGCCGCATCGTCGCGCACCACGGGAAGCTGGAGATAGGCGGCATCGAAGCGAAGCTCGGCCGCGGGTGCAGAAAAGGCGATCTCGCCCCCGAACATCAGGTCATAGGCTTCGGCATGCGCCGGCCGTGGATAGGGGAAGCGTGCGGCGTTCAGGGCGATCCGGGAATCGGCCAGCCAGCAGGCGACGCCGTGCAGATTGCGCAACAGGCTGACCAGACAGAATTCCCGGAGCGCGCCGAGGTCGACCGCTTCGCGCCCCCGGACCACCGCTTCCGCCCCCTCGACCCGAAGCTCCAGGGCGACGTCTTCGGTCAACAGCCCGTGATGCCGGCACCAGCGCCGTATCGCCACCTCGAGTCCCGGCGAGGGCAGCGAGGCGCGCAGCAGCATGCCGTAGCTGCCCCAGGGCAGCCGGCGCGAGAACCAGCCGAGCGCTTCGTCGTCCAGCTCGCGCATGGCATGGCTCGACAAGGCTTCGAAAGGTTCGATGGCGACCCGGCCGTCCGGTGCCGCCAGGACCTCCGGCGGAATGCCGGCCTGGCGCAACGCCGGCCCCGGATCCATGCCGCGCCGTTCATAGGCGGAAACGATGGCACGGACGAAGGCGGCGGGCGTGCGGGGCGGTGCTTTGGGGGGCGAGGTTGTCTTGGGCATAGGCCACCTGTCGTGGCGCATTCTGCACAGGAATTGGCGGGGACGGCAATCGGTGCCACGCTAGTTTTCGCCGGCAGGTTGGCCCCTTCGGGGGCGACCAACCGCGAGTGAGGGGAGGAATTCCTGCCGGCCCGCCCGTTTCCGGCCGCTTCGGCGGCCGCGACGCCGGACAGGAAACGACGCCAACCACGCCCGAACGGCGTGGCGCAGACGGTTGATGGCGACGGGCGGCGCCATCGCTGTACAACTCAGGACCAGGACCGGCACAGCCGATCGCCGGCAGCACGCATCAGGGAGGACAAAATGTTCGACGCCGTCATGAATTTCGGCCTGGGCGAAGAGATCGACGCGCTGCGCGCCACGGTCCGCCGTTTCGCTGCCGAGGAGATCGCGCCGCGGGCCCAGCAGATCGACGCCGAGAACGAATTCCCGGCCGACCTGTGGCAGAAATTCGGCGCCCTCGGCCTGCTCGGCATCACGGTGCCGGAGGCGGACGGCGGCACCGGCATGGGCTATCTCGCCCATTGCGTGGCGATCGAGGAGATTTCGCGCGCCTCGGCTTCCGTCGGCCTGTCCTATGGCGCGCATTCCAACCTCTGCGTCAACCAGCTCCGCCGCTGGGGCAATGCCGAGCAGAAGGCGAAATATCTGCCCAAGCTGATGTCGGGCGAGCATGTCGGCTCGCTCGCCATGTCGGAGCCCGGTGCCGGCTCTGACGTCGTTTCGATGAAGCTCCGCGCGCGGAAGCAGAACGACGGCTATGTCCTGAACGGCAACAAGATGTGGATCACCAACGGTCCCGACGCCTCGACCCTGATCGTCTACGCCAAGACCGATCCGGACGCCGGCCCGCGCGGCATCACCGCCTTCCTGGTCGAACGCGGCATGACCGGTTTCTCGACCGCACAGAAGCTCGACAAGCTCGGCATGCGCGGCTCCAACACTTGCGAGCTGGTGTTCCAGGATTGCCTGGTCCCCTTCGAGAATGTCCTCGGCGAAGAGGGCAAGGGCGTGAACATCCTGATGTCCGGCCTCGACTACGAGCGTGTCGTGCTGGCGGCCGGCCCGCTCGGCATCATGGCGGCGGCGCTCGACATCGTCGTGCCCTATGTCCACGAGCGCGAGCAGTTCGGCAAGCCGATCGGCACCTTCCAGCTCATGCAGGGCAAGCTGGCCGACATGTATACGACGATGAATGCCAGCCGAGCCTATGTCTATGCCGTGGCCGCCGCCTGCGACCGGGGCGAGACCACGCGGAAGGACAGCGCCGGCTGCATCCTCTACGCCGCCGAAAAGGCGACCCAGGTGGCGCTGGAAGCGATCCAATGCCTGGGCGGCAACGGCTATATCAACGATTACGCCACCGGCCGTCTGCTGCGCGATGCCAAGCTCTACGAGATCGGCGCCGGCACCTCGGAGATCCGGCGGATGCTGATCGGCCGCGAAATCTTCGCCCAGACGGCCTGAGCCCCGCGATGACCCGGCTCACCACCAAGCTCAGCCCGAACGATCCCGGCTTCGCCGCCAATGCCGCGCGCATGGCCGGCCTGGTCCGGCAGTTCGCCGCCCTCGCCGAAAAGACCGTGAAGGGCGGCGACGAGAAGTCGCGCGCCCGCCATGTCGCCCGCGGCAAGCTCTTGCCGCGCGAGCGGGTGGCCCGGCTGCTCGATCCCGGCAGCCCGTTCCTGGAGATCGGCCTCTTCGCCGCCGAAGGCGTCTATGACACCGAGATCCCGGCGGCCGGCGTGATCGGCGGCATCGGCAAGGTGGCCGGGCGCGATTGCCTGATCCTGTGCAACGACGCCACGGTGAAGGGCGGCACCTATTATCCGCTCACCGTGAAGAAGCACCTGCGTGCCCAGGAAATCGCGGCCGAAAACAACCTGCCCTGCCTCTACCTGGTCGATTCCGGCGGCGCCAACCTGCCGAACCAGGACGAG
>NZ_JBAZKR010000176.1:0-4874 GCF_041650655.1 Zavarzinia sp.
TGCTTCCATCCGTCCATCGCATCCCCCGTCATGGTGTCACCGCCACGGTCACCTCGACCCGGGCACGCTCGAGCGCGCGGGCGAGCGGGCCGGAAGGCGCGCGGTCGGTCACCAGGCGGCCGATCTCGGCCCAGCGCGCCCAGAGCGAGAGGGCCTGCTGCTCGAACTTGGAATGGTCGGCGACGATCACCGTCTCGGTCGCCCGGCGCAGCATGGTCTTATAGACCGAGGCGGCCAGGGGTTCCGCCTCCGAGACCCCTTCGGTGGTGATGCCGGAAGCGCCCAGGATCGCCCAATTGGCGTAATAGGATTGCAGGAACTCGTTGGTTTCCGGCCCGGCCAGATTGCCTTCGCGCCCGTTGTAACGCCCGGGCGCCATGATCACCGTGATGGTCGGATTGGCGGCCAGCACGGTCGCCACGCCGAAGGCATGGGTGATCACGGTGAGGTCCCGGCAGACCGCGGCGATACGGCGGGCGACATGGGTGGTGGTGGCACCGCCGCCGATCACCAGGACGTCGTTCGGCCGGATCAGCAGCGCCGCCGCCTTGGCGATGGCTTCCCGTTCCGGCACCATCATGCGGTGGCGTTCGGCGACCGTGGGTTCGGTGCCGAGGGGACGCGCGGCGCCGCCATAGGTCCGGTTGATCAGGCCCCGCTCGCCCAGTTCGAAGAGGTCGCGGCGGATCGTCTCGGTCGAGACGTCGAGGGCCGCCGCCAGTTCCGAGACGCGGAGCGTGGCCGACGTCATCAGCTCCTTGACGATATGCTCGTGCCTGGCCCGCTTGCCGAGGCGGCGCGGCGCCTGTTCGGATCCGCTCATCGCCCCTCCTGCCGCCGCCGGTAGAGATAGACCACGAGGCCGCCGAGGCCGAGCGCGAGGGCAGCACCGAGCGTGCTCATCGTGCCCAGCGCCGGCACCATGGGCGTATAGCCGGCCACCATCTTGGCGTAGAGCCATTTGGGGATCGTCGAGTCCGCGCCGGCCGTATAAAGCGAGAGCGGGAAATTGCCCCAGGAGAGCAGGAAGGCGAACAGCATGCCGGACCAGATCCCGGGCCAGAGCAGCGGCAGCGTGATCTCGCGGAACACCTGGAAGCGTGTGCAGCCGAGATCATAGGCCGCTTCCTCCAGCGTCGGGTCGAAACCATAGACCTGGATTGCGATCACCAGCGTCACCACCGGCACGATCCAGACCATATGGGCGAAGACCGCCGTGATCCAACTGGTCTGGATGCCCAGCGCCGAAAACCAGAGCAGCAAGGCGAGGCCCAACACGGGCTGGGGAAAGAAGATCGGCAAGAGCACGATCTTCTGGAACAGCCGCCGTCCCTTCCACTCGTAGCGGGCGAAGGCGAGGGCCCCGAAGAAGGCGATCACGACCGAGAGCAGGGTGACCGAAAGGGCGACCGTGAAGGAGGTCCGGGTCAACATGCCGATCTCGAAGGAGTCGAGCGTCTTCTCCCACCATTCGATCGAATATTCCCGGACCGGAAAGCCGAAGTAGCGGCCCTTGGACAGGCTGGCCAAGGCACCGCAGACGATCGGCAGATAGATCGCGATCACCACGATCGCAGTCCACACGCTGATGAAAAGGGCGTTCCGCTTCTGCGCTTGGTTCATCTCAGCGCCTCCCCAGCAGGCGGTCGAGGTCGAGCCGGCCGAAGACGGCGAGCGTCAGCACCGCGATGAAGCCGGTGATCACCACGGCGAGGGCGGAACCGAGCGGCCAGTTCTGCGAATAGGTGAAGGCGATCTCGATGTCGTGGGCGATCACGATGACCGACTGGCCGCCCAGGATCTTGGCTTCCGCAATGGCGCCGATGCCGAGCACGAAGGTCAGCAGCATGCCGATCAGAATGCCCGGCATGGCCAGCGGCAATTCGATCTCGCGCCAGATCTGGAACCGCCCGGCGCCCAGGTCGCGCGCGGCATCGATCAGGTCACCCGGCACCATGGCGAGGCCGAGCGTCATCGGGAAGAGCATGAAGGGCAGATAGGTATAGAGCATGCCGGCCAGGATCATGCCCGGCGTGAACAGGACGTCCGGCCCGCCCTCGAAACCGAACGCCTTCAGGCTGCCGTCCAGCACCCCGTTCTTGATGAAGAAGAGGACCCAGCCATAGAGCCGCACATTCTCCGACACGAAGAGTGGGAAGACGAAGAGGATGGAGACCAGGGACGACCAGCGCCCGAACACCCGGTTGAGACCATAGGCGATCGGATACGCGAAGATCGCGAGCAGCACCACGGTCGCCAGCGCGAACAGGCCGGACCACAGGAAGGAGAGCCAGACCGTATTCTCGACGTCGAAGATGCCGGCGTAATTCTCCAGCGTGAAGGAGGTGAAGACGTCGAAGCTGCGCGGGGTCGCGAAGGAATAGGCGACGATGGCGACCAGCGGCGCCGCGAAGCCGAGCAGCAACAGCAGACCCACGGGAATGGCGCTGCGGGTGCCGGCGGTGGGCAGACGGAACGCCATGCTCAGTTCCCCACCACGATCGCGTCCCGCGCATCGAAGCCGAGGCGCACGGTGGCATCGATCTGCAGGGGCGCGAGACGGCCGCGCGGCACTTCGACCAGCATCACCTTCTGCCCGACATGGACCTGGTACTGCAGCCGCGAGCCCAGGGAATATTCGTTGTAGATCTTGCCTTCCAGGCAATTGTCCGCCCCCTCCCCCTCGGCCAGGAGGCGCATGAATTCGGGGCGGACGACGACGAAGGCGCGTTCCGCCGCCGTATCCTTGGGCGGCGTGATGCGGTAGGTGCCGGGCAGGTCGACGCCGGTCCAGGCGCCGTCGGCCCCGCGGGCGACCTCGATCACATTGACCTCGCCGACGAACTCGGAAACGAAGCGATCCGCCGGCTCGGCATAGATCTGTTCCGGCGTGCCGACCTGCACGAGGCGGCCGGCACGCATCACGCCGATCCGGTCGGACATCACCATGGCCTCTTCCAGGCTGTGGGTGATGTAGATGAAGGTCTTGCCGGTCTCGCGGTGCAGGTCCTTCAATTCCTTCTCGAGGACCTTCTTCAGCTTGTAGTCGATCGCCGACAACGGCTCGTCGAAAAACAGCACTTCGGGGTCGTAGGCGAGCGCCCGGGCCAGCGCCACGCGCTGCTTCTCGCCGCCCGAGCATTTCATCACGTTCTTACCGTGATAGCTCTCGGGCAGACGAACCACGCGCATCAGTTCGAGCGCGCGGGCCTTGCGCGTTTCCTTGTCGACACCGCGGACCTTCAGGGGGAATTCGATGTTGTCGCCCACCGTCTTGTGCGGGAAGAGCGCCAGCGACTGGAACACCAGGCAGGTCGGCCGCTTGTTCGGCGGCACGTCGTTGATCAGTTCGCCGTGCAGGGTGATGTTGCCCTCGCTCGGCACATCCATGCCGGCGAGCATGCGGAGAAGCGTGGTCTTGCCCGAGCCGGAGGGGCCGACGATGGTCAGAAATTCGCCCTGGCGGACGTCGAGGTCGATCCGGTCGACGGCGACGAAATCGCCGAAAGTCTTGCGCACGCCGACCAGCTGGAGGATCGGCTTCGGTTTCTTCGCGTCGTCGGACATGACCCCTCACGCATTACATAGGAATGGGTGCCGCGCCGAAAGGGCGCGGCACCGGTGCCTCAGCCGCGAACGCGCTTGGCCGCGTTCATGATGTCCAGCGCCTTGTCGTAGTCGGGCACGATGTCATATTCGATCGAACGCGCCATTTCCTCTTCCAGGCTGTCCCACTGGATCGCTTCGAGTTCCTTCGGCGTGAAGAGCTTGAAGCAATCCGGATTGCCCATCTGGGCGACCGGGTTGTAGGTGCCTTCGGCGAAGGCCACGGTATGGGCCACGTCCGGCGCCTGGACATATTCCAGGAATTCGAGGGCGAGCGGCGACGGCGTCGGATTGTTGACGAGCGAGGTCACTTCGATCCAGGAGATGCCGCCCTTGCCGCCCGCCATCGGCCCCTTCAGCGGTGTGATGCCGCGAAGCGCCGGATAGCCGTCGGCCCGGGCAGGCGAGACCGAATAGGTGCCGCCGGTCAGATGCAGGTCGATCTCGCCCGAGACCAGGGCCTGGTTCATGGTCGCGATGTCGCCGATCATCTTGGCGCCCTTGAAGACCTTCTTCGCGGTCGTCTCGAAGGTCGCCAATTCGGCATCCGTATGGACCTTGAAGGGATCGATTCCGGCGATCACGAAGATACCGAAAACGTTCCAGTCGTCCGATTCCAGGATGCCGTATTTGCCGGAAAGTGCGGGATCGTTGAACAGGTCCCAGCCGGTGTCTTCGGCCGTCTTGCGCGAGATCTTGTCGGTATTGACCACGAAGCTGTAGGGCCCGAAGCGCTGGCAGGAGCCGAGCAGTTCGGTCCCCGTGTCGTCCATCGCCCACTTATAGGGCGGCTTGAACATGGGCAGCATCTTGGCGAAATAGGGCTCGAAGGTCGCGCGCGGCAGCGCCTTGATCAGCTTCTCCGGCCACATGATCTTGCGCGCCCAGGGATTGTTGACGTTGATCAGGTCCCAGGTCGCGATTTCGCCGGCGCGCAGGCGGTTGATCATGGTCGGGTCGTTGGTCAGGCTCTCCGCCTTCACCGTGGCGCCCTTCTGGGCCCGGAAGGGGTCGAGCACCTGGGCCGAGTTGTAGCCCTCCCAACAGAGAATGTTCAGTTCCTTCTCGCGCGCAGCGAAGGCCGAGCGCGCCATCGCCATGGGGCCGCCGGCAGCCAGCGCACCGGCCGCCATGCCCTTCAATACGGAACGCCTGGAGAGAGTCATGAGCCTGCCCTTTCGCTGATCGGATGCAGCGGACAACCCGCGGATGCGTCACAAATGTTGGACTTGTGACCGACTGTGTTGGAGCTTAAGGGGGCGTTTGAG
>NZ_JBAZKR010000177.1:0-4741 GCF_041650655.1 Zavarzinia sp.
TTCTGTGAGCCGATGTGCCCGCTCACACCCCATCCGTCGCCGAGGTCATAACTGCCGTTCAGTTCCAGATAGTTGGAGCCCCGGGTATTTTCATTGAAGCCGGCCCCACCACCCCAACCGATAAACCCGGCAGAGATCACGTGCGAGTACTTCAGGGTCAGCCACTTGTAGCCGAGCGCGCCATAGACCTCGCTGGTGTTGGGATTGAGGTTGACGCCGGGGATCGAAGCCCCCTTGCCGGGATAGGTATAGGCAATCAGGCCAATGTCGTAGTTCCAGTCGCCGCCGGCGAAGGCATTCTTGTAGCCGCCGTAAAAGTCGACTTCGGTATTGCCCTTGCCGTAGGCGTCCTTGACCCAGGTGATCGTCGATCCAAAGATCCCCGCATACAGGCCGCTGGCGTGAGCGTAATCCACACCGCCCTGCAGAGCGGCGGAACCATGGGTCTGGCTTACGCCACGGAACAGGTAGTCCGAAACCACGCCGATGTTCGGCGTAAAGGTGTGCGTCGGGGTCGGTGCCGCATCGGCGGCGAACACCAAGGCGGGGGCGGCCAAAGCCGTTGCTACGGCGGCAGCGATCAGGGTCTTGTTCATGTTGAGGCTCCTTGAGAAGAAAATAGAAAACTACGGGCTCTCTAATGCAGAGACCGTGCCACCATTTTTTGTCTTTTATAATCAACATGATGAGCAGCCGATTCAACGGCAGGGGGAAGCGGGCGCACCAGGCCGGACGCGATACCTTCGCCCGCCGCACCGCTCTGGTGCAATGCCGGCGCGCAGCCGCGGCCGGGTCTGGCGCTGTGCTAGACTTTTGCTTGCTGCCGCTGCGCTTGACGCCGATGGGGCCGGCGTTAGCCTCCACTGAAACTTCGTTTTGGCATTCCTGCAGGAAATCCATCCACCATGCTCAATCCCAAATTGCTCGATGAAATGTCCGCTCGCGTGTCCTCCCTGTTGGCGGCGACGCCGGCCGGCGACGTCGAGAAGAACATGCGCGCCGCGCTCGCCGGCCTGTTCGCCAAGCTGGATCTGGTGACCCGCGAAGAGTTCGACGTGCAGCGCGAGGTTCTGCTGCGCACGCGGGAGAAGCTCGCGGCGCTCGAAGCGCGCGTCAGCGAACTGGAAGCGCGAAACCAGCCAATTTCGCCGAGCTCCGGCAGGTAAGCCCGCCCATGGCGCTCGCAGTTCTTCGCTCGCGGGCGCTGGCGGGCTTGGCTGCCCCGGAAGTGACCGTCGAAGTTCACCTCGCCTCCGGCCTGCCCTCATTCACCCTGGTCGGCCTGCCCGACACCGAAGTCAAGGAAGCACGCGACCGCGTGCGCGCCGCGATCCAGAACTGCGGCTTCGAATTTCCCCAGCGGCGCATCACGGTGAATCTCGCGCCGGCCGACCTGCCAAAGGAATCCGGGCGTTTCGATCTGCCGATTGCGCTGGGCATCCTGATCGCCTCCGGCCAGGTCAAGGCAGCCGATCTCGACGCTTACGAGTTCGCCGGCGAACTTGCGCTTTCGGGCGAGCTGCGCGCCGTGCGCGGCACGCTCGCGATGTGCGCCGCGATCCGCCACGAAGCCGGGCCTCAGAACGACACTGAGCACAACCCCGCGCGCGCCTTCGTCCTGCCGCTCGAAAGCGCACCGGAAGCCGCATTGATCGAAGGCATGAGCATCCTGCCGGCACGGAGCCTGCTGCAGGTCTGCGCCCATCTCGCCGGCCGCGAGATGCTCGCCCCCTTCGCCGTGTCGCCAGCGCCGACTTTTGCCCATTACCCCGATCTGGCCGAGGTCAAGGGCCAGGCGCAGGCCAAGCGCGCGCTGGAAGTCGCGGCCGCCGGCGGGCATTCGATCCTGATGAGCGGCCCGCCGGGCGCCGGCAAGTCGATGCTGGCGCAGCGCCTGCCCGGCCTGCTGCCGCCGATGACCTCGGCCGAAGCGCTGGAGAGCGCCGCCGTGCATTCGCTGGCGGGCAGCTTCAAACTCGCCCACTGGAACCAGCGTCCGTTTCGCGCCCCGCACCATTCGGCCTCCAGCGCCGCGCTGGTCGGCGGTGGCGGCACGCCGCGTCCGGGCGAGATTTCGCTGGCGCACAACGGCACGCTGTTCCTCGACGAACTGCCCGAGTTCCAGCGCGGCGTGCTCGAAGCCCTGCGCGAACCGCTGGAGACCGGACAGATCAACATTGCCCGCGCCGCGCGCCGCGCCGAGTTCCCGGCGCGCTTCCAGCTCGTGGCGGCGATGAATCCTTGCCCCTGCGGCTGGCTCGGCCATCCCGCCGGCAAGTGCCGCTGCACCCCGGACCAGGTCACGCGCTACCGCGGCAAACTTTCGGGCCCGCTGCTCGATCGCATCGACCTGATGTTCGACGTGCCGGCCGTGGCCGAAGCCGAGCTTTCCGCGCGCGGCGACGGCGAATCGTCGGCGACGGTGCGCGATCGCGTCGCGGCGGCGCGTGCCCTGCAGATCGAACGCCAGGGCAAGCCCAATGCGCAGCTCGGTCCCGACGAAATCGACCGCCACGCGCGCCCCGACGAAGCCGGCGCGCAGTTGCTGAAGCAGGCCATGGCGCGCCTGTCGCTCACGGCGCGGGCTTATCATCGCATCCTCAAGGTCGCGCGCAGCATCGCCGATCTGGCCGGCGCGGCACAAATCAATTCGGCGCATGTCGCCGAAGCCATCCACTACCGGCGCGGACTCGCCGATTGATGAAACAAAGCGCTACAGGGCGGTCGAGCGAAAGACGCTCTCCTCGCCGTAGCGGATAGGAGCCCTCATGCAATACCGCATCATTCCGGTCACTCCCTTCGAACAAAACTGCACCCTGCTCTGGTGCACCGAAACCATGAAAGGCGCCTTCGTCGATCCCGGCGGCGACCTGCAGAAGCTGCTCGCGGCCGCGGCCACGGTCGGCGTCACCATCGAGAAGATCCTGCTCACCCACGGCCACATCGACCATGCCGGCGGCGCCGGCGAACTGGCGTCGATGCTGGGCGTGCCGATCGAAGGCCCGCAGCGTGAAGAAAGCTTCTGGATCGACCAGCTCGCGGCGCAAAGCCGCAGCTTCGGCTTTCCGCCCGCGCAGCCCTTCACGCCGGACCGCTGGCTCGAAGACGGCGACTCCGTCACTGTCGGCAAGGAAACCCTGCAAGTGCTCTACACGCCGGGACACACGCCGGGGCATGTGGTGTTCTTCCACGCTCCGACCAAACTCGCCATCGTCGGCGATGTCCTGTTCGCAGGCAGCATCGGGCGCACCGATTTTCCGCGCGGCAATTACCAGGCGCTGATGGATTCGATCAAGCACAAGCTCTGGCCGCTGGGCGACGATGTCGAATTCATTTCCGGCCACGGGCCGATGTCGACCTTCGGCCATGAGCGTCGAACCAATCCGTTCGTAGGAGACAACGCATGAGCCACACATTCAAGTTCTTCCGCGCCGGCGGCTTCGACCAGGTGCGCATCGACACGGCCGCCGACCTGATGGCGTTGAAGGAGCTCGACCAGAAACTGTGGGTCGCGCTTTCCTGTCCGACCAAAGGCATCGAGTTCGACGCGCGCACGCTGGCGCTGATCGACAGCGACAACGACGGCTACATCCGGGCCCCGGAACTGCTGGCGGCGATCGACTGGGCGGCGGCGCGGCTGGCCGATCCCGGCGCCCTCGCGCAGCAACTCGATGGCGTGCCGCTCGCCGCAATCAAGGACGGCGAACCCTCCGCCGCGCTGCTCGCCGCCGCGCGCGGCATCGTCAAAGAAGGGCAGACGCTGATTTCGGTCGCCGACGCGACCGCCGCCGAAGCCGAGTTCAGCGCGCGCGCCCTGGCTGCATGGGAAGCCTCGGGCAGCGCGGCGAAGCCGCTGGGCGAGGCGACCGAAGCCGCCTGCGCCGCCGTCGCCGACGTCAAGGAAAAGCTCGACGACTTCTTCGTCCGCTGCCGCCTGGCCGCCTTCGACACGCGCGCCGGCGAAGCCATGAACGCCTCCGACGACGCCCTGAAATCATTGGGCGCCGCCGCGCTTTCCTCCGCCCACGCCGATATCGCCGCGCTGCCGCTGGCAAGAGTCGGCGCCGGCGCCACGGTACCGCTGGGCGCCGGCAGCGATTCCGGCATCAATCCGGCCTGGGGCCCGCGCATCGCCGCCTTGCGCGAGGCCGCCGTGGTGCCCTTGCTCGGCGCCCGCGACGCCATCTCCGAATCCGACTGGCTGGCGATCCAGGACCAGCTCGCCGGCTATGTCGCCTGGCAGGCCGCGCGGCCCGCCGGCCTGCCGCCCGAGGCCGAAGCGGTGCGCGACCTGGAGCGCCTCGCGCGCTATGTGCGCGACCTGCTGCCGCTGGCCAACAACTTCGTCGCCTTCCGTGATTTCTACACACATCAAGGCAAGGCGACCTTCCAGATCGGCACCCTCTACCTCGACGGCCGTTCCGCCGAACTCTGCGTCGCCGTCAGCGACCCGGCCAGGCATGCCGCGCTGGCCGGTCTGTCGCGCATCTGCCTGGTGTATTGCGACTGCCAGCGCGTCGGCGAAAGCGGCGGCGAAAAGCAGACGATCGCCGCCGCCTTCACCGCCGGCGATTCCGACCAACTGATGGTCGGCCGCAACGGCGTCTTCTACGACCGCCAGGGACGCGACTGGAATGCCACCATCACCAAGCTGGTCGAGCATCCGATCAGCCTGCGCCAGGCCTTCTGGTCACCTTACAAGCGCCTGATGCGCATGGTCGGCGAGCAATTGCAGAAGCTC
>NZ_JBAZKR010000178.1:0-4722 GCF_041650655.1 Zavarzinia sp.
ACCGTCGCCGTCACGGCCGGCTACATGCACGATGCACCGCGGCGCGAGTTCTATTCGAAGATGGACGCCGCCAACGTGGACCTGAAAGCCTTCACCGAAGACTTCTACGTCAAGCTGACCGGCGCGCACCTGCAGCCGATTCTGGACACCCTCGCCTATGTCCATCACGATACCGACTGCTGGCTTGAAATCACCACGTTGCTGATCCCCGGCCACAACGACTCCGACACCGAAGTCGGCGAACTGGCGAAATGGGTCGCCCGCGAACTCGGTCCGGACGTGCCGCTGCACTTCAGCGCCTTCCATCCCGACTGGAAGATGTCCGACGTGCCGCCGACGCCGCCGGCCACCCTGACCAGGGCCCGCCGCATCGCGCTCGACGCCGGCCTGCACTACGTTTACACGGGCAACGTACATGACGTCGAAGGCGGCACCACGTTTTGCCCCGGCTGCCGCCACGCGACCGTCGTTCGCGACTGGTACGACATTCGTCATTACGACCTGACCGCCCAGGGCAACTGTCCGAAATGCGGAGGACGAATCGCCGGTCGTTTCGGCAAATTCGGCAGCGCCTTCGGCCCAAAGCGCATCCCGGTACTCATGCAGGCCCACGCCTGAACCTCATCATGCTCAGAAAGACTGCAATCAGACGACCCATCGCCCTGGCGCTCGTCGTGTTCGGCGCCGTCCTGATGTTTCTCGCACCCGAGACCTGGGCGGGGCTGGCGCTTCTCGCGATCGGCGTCTCGCTGGAAGTGGCCGGCATCGCGCTGCGTCATCGGGATTCCCCCTGAAGCGGGGGATGCGCGGTAGCGCGTCGCTAGGGCTGCGATCGTGTCAGCGGCACGAAGGCAACCATCAGGATGCTCCGGCTGCTGACCGATCCGTCGGCGCGCTTCTCGACCAGCATCAACTGCTGTATGCCTCCGGGCTCTCCGACCGGGATCACCAGCCGGCCCCCGGGCTTCAGTTGCTCGACCAGCGGCGCCGGAATATAGGGGGCCGCCGCCGTGACGATAATGGCGTCGAAGGGTGCGAGTTCCGGCCAGCCGTGATAACCGTCGCCATGCCGCACCGTGACATTGCCATAACCCAACTCTTTCAGACGCTCGTCGGCCGCGCTGGCCAGCGCACCGATGATCTCGATGCTATAGACGTGCTTCACCAGTTCGGCCAGGACGGCCGACTGATAGCCGGAACCGGTGCCGACCTCGAGCACGACGCTATCCGGCATCAGCTCGAGCAGATCGCTCATCAGGGCGACGATATAGGGCTGCGAAATGGTCTGCCCGTAGCCGATCGGCAACGGTCCATTGACGAATGCGCGGTGGCGGTCGTAGGCACCGACGAAGCGCTCACGCGGCACCTTCGCCATGGCGGCCATTACCCGCGCGTCGAGCGCCGCCTTGCCGATCTCGTAGCGCGTGAGTTCGACTTCCTCGAGGATGTCGCGCAGCATCGCCTTGTGGTCGGCTGCCGTTGCGGAAATGGAAAATCCCTTCACCATGACGCATACCCGCCCGTTTCGTTTTCCATCATGGTAGCGGCTGGCGGGCGGAACAGGCAAAGCCTCCGCAGACGACCGGGCGGATTCAAGGGGCAGGAAGAATGGTGACGGCGACATTCCGCTTTTACGAGGAACTGAACGACTTTTTGCCGGCCGAGCGGCGTCGGCGGGAGTTTGTCGCTCCCTGCGCGGAGAATGCGACGGCCAAGCACATGATCGAGGCCCTCGGCGTGCCGCACACCGAAGTCGAGCTGATCCTGGTCAACGGCGAATCGGTCGGCTTCGATCGCCGGCTGCGGGACGGCGACCGCGTTGCGGTCTATCCGAAGTTCGAGGCCCTCGATGTCTCGCCCCTGCTCCGCGTCCGCGAACAGCCGCTGCGCACCCCGCGCTTCGTCGCCGACGCCCATCTCGGCGCGCTGGCCCGCCTGCTGCGCATGGCCGGCTTCGACACGCTCTACGACAATCGCTACCACGACCGCGAGATCGCGGACATCGCCGGGCGCGACGGCCGCATCGTGCTGACGCGCGACCGCGACCTGCTCAAAATGCGCAGCATCACCCACGGCTGCTATGTCCGCGCCACGGAACCGGTACGGCAATTCCTGGAAATCATCGATCGGCTCGATCTGGCCCGTAACGCCCGGCCATTCAGCCTTTGCCTGGTGTGCAATGCGCCCTTGCGGGCGGTCGACAAGGCGACCGTCCTCGAACGGCTGCCCCCGTCAGTTCGTGACAGCCACGAGCGCTTCACGACCTGCGACGCCTGTCATCGCGTCTTTTGGGAAGGCTCGCATTGGCGGCGGATGCAGGCCCTGCTGGAACAGTCACTGCAGTCACCTGCCTCTGCTCAGGGCGGCAGTCAATGATCTTCCAGGTGAGGGATCGATTCCTCGGCGGGCTGGCCGGTCTCGGGATCGATCCAGTCGGCGATGCCGATCTCGCTCTCGGCTTCCTCCAGGGATTCGCCGACTCCGACGTTCGCGGCGCCGCTATCCATGTCGGCGGCCGCTTCGATCAGGGTGGCGAAGGGACCGAATTCCTCGCCGCTCGCCTTGTCCTGCCGGTAGAAGCCGTCCGGGCGCTCGATGATGAGTGTCTTGTCGTAATCGGGTGGAGTTTCGGGGATTGCGATAGTCATGCTGCCACTCCTTTTTCATCCTGCCGCAGAACGTTTGCTATCTGCATTTGAGTTTCGCCCGGGAGCGCAATCCTGCACTGGCGGGTCGATACAAGAATACACCCGCCGCGGTCCGGCTGCTTCATGAAACCTTGCGTCCGCAATGCCCGTCAGCAGGTCACGTGAAACAGGCCGACGACCGACCCGTGTGCCTTGTTCCAATGCGCGATGGCCTCCGGCGTCGGCGCCAGATCGACCGCCACTCCCTTCTTCGCGAGATAGTCCGCAGCTTCGCCGGAAAGCCTGACCATGCCGCTTTGCCCGGCACCGACGATCAGCCGCTCGACGCCCTTCTCGACGATGTACTCGGCTTCCGCCAGCGAGACGATATGGGAAGTTCCGTAAACCGCCTTGGAGAGTTTCTTTTTCCGCTTCGTCACTTCTCCGGAAAGCCGGATCAGCACGTCATGTTCGATGCGGTCTCCGTCGATGACGATGGAGCCGAATTCCGTGCCGTCGATTTTTGGTTTCACTGACGATTCCTTTCATTGAGGAAAGTCCCGGTCGCCCGATCCGCCAGGACTATCCCTTGACGCAGATGACAGGCGACAGGCGCGCCACCTTGCCGGCCAGCCCCGCGTGGTCGGAGGCGTCGACCACGGCCGTCACATCCTTGTAGGCGAGCGGCGCTTCCTCGGCGACGCCGCGCGAACTCGAACTGCGAATCAGGATACCCCGCGCCGCCAGATCGTCGACCACCGCACGGCCATGCCAGCGGCGCGCCGCCTCGTGGCGGCTCATCGCGCGCCCCGCGCCGTGGCAGGCGGAGCCGAAGGCGCGCTCTTCCGTGCCGGCACTGCCGGCGAGGATGTACGAGGCCGTCCCCATGCTGCCGCCGACGAGCACCGGCTGTCCCGCCTGCGCGTATTCGCGCGGAAGCTCGACATGCCCCGGCCCGAAGGCCCTCGTCGCGCCCTTGCGATGCACGAAAAGGCGGCGCTTGCGGCCGTCCACCGTGTGCGTCTCTTCCTTGCAGGTGTTGTGCGAGACGTCGTAGAGCAGCGGCATCTGGACGCCGGGCAACACCTCGGCGAAGGCTTGCCGCGCCAGATGGGTCAGGATCTGGCGGTTGGCCAGCGCGCAGTTGATCGCCGCGCGCATGGCTCCAAGGTAGCGCCGGCCCAGTTCCGACTTCAGCGGCGCGCAGGCCAGTTCGCGGTCGGGCAGCGCGATGCCTGCCGCCGGCGCGGCCAGAGCCATCTCGCGCAGGAAGTCGGTGCCGATCTGGTGCCCGAGCCCGCGCGAGCCGCAATGCAGGCTGACCACGACATCGCCGACGGCCAGGCCGTAGGCGCGGGCGGCCGCTTTGTCGAAAATTTCACTCACCACCTGCACCTCGAGGTAGTGATTGCCGGAACCCAGCGTCCCCATCTCGTCGCGCTGCCGCTTTTTCGCCTGGTCCGAAACGGCACCGGGATCAGCGCCGGCGACGCAGCCGAATTCCTCGATATGCGTGAGATCGGCCTCGGAACCGTAGCCTTCTTCGACCGCCCAGCGGGCGCCGCCCCTGAGCATCGCCGCCATTTCGGCCGGACCAAGATGGACGCCGCCGGTGCTGCCGATCCCGGCCGGGATACGGGCAAACAGCCGGTCGGCCAGGCGCGCCTTTTGCGCCTCGAAGTCGGCAAGCTTCAGCCCCGTGTGCAACGTGCGGACGCCGCAGGAAATGTCGAAGCCGACGCCGCCGGCCGAGGCTACCCCGCCCTCGTCGGCGTCGAATGCGGCGACGCCGCCGATCGGGAAGCCGTAGCCCCAGTGGGCATCGGGCATGGCGTAAGACGCCGCGACGATGCCCGGCAGGCTGGCGACGTTGGCCACCTGCTCGCGCACTTTCTCGTCCATGCCTGCGATCAGTTCGCGCGAAGCGAAGATCACGCCCGGCACGCGCATTGCGCCGGTCTTGGGCAACTCCCATTCGAATTCGCCGCGCTGCTTGAGATTCTTCAGGTCCATGCTGCCCTCACACATCCACGACGCACTGTGCCAGCCACTGCCCATTCGCCTCGCGGCGCACTGCCAGTTCGCAGAATGATGC
>NZ_JBAZKR010000179.1:0-4663 GCF_041650655.1 Zavarzinia sp.
CGCGGCTGCCATCGCCGTCCGTTCGGCCCTCACGCCCATGGATGCGGCTGCCATCGCCGCGCTCGTGACGCGCGAGTCTGACGCATCGGCCTTGCGCATGAGCGCGATCGTCACCGACCTCATGTCCGCCGGCCGCGCCGACGAGGCCCGCGTCAATGCCCAGGACATCGCCTATGCCCAGTACTCGGCCATTCTCGACGGCGTGGTGTGCGCCGAGTGCGAGCCCCTCGACGGCGAGACGACCGAGGATCTGACCGAAGCCGAATCGTGGACGCCGAACCCGAACTGCGAGGGCGGCGGCAACTGCCGCTGCGTGACCGTGTACGTCTACAAACAAGGGGAGGCCGCATGAGCGACTACCTGCACATGTGCGAGCTGACCCTCGCCGACGCCGTGTCTTCCGGGGACGTGATTCCCTTCCCCCTGTTCCCTATCGGCACGTGGAAGTCGGCCAAGTACCCAAACCTGCCGCTGACACGTGACCTCGCCGAGACCCTCATCGCCAATTTTGAGGCTGGCATTCTCGGGACCGAACCGATGCTGGATTCCTCCGGCAAGCACGACACGAGCGCGCCCGCCGCCGCCTGGTTCAAGCGTCTGCACATCGAACCGACCATCGACGGCGGCGAGATGCTCTTCGGTGACGGGCAGGTCACGGAGATCGGCGCCGAGCTGCTGAATGGGCAGGCGTACAAGTACCTCTCGATTGAGCTTGGCCCCGTAGTCGACAACCGTTCCGGTGCAAAGACCGACGACGTGTTCAAGTCCGGCACGCTGACGAACACGCCGGTCCTGCGCATGATGCCCGCCGTGCTTGAAGCGGCCGGTCATATCGCCGTCAAGCTCTCCGAGATCACCGCCGCCGACGCCATCGACCCCGTACAGGAACTGCTCGACGAGCTCTCGTCCCTCGCGGGCAAGCTCGACGAACGCCTGAAGGGCAAGAAAGGCATGCCCTCCGCGCGCACCTTCCTCCGCGAGCTGCGCGGCAAAATCGCCGCCTACTCGCTCGCCGATCCACCGCCAGAAGACAGCGACCCTACCCCCGATCCCGCCGCAGTTTCCGAGCCTGTTTCGCACGACGCGAAGGGCGACGAAGGCGACGCGATTGAGGCCAGTGAGGCAGCCGCTGACCCGAAAGGAGCCGAGCCCATGAAGACCGTCATTCAGGCGCTCAAGCTCGCCGAAGACGTCGACGAGGCTGCCGTGCTGGCTGCCGTGCAGACGATCATCGATGAGCGCGACGCCGTCACCACGAAGCTCGCCGAGGCCGAGCAGGCGCAGCGCAAGCAGCTCGCCGAGAGCAAGGTCGACGAGCTCATCAGCGGCGGGCATCTCGCCCCCGCCGAGAAGCCGACCTGGCTCTCGCTCGCCGAGGCCGCGCCGGAGCAGTTCGAGGCCATGAGCGACGCCGCCAAGGCGCGCAAGGTCATCGACCTCTCCGAGCACGGCGCACCGGCCACGCAGGGCGACGAGGTGGGCAGCTACGCAAACGCCTCCGTCGAACTGTCCGAGAAGGCCAAGACCCGCGCGTCCAAGGACGGCGTGACGTTCGCTTCCGCGATGAGCCTCGTGCTCGCCGAGGATGCCGACCTCGCCGCCCGCTATGACGCATTCCGCACCGGAAAGGAGGCGTGAGCATGGCCACGCTGCTTCCGAGAGGCCCCTACCGTGACGAGACCTTCGTCGCGGCCGAAGACCTCTCAGGCTCTCAGTACCACGCCGTGCTGGTGAACACCTCGGGGGAGGCCGAAGTCGGCGCCGCCAACGAGCGTTGCATTGGCATCCTCCAGAACCTGCCGACCTCCGGCCTGCAGGCAGTCGTGCGCACCGGCGGCCAGAGCTACGCCATGGTCGACGGCACGACCGACATCGCCATCAATGACCCCCTCGACGTGGACGCCTCCGGGCACCTCGTCAAGCAGGAGACCGACAAGGGCTGGATCGTCGGCTACGCCCGCGAGGCGTACACCTCCGCAACCCCCGGTCTCATCGTGATCGACATTCACCCGCAAACCGAGAGCGTCTGACGAAAGGACGGTGAGTTAGATGTCTAGCACCAAGCACGCAGACCTGCACATCGATGCCGCCCTGACCTCGTACGCTCAGGAGTACGCGAGTCAGCGGCCCAACCTCATCGCCTCGCTTATCGCGCCGGAAGTCCCGGTCGCCAAGCAGAGCGACACGTACTGGATTCACGACGGTTCGAACTTCGAGCTCGTCCAGACCGGCCGCGCGCCGGGTGCCCAGTACGGCGAGGTGAAGTGGGCGAAGTCCACCGATACCTACTTCGCCAACGGCCACGGCCTCAAGGCGATCGTCCCCGATGAGGACATGAAGAACGCCGATCCGGCCGTTGACCCGGCCCGCGATGCCATCGCCGTGCCCGTCGACCAGATGCTGCTGGCGTACGAGTACGAAGTCGCCGCACTGGCCTTCTCGACGGCCGCCTTCACGCAGACATCGGCGCTCGCCGCCGCGGACCGCTGGGATGCCGACACATCAGATCCGGTCGATGCCGTCGACGACGCCAAGGCCACCGTCCGGGGTGCCATCGGCCGCGAGCCGAACACCCTCGTCATCGGCTATGACGTCTTCCGCGCCCTGCAGAAGCACGCCGGCGTGCGCAAGATCGTGTTCGGCCTGAACGCCCCCGAGGCGATCCCGACCGAGGCTCAGATCGCTCAGGCGCTCGGCGTCGACCGCCTGCTCGTGGGCCGCGCCGTCTACCAGTCGGCGGCCAACACCTTCACGAACATCTGGGGCAAGTTCGCTTCCATCGCCTACATCGACCCGAGCCCGGGCAGCAAGGCGATCACCCCCCTCAAGACCTTCGCCTGGACCGGCGAGTCGCCGCGCTTCGCGACCCGCGGCCCGGTGTGGGATGACGACACCAGTAGCTGGAAGTGGTACGTCGACGACTACCGCGACGTGAAGAAGACCTCGCTGTACGCCGCCTACCTGTACTCCACGGTTGTGAGCTAACGACTCACTGGCGGGGGCCGCGCTGCCGCTAGGCGGCCCCCCACTACCGAAAGGAAGTGTCACACATGAAGAAGTGGAAACTGCCGCTGGCACTCATGGCGCCGCGCGTCCACGCGGAAACGCTCTACAC
This sequence comes from Zavarzinia sp., assembly GCF_041650655.1. Classification (GTDB taxonomy): domain Bacteria; phylum Pseudomonadota; class Alphaproteobacteria; order Zavarziniales; family Zavarziniaceae; genus Zavarzinia. Next base: position 3,116 of record NZ_JBAZKR010000179.1, read on the forward strand.
CGGTTCCGGTGAGGGCACGGCGGTCACGGCCACCGCGGCTGAGCTAAACATTCTCGACACCGCAACGATCACGGCTGCGCAGCTCAACGCGCTCAAGACCGCCCCGACAACCTACATCGTCGTCTCGGAAAACGGCAACGATACCACCGGTGTGGGCTCGTTCGCGTTCCCGTATGCGACGCTCACCAAGGCGTTCACGGTCTGGACCGCAACTCGCCACACGATCTATGTGCTATCTGGTGAGTACGCCGAGGCGGCCACTCTGACGTGGCCGAACGTGAGCGGACTGTCCCTCATCGGTATTGGCGATGTCGTTATCTCCAATGCAGACGCTGCGGCACAGGTTCTCAACCTCTCGCCGACCTACACCGCGTCGACGTTCGAGGCCACCGTCAAGAACATCACACTCGACGCTGACACGCAGATTGGCCTCAAGATCGCAAACGCGAACATGACCAAGAAGCTGAACGTGTACATCGACGGCCTCACGGCCAGCATGGACACGAGCGGCGACTCCATCGACGTCGCCGGGACCGTCGCCGGTCAGGCGATCCGGATCTATGCCAAGAACCTCGATCTTGAGGGGCTGCTCCACTTCACGATCAATGATGCCGGTTCGCGGCTGCGCGTGTCCGACTCCTCGCTCATGGGCGGGCTCACCGGTGCCGGGGCTGTTGCGGGAGAGGTGACGCTTCTCAACGTCAAGATGCTCACCAGCGGCATCACGGTCGACGGCGCTCAGCAACTCAGCAACGTCGGCTGTGTCTATGCGACCGATGCAGACCCGGCCGTCTATACCGAGTTCGCCAACGCTTACGCGACCTGAGTGGCGGTGACGTGATGGGCCACATGCCACAAGCCGCAAGCCTCTTCGCCTCAGCTACCCGGACCACGGCCGTTGCCAACGAGGCGGGTACGGCAGTCGCGAACATCGCGAACGCCCGCCGTGTCATCTGCCTGCTTGACGTCACGGCCATGGCCGGGGCTGCCGGCGACGTACTGGACGTCTACGTGGACGTGTCGCCCGACGAAGGCTCTACGTGGCTGAATGCCGTGCACTTCACGCAAGTAGCGGGCAACGGGGCGGCACAGAAGAAGATCGCCATTCTCGACCCGTCGAGCCCCGGCACGTCCGAGGTCAACGTGACCTCTGACGCCGCAAGCGGGGCAGTTCGTCCGGCCGCCTGGGGCGCTCAGATTCGAGGCCGCTACACGCTGGTAGACGCCGGCGGGCATGGCCAGTCGGCGACCTTCTCACTCAAGGCGCTCATGCAGTGAGCTACTGCACCCACGCAGAAGCGACCGCCCTGATCGGCCAGACGCTGACCGCCTCAACCCCGGTGACCATCACCGAGGCAACGGCCATCATCGCCGGTATCGACGCCGAGATAGATGCGCACCTCGAAGCGCGCGGGAACCCGACGCTGGATGCCGCCTTCCTCAAGCACGTCTCTACGCATGGGGCCGCGGCCCGGATTGCGCGCGCCTACTGGCCGGGCGCGTCCGGGCCCGGCTCCAGCGGCGGCGCGGCCGGCGAGCTGGCAGAGG
>NZ_JBAZKR010000180.1:0-4628 GCF_041650655.1 Zavarzinia sp.
CACTTTGAATTGCACGCGCTCCTCGGTCACGGTCACCTGTTCGACCGTGACGTCGTAGCGCTGACGGAAGGCGTCGATCAATTCCTCGACCAGGCTCTCGGGCGCCGAGGCGCCGGCGGTGATGCCGACCCGGCGGGCGCCCGCGATTCTCGACCAGTCGAGCTCGCCCGCGTGCTGGACGCGCAGCGCCGTGGCGACGCCGGCCCGGGCGCCCACTTCAACCAGGCGCACGGAATTCGACGAATTGGGCGCGCCGATCACGATGAGGACGTCGCAATCGGGCGCGATCGTCTTGACCGCCGACTGGCGGTTCGTGGTGGCGTAGCAGATGTCTTCCTTGTGCGGCGCCTGGATCGCGGGAAAACGCGCGTGCAGGGCGGCGACGATGCCGGCGGTGTCGTCGACCGAAAGGGTGGTCTGGGTGATGAAGCCCAGTTTTTCGGGATCGGGCACGACAAGGCGGGCGACATCCTCGACCGTCTCCACGAGGCTGATCGCGCCGTCGGGCAATTGCCCCATGGTGCCGACCACTTCGGGATGGCCCTCGTGGCCGATCATGATCAGGTGCATTCCCTGCTCGTGCAGGCGTTCCGCCTCGACATGGACCTTGGAGACGAGCGGGCAGGTCGCATCGAGATAGGAGAGGCCGCGGCGCCGCGCCTCCGCCGGCACCGACTTGGGCACGCCGTGGGCGGAAAAGACGACATGGGCATCGGCCGGCACTTCGTCCAGTTCCTCGACGAAGACGGCGCCCTTGGCTTCGAGCGATTCGACCACGGTCCGGTTGTGCACGATCTCGTGGCGGACATAGATCGGCGGGCCGAAGCGTTCCAGGGCCAGCTCGACGATCTGTATCGCCCGGTCGACCCCGGCGCAGAAGCCGCGCGGCGCCGCCAGGAGGATGGTGAGCTTCGGCTTGGTCATAGGGCCGTTCGGGATCCGTCGAATTGGCCGTCTCGGCCAGCTTGTGCCGCCAAAGGCGCTTGTCTAGAGTGCGCCGACCATACCGTACCGGCAGCGAAAGGGAAGCATAGGATGGGCACCAAGCCGCAGGCCACCGGGGCGCTCTGCGCCGGCGTGATCGGCCTCGTCCTGCTCGGCCTTTCGGGCTGCGGCTCGTCGTCCGACTCGAAGCCGGCGGCGACGGCGGGCAAGGAAGCCTGCGCCACCATGTCGGTGCTGACCGATGCCGCCGAGTTGCAGCGCTTCCGCGACGGCTCGGTCCAGGGGCCGGACGATCTCGTCTATCGGGTCGAGGTGGTGGATGCCAAGATCCTCTGCGACAAGGCGGTGGACGGCCAGGTCGCGGCCGAGGCGGGCATTTCGCTCTATGTCCGGCGCGGGCCGGCGGGCAAAGCCCTGACCGAGGTGACGATTCCCTATTTCGTCGCCCTGACCGAGACCAACACCCAGGTGATCAGCCGCGCGGTCTATACGACCACCGTGGCGCTGCCCAAGGACAAGAACAGCGGCGGCGTTGTCGAGCATCTGAGCCTCACCATCCCGCTGAACGGCAAGTCGCCCTATTCCTTCGAGGTGGTCACCGGCATCCAGCTCAGCGCCGCGGAACTGGCCGCCGAGCGCAAGCGCCTCGGCCGCTGACGCCCGCCTTCGCTCGCTTCTGTGAGACCCGTCACATCGCCCGCCGGGGCGAGACGCCATAGTGCAGCCGTACCGCCGGTGCTCCGGCGGTGGCCGCTGACGGGGGGTCTGCGGTCGGGGCGGTGGGGCATCGGGGGGTGTCCTGCCGCCCCCCCTGCGTCAACTTGGCCGAATTCTAAGCTCGATCAGCTTTGCCTTGGATCAAAGCCTCGTTATAGGATTTGTGAACCAATCCGACTGACGATGGACGTCGGTGGGATCGGTCGCATCCGGTGCGCCCGCACATCGACGCAGTTGGGACAGGGCGAATGAACTACGACGAATCCTTTGCGCAAGCGATCGCCGACCTGAAGAGGGAAGGCCGTTACAGGGTGTTCGCTGACCTGCAGCGGCATTGCGGTTCCTTCCCGCGGGCGACTTGGCGGGGGCCCCAGGGGCCGAAGGAAATCGTGGTCTGGTGCTCGAACGACTATCTGGGCCAGGGTCAGAATTCCGAAGTGCTCGCCGCCATGCATGAGGCGCTGGACGATTTCGGCGCCGGCGCGGGCGGCACCCGCAATATTTCAGGCACCACCCGTGCCCATGTCCTCCTCGAGGAGGAACTGGCTTCGCTGCACGGCAAGGAAGCGTCGCTGCTGTTCTCTTCAGGCTTCGTCTCGAACGAGGCGGCACTCTCCGCCCTGTCGCGCGTGCTCAAAGGCGTGACGGTCTATTCGGACGAGCTCAACCACGCCTCGATGATCGAGGGCATCCGCCATGGCGGCGCGCCCAAGCGGATCTTCCGCCACAACGACGTCGACCATCTGGTCTCGCTCTTGAAGGACGCCGATCCCAAGGCCCCCAAGATCATCGCCTTCGAGAGCGTCTATTCGATGGACGGCGACATCGCGCCGATCCCGGACTTCATCGAAGTCGCCAAGAAGTACAACGGCCTCACCTATCTCGACGAAGTCCATGCCGTCGGCCTCTATGGCGAGCATGGTGCCGGCGTCGCCGAGCAGATGGGCGTGATGCACGATATCGACGTGATCGAGGGCACGCTGGGCAAGGCCTTCGGCGCCATGGGCGGCTATATCGCCGGTTCGGCCGTGATGGTCGACTGCGTGCGCTCCTACGCCCCGGGCTTCATCTTCACCACGTCGCTGGCCCCCGTGCTGGCGGCCGGCGCCTGCGCCTCGGTCCGCTACCTGCGTCAGCACAACGAGCTGCGCGTGAAGCACCAGGAACGTGCCGCCACCCTGAAACGGAAGCTGGCCGAAGCCGGCCTGCCGGTGGTGAATTCGGCCTCGCACATCGTGCCCGTCATGGTGGGCGATCCGATTCGCTGCAAGGCGATCTCGGACGAGCTGCTGGCGGTCGACGGCATCTATGTCCAGCCGATCAATTTCCCGACCGTGCCGCGCGGGACCGAGCGCCTGCGCTTCACGCCGTCGCCCTTCCACGACGACGAGATGATGGATCATCTGATCCGCGCCCTCGACCGCATCTGGACCGCCGCCCGGCTGCCCCGCGCCGCCTGAGTCTGGTACAGACGAAGCAACGCCCCGGCCGAAACGCCGGGGCGTTCTGCTTTCGGGATGGGGTCAGCGGCGGACCAGGCCGCCCGGGGTGGTGCGGCGGCGGCGGCGCGCCAGCAGTCCGCCCAGCAGGCCATAGAGCGCCCAGCCGATGCCGACGCCGCCGAGGCCGAAGATCGGGTCCACAGTCGCCGTGATCTCGTAATTCGCCAGGGTCTCGCGCACCAGCTCCTGGTCGCCGTTGGTGGCGATCGCGGTCAGCTTGTCGAAACTGGTGGGAGCGGCGGAGAGCGCCTTGATTTGCGCCTGCAGCAGGTCGCGGCGCTGGGCGAGGGCGGTCATGCGGTCTGCGGTGCCGCGCAGCGCGGCGTCGCTGGCATTCCGGTGGCGCTCGACCAGGCCGTTGAAATCCAGCCCCTCCGCCTGGGCCTGGAGGGTGAAGCCATCCACCATCTTCTGCACTTCGCCGAGCGCGCCGCCGAGCCGCTGTTCATAGGCACGGGCGAAATTCGGCAACTGGCTGGCGCCGATGCCGCCTGCAATGACGAACAGAATGAGGAACAGATGCCGAATCATGGCGCGTCCCAGCGTGGCCCCTTGCGGCCTAGGTGTGCGCAGCGTTTACCATGCTGTCAACCCGCGGTGGGCCGCCGCAATCCACTCACGGCAAGAAAAAACCCGCCGAGGTCGTCGGCGGGTTTTCCTTCGGATTGGCCCCGAAACCTTACGAGCAGCCGCTGGTCGAGCCGCAGGTGTCGCACTTCAGGCAGGTGCCGTTGCGAACCAGGGTGAAATTGCCGCAGTCGCCGCAGGCGTCGCCGACATAGCCCTTCACCCGGGCCTCGCGGATGCGGGCGAGGCGGGTTTCGGCGGCCGAGACCGCGGCGGAGGCGGTGGCGGCCGCCGTCGCCCCGGTCGAGGCGCGGGTGGCCACGGCCAGGTCCTGCTCGATCACCAGCGCGACCGCCTCGTTGCCGGCATGGGCGTTGTGGGCGGCCTGGCGGATGCCCTGGGCCGCGGCGTTCAGGACATAGAGGTTGGAGCGGACATAGCCGTTGGAGACCGGCGCCGAGGCGGCAGCCTTGTAGGCCGCGGCTTTGGCGTCGACCGCTTCGCGGCGCTGCGGGGCGCCGTCCAGCGCCGCTTCGTCCGCGCCGTCACCCATGGCGTCGAAGCGGAGGTCCGCCGGCTCGACATGGGCGAGGTCGTTCCGGCCGAGGTAGGACACGGCCAGTTCGCGGAAGACATAGTCGAGGATCGAGGTGGCCATCTTGATCACTTCGTTGCCTTCGACCATGCCCGCGGGCTCGAAGCGGGTGAAGGTGAAGGCGTCGACGAATTCCTCCAACGGCACGCCGTACTGCAGGCCGATCGAGACCGCGATGGCGAAATTGTTCATCAGGCTGCGGAAGGCGGCACCTTCCTTGTGCATGTCGATGAAGACTTCGCCGAGCTTGCCGTTGTCATATTCGCCGGTGCGCAGATAGACCTTGTGGCCGCCGACATTGG
>NZ_JBAZKR010000181.1:0-4495 GCF_041650655.1 Zavarzinia sp.
GGGCACCGTCCCAGACGGTGAATTCATGGGCGATGAAGCGCTCCATCATGTCGCGGTAGATCGCCTCGATCAGGTCGGGGTCGGCGCCATTGACGGCCGCGGCGGCGCGGACCTTGGTCACGACGTCCTCGATCCGGGCCTCGTCGCGCACGATGTCGCGGCTCGGCTTGATGTGGCCGGCGTCGATGATGCGCTGTTCCCGCTCGGCCAGCAGGCGGACGATCTCGCGGTCGAGGCGATCGACCTCGGCGCGGACTTCTTCCATCGTGCTGCAGCGAATGATGGTGCGGTCTGTCATGGCGCGATCCTAACCGGGGACGGCGTCCGCCGCATCCTCCACGAAGAGGCGAAGCCTCTCCCGCCCCTGCCAGACTTCGGACCGCAGGTGGCCGACGACATGAATGGGCTGCCCGCCCGCCGCCGCGGCCGCCAGGGCTTCGACCACCGCGCCGTCGCCCGAGCGGAAGGCGACGGCATCGGCCGAACGCCCGGCCGAATCGGACAGGCGAAGGCGCAGATGGCCCCGCCCCATGGGCGCCGAATAGGAAATGCGGACCGAGGGCACGACGAATCGGGGCTCCGGATTGCCCTGGCCGAAGGGGGCCACCTGGGAGAGCCGGCGCACCAAGTCGGGGCCGAGACCGCCGAGACCGACGGCGGCGTCGATCTTCACCCCGTCCGACGCCAGGGCCTGTTCGACCAGGTGCTCGAAACGATTCGACCAGAAGGCTTCGAGTTCTTCGAGCCGGCCCACATCGACCGTGATGCCGGCCGCCATGGCATGGCCGCCGCCCTCCTCGATCAGGCCGACGGCGCGGGCGGCGGCGACCGCGGCGCCGAGGTCGACACCGGGAATCGAACGGCCGGAACCCTTGGCCCGTCCGTCGCCCAAGATCGAGAGCACGAAACAGGGCCGGCGATAGCGTTCCTTGAGCCGGCTCGCCACGATGCCGACGACCCCGGGGTGCCAGCCGGCACCGGCGACGAGCACCAGGGCGCCCGGCCCGTTGCCGCCCGCCAGCCGGGCTTCGACAGCCTCGACCGCGGCCGCCTCGACCTCCTTCTCGATCGCCTGGCGCTCGCGGTTCAGGGCGTCGAGGCGGAGCGCGATGGCGGCGACCATGTCCAAATCGTCGGACGAGAGCAGTTGCGCGCCGAGGTCCGCCTGGCCGACCCGCCCGCCGGCATTGACCCGGGGGCCGAGCAGATAGCCGAGGTGATAGGCGGTCGGCGCCGTATCGACCCGCGCCACGTCCATCAGTGCCGCCAGGCCCGGATTGCCCCGCCCCGCCATGACCTTGAGCCCCTGAGCGACGAAGGTGCGGTTCAAGCCCTTGAGCGGCACCACGTCCGCCACGGTGCCGAGCGCCACGAGATCCAGGAGCGCCATCAGGTCCGGCTCGCACCGGCCCTGCTTCGCGAAATAGCCGGAAGCCCGCAGCCGGCGGTTCAAGGCGACCACCAGCAGGAAGGTGACGCCGACCGCGGCCAAATGGCCGAGGCCGGCGCTGTCGTCCAGCCGGTTCGGGTTGACCAGGGCGGCCACCTCGGGCAGCAGCGGTTCCGCCTGGTGATGGTCGGCCACTACCACTTCGAGGCCGGCCGCGCGGGCGGCGGCGAAAGGCCGATAGGCGAGCGTGCCGCAATCGACCGCGACCACCAGCTTCACCCCTTCGGCCGCCAGGGCTTCGAGCGCCGGGATGTTGGGGCCATAGCCTTCGCGCTGGCGGTCCGGGACATAGAGGCGGAGATCGACGCCGAGACCGGCGAAATAGCGGATCAGCACGGCGGCCGAGGTGGCGCCGTCGACGTCGTAGTCGCCGAAGACGGCGATCGCCTCGCCCCGCGCCACCGCTTCGGCGAGACGCGCAGCCGCCGTCTCCATATCCTTGAGACAGGCCGGATCCGGCATGTCGGCTTTCAGGCTCGGATTGAGGAAACGGTCGACGGTATCGAGCGTGACGCCGCGGCCGAGCAGCACCCGCGCCGTCACCGGGTCGAGCCCGGTCGCCTGCGCCAAGGCCAGGGCCGGCCGCTCGTCCTCGACGCGCCAGCGCCAGGCGCGGCTGTTCCACGAACGGGCGACACCGAGTGCGAAGGACCCGGCTTCGGCCATGGAAGAATCGACGGTCATGGCCGCATACTAGCGCCACTGCCGAGGGCCGATGGCCTTGATTCTGTGTGCGGCGCATCCGCAAGCACAAAATCTAGACCTCAAAGAAATTTTATCCCTTCCGACTCGTGGCAGCCCGGCCCTACAGTTTGTGCCCAGCCACGGATGACCGCCTACCTATAGCGGTTCCAAAGATAAGACGTGGCGGGGGCGACGGGCCGCCGGCCCGCCGACGGGCAGCAAGGCAGATCGGGGACAGCGATAATGCGGATCGAGCGGCGATTCACGACCGAAGGCAATTCTCCCTACGCGGGGATCGAGTTCACCCAGGTTTCGAGCGAGATCCGCAATCCCGACGGTTCAGTGGTCTTCAAGCTGGCCGACATGGAAGTGCCTGCCGGCTGGAGCCAGGTCGCGACCGACATCCTGGCCCAGAAATATTTCCGCAAGGCCGGTATCCCCGCCCGCCTGAAAAAGGTCGAGGAGAACACGGTTCCCTCGTGGCTGTGGCGTTCGACCGCCGATCTCGAAGCCCTCGCCCAGCTCCCCGAGGCCGAGCGTTACGGTGACGAGCGGACCGCGACCCAGGTGTTCGACCGCCTGGCCGGCACCTGGACCTATTGGGGCTGGAAGTCGGGCATGTTCGACTCCGAAGCCGACGCTCTCGCCTTCCGCGACGAGCTCGCCTTCATGCTGGCGACCCAGATGTGCGCGCCCAATTCGCCGCAGTGGTTCAACACCGGCTTGCATTGGGCCTATGGCATCGACGGCCCGGCCCAGGGCCATTTCTATGTCGACGAGAAGACCGGCCTCGTGGCCCGTTCGACCTCGGCCTACGAACGGCCGCAGCCGCACGCCTGCTTCATCCAGGGGATCGAGGACGATCTGGTGAACGAAGGCGGCATCATGGATCTGTGGATCCGTGAGGCGCGGCTGTTCAAATACGGTTCCGGCACCGGCACCAATTTCTCGCGCCTGCGCGCCGAGAACGAGCGCCTGGCGGGCGGCGGCAAGTCGTCCGGCCTGATGTCCTTCCTGAAGATCGGCGACCGCGCCGCCGGCGCCATCAAGTCGGGCGGCACCACCCGCCGCGCCGCCAAGATGGTGGTGGTCGACATCGACCATCCGGATATCGAGCAGTTCATCGACTGGAAGGTGATCGAGGAGCAGAAGGTGGCCGCCCTGGTGGCCGGCTCCAAGCTCGCCGAGCAGCACATGAATGCCGTGCTCGCCGCCTGCAACGAGAGCACGCTCGAAGGCGATGCCCGTTTCGAGCCCAAGGAGAACGCCACCCTGAAGCAGGCGCTCCGGGCCGCACGCAAGGCGATGATCCCGGACAATTACCTGCAGCGGGCGATCCAGTTCGCGCGCCAGGGCTACAAGGACCTGGAATTCCGCGTCTATGACACCGACTGGGATTCGGATGCCTATCTGACCGTCTCGGGCCAGAATTCCAACAATTCGGTGCGCGTCACCGACGAATTCCTGGAAGCCGTGCTGGCCGACAAGGAATGGAAGCTCACCTATCGCACCAACGGCAAGACCGCCAAGACGGTGAAGGCCAAGGAGCTGTGGGAGAAGATCGGCCTCGCCGCCTGGCAGTGCGCCGACCCGGGCATCCAGTACCATTCGACCATCAACGACTGGCACACCTGCTCGAACTCGGGCCCGATCCGCGCCTCCAACCCGTGCTCGGAATATATGTTCCTGGACGACACGGCGTGCAATCTGGCCTCGCTCAACCTGCTGACCTTCCGGCGCGATGACGGCAGCTTCGACGTCGCCGGCTTCGAACACAGCGTCCGCCTGTGGACCATCGTGCTCGAAATCTCGGTCACCATGGCGCAGTTCCCCTCGCCCCGGATCGCCGAACTGTCCTATCGCTACCGGACGCTGGGCCTCGGCTTCGCCAATATCGGCGGCTATCTGATGGCCTCGGGCCTGTCCTATGACTCGGACGAGGGCCGCGCCATCGCCGGTGCCGTTTCCGCGGTGATGACCGGCGTCGCCTATGCGACCTCGGCCGAGATGGCGCGCGAACTGGGCGCCTTCCCGGGCTTCGCCGAGAACCGGGTGCCGATGCTCCGCGTCATCCGCAACCACCGCCGGGCCGCTCACGGCTTCTCGGCCGGCTACGAGGGGCTGAACACTCTCCCCGTCGCCCTCGACCACGCCAATATCCGCGAAGCCGACCTGGCGACTGCCGCCAAGCGTGCCTGGGACCGCGCCCTCGAGCTCGGCGAAGCCCATGGCTACCGCAATGCCCAGGCGACCGTGATCGCCCCGACCGGCACCATCGGCCTGGTGATGGATTGCGACACCACCGGGATCGAGCCCGACTTCGCCCTGGTGAAGTTCAAGAAGCTGGCCGGCGGCGGCTAC
>NZ_JBAZKR010000182.1:0-4441 GCF_041650655.1 Zavarzinia sp.
GCGTGACGCCCCTCGGCAGCCGTCCCGCGGCGAAATTCAAATACTCCAGCACGCGCGAACGCGCCCAGTAGATGTCGGTGCCGTCCTCGAAAATCACATAGACGAACGAGGCGCCGAAGAAGGAAAACCCGCGCACCACCTTGGATTTCGGTACCGACAACATCGCTGTCGTCAACGGATAGGTGACCTGGTCCTCGACCACCTGCGGCGCCTGCCCCGGCACGTCGGTGTAGATGATGACCTGCACGTCGGAGAGATCGGGCAAGGCGTCGAGCGGCGTCTTCAAAACGGCATGGATGCCGGCAAGGGTAACGAAGATCGTGGCGATGACGACGAGGAACTTGTTGCGCGCCGACCAGCCGATGAGGGCATTCAGCATCTCAGTGGCCCTGGTGTGGCGATGGCGCTGCCGCCGGCGCCGTCGGCTTTGTCGCCGCGCCGGCATCCATCTTCGTGATCACCCATTCGCCGGGCTTGCGCTCGACGAACTCGATACTGACCGCGCTGCCCGGCTTGATCTTGTCGGTCAGCGACGGATTGGCCAGCATGAAGTCCATGGTCATTCCCGGCCACTTGAGGCTTGGCACCGGGCCGTGCGTCACGGTCACGCTGCCGGCCTTGGCGTCGACGGCATCGAGCGTACCGGCGGCCTGATGGCTGACCTCGCTCCTGCCACCCGTGCCGGTCGCCGCCGGCGTACTGCCGGGAGCAGGCGCAAATCCTCCCAGTGCCGCCTTCAGGTTGCTTTCGGCATCGATCAGGAAGTTCGCCGTGACCACCACCGTATCGCCAGCGCCGACTCCCTCGCGTATTTCGACATACTCATCGCTGCGCGTGCCGAGCTTGACCGCGCGCGGCTCGAAGCGACCGGCACCTTTCTCGATCAGCACGATCTGCCGCGTGCCGCTGTCGATCACCGCCGACAGCGGCACCGTCACGACCTTGTCACGTCCGCCCACGGCGAATTCGACGCTGGCATACATGGCCGGCTTCAGCAGGCCGCCCGGGTTGGCCAGCTCGACGCGCACGGGAATCGTCCGCGTCTCGGCCGTAAGGCGGGGATAGATGTAGGCGATGGTTCCGCTGAAGCTCTTGTCGGGATAGGCGCTGATGGCCACCTTGACCTTCTGCCCGACCCTGAGCAGCGCGATGTCGCGCTCGAACACGTCGGCCAGCACCCAGACCGACGAGAGGTCGGCGATCTGGTACAGCATCTCGCCCGGCATGAAACGCATGCCGGCCACCGCCTTCTTCTCCAGCACCACGCCGCTTGCCGGCGAACGGAAAGTGAGCGTACGCTTCCCCTCGTCGCCCGCCGCCAGGGCCTTGATCTGCTCTTCGGATATATCCCAGTTGCGCAGCCGGACAAGGCTGGCCTCGGACAACTGACGCATGCCGGACTGCATTTCCGCGCTCGCGTCCTTCAACGCCGCGGCACCCTTGGCCGCAACCACATATTCGCGCTGCGCCGAAACCAGCTCCGGGCTGTACACCTCGAACAGCGGCTGCCCCTTGGCGACCGGCTGCCCGGTGGAATTGACGTGCAGACGCTCGACCCAACCCTCGAACTTCGGCGCCACGTTGTGCAGGCGGCGCTCGTCGATCTCGATGCGGCCGGCGGCCGTCACCTGCCGCGCCAGTTCGCGCAACGCGGCCGGCTCGGTCTTGACGCCCAGCTTCTGCACCTTCTCGGTGCTTATTTTCACTTCGCCAGACGCCGCGCCCTCCTCCTCGCCCTCATAGACCGCGATGTAGTCCATTCCCATCGAGTCCTTTTTCGGCACCGGCGAGGTATCCGGCAGGCCCATCGGATTGCGGTAGTAGAGCAGCTTGCGCGGTGCCGCCGCGGCGGGAGCGGCGGTGGTCGCCGGGGCGGCGGCGATCGCCGTGTCGCCAGCGCCGACTATTGGCGCCCTGCCCAGCCAGTACCCGCCGCCGACGGCCAGCAACAGGGCCGCGAGCGCGACCGGAATCTGATATTTCATAGTTCCTCTCCCACCAATTTCTCGATTTCGGCCAAGCGAATTTGCTGGTCGCCGCGTGCCTTGACGAGTTCGCCGCGGGCGCGGCGCAGTTGCCGGTGCGCGTCGAGTACGGCGGAAAAATCGGCGCGGCCGTTTTCGTAAGCGGCCAGTGCGGCGTTCAGGTTCAGTTCGGCCTGCGGCAGCAACCCGGTGCTCACGAGCACTTCCAGCTTGTGCGCAACATCGAGGCCGGCCACGCTTTCGGTGAGTTCGGCCAGCGTCTGGTTGAGATTGCCCTGGCGACGCAGGCGTGCCGCTTCCAGATTCAACTCGGCCTCGCGCTCCTGCGCGCGGCGGCTGTCGCGCTGCAGCGGAATATTGATCTCGAACATCAACTCCCATTCGCTGACCCGGTTGCGCATCTGTGTCGGCGCCACGCCCACATTCACGTCCGGATAGCGGTTGCGCTCGACCAGATCGCGCCCCTTCTCGGCACCAACGACGCGCGCGTCATCGGCGGCCAGTTGCGGATTGTTGGCGCGCAGCCTTGCCTCGAGCGCGGCGATGTCCAGCTTCGCCACCGGTGGCAGCGGGCGCAGCTTCTCCGGCGGGCGCAGCTTGACGTTTTCGGGGCGCCCGAGCAAAGCACGTATGCGCGCGCTGGCCTGGGCGCTCTCGCCTTCGAGCATGACCAGATCGGTCTCCATGGCAATGATCTCGGATTGCGCGCGCAGGGCATCCTGCTGGCTGCCGAAGCCGCTGGCGTAACGGGTGCGGGCGATCTCGGCAACGCGCCGCATCAGGTCGAGATTCTCCTGCGCGTAACGGATGCTGATCAGATGCACGTGATGCTGGGCGTAGGTCAGTTTGATGCGGGTGGCCAGATCGAGCCAGCCGGCGCGCGTCCGTGCCTGCGCTTCGTCGGCGCCGGCGCCGGCCATCTCGCGACGCAGATCGCGCTTGCCAAACCAGGGCAGGCTCTGACTGACCACGTAGCGCGTGCTGCCGATGCGCGGCGGCAGGAGGTTGGCGCTGGCGTCGCGGCCCTCGTTGGTGACGTCGCGCAACTCGGTGCGCAGCATCGGGTCGGGCAGCGCGCCGGCGGGCTCGATCCGCGCCGCGGCGGCCTCGGCTTCGGCACGCAGCGCAGCGAACTCGGGATGGCGGCCGCGGGCAAACTCGAGCAGGCTCTCGACTTGACCGCCGATGACCATCTCGGGTTCCGCAGCGCCGCTGGGCCCGCCCGCGAGCAGCAGCATCGCGAGCAGGACAGGGACGGGGCGCATGGCCCTACTTCGCCGCTTCGACGCGAACGACGGAGTACTGGCCGCCCTTCTCCTCGGCGCGGAAGCGCACCTTGTCGCCCTCCTTGACCGCCGCCGGCACGACGCCTTTCTTGAAGGCGAAGGTCATGGTCATGGCGCCCATGCCGAGATTCTCGATCGGGCCATGGGTTATGGTGACGCTGCCCGCTGCCCGGTCGAGTCGTCTGACCGTGCCTTCGGACAGTGGCTTGCTGGCAGTCTTCGCCGGCGCGGCGGTCTGCATGGAACGATCCTGGGCGATGGCAGGGGGCAGGACAAAGGCGAAAGCAGCCGTCGCGACGGCGCACAAAACAGGGTGCTTCATGGAAATCTCCCGAAAGACAGACAACGCGCGGCAGGGCCAAGCCCCGCCGACCCGACAGAAATGTCAGGTGCTGCTTCGAGGAGGATGCTGCGGGGGTTCGCCGATATGGCTCGGAGAAACCGCGGTCGCCGGCAGCGCGTAGTCGTTGGCGGCGGGCATCAGGCCCGTCGCCAACGGTGCGCTGGGCATGAAGCCGGCGCACGCCAGATGGCAGATTTCGCAATTATCGCAGCCCGCATCGTGCGCGGCCTGGTCCGGGGCCGCTGTCTCGTGGGCAGCATGGCAAGGCATCGCGGCATCCGGCTGTTCCGCCGCAACGGAGGCCTGGCCGTGCTCCTGCGCATGCCGGCACACCGGCATGGACACCGCCGCCATGGTCTGCACGGGCAGCCACAGCGCGGCGAAAAGCAGCAGGACGCGGGCGAAACGGTAATTCACGGCGCAAAGATTACGCTTGGCCGGCCGACAGCGCAAGCCGGCGCGTCAATCGTCTTCTTCCTTGAGCTTGAAGCTGGCGGCGAGTTTCTGCTGCACCTGGGGCGGCACCTGCGCATGCCGCGCGAACTCGATGCTGTAGGCGCCCTGGCCACCGGTCATCGACTTCAGGCGCGAGGCGTAGTCGGTGATCTCGGCCAGCGGCACCTCGCCGGTGATCGAAGCGGTACCGCCGGGCCGCGGGCTGGTGCCGGTGATATGGCCACGCCGGCTCGACAGGTCGCCGGTGAGGTCGCCGATCGCGCCCTCGGGGGCGACGATCTCGATCGAGACGATGGGCTCGAGCACGATCGGGCCTGCGGCGCGAATTGCTTCCACGGTCGCCTTGCGGCCGGCGGTGACGAAAGCCACGT
>NZ_JBAZKR010000183.1:0-4405 GCF_041650655.1 Zavarzinia sp.
ACAACACGCTGCCCATGATGACCGGCACCGGTCCCTACGGCCCGGTGGAGATGGGCGGCATGTTCACCGTCTTCAAGGTGCGCCGCGACCAGAAGCCCGGCGACTACAAGGATCCGGGCTGGTACAAGCAGCCGGCGGGCACGCAGGCGTACGAATGGACGGGCCCGATCACGGAGCCGGCGCGCTTCAAGTCCGAGGGCGGGCAGTCGATGCCGGCCGCCGGAAAACCCCCGGTTTCCGAAGTCCGCGTGCGCAAGCCCGGCGGCCACTCGGACCATTGACCGATTCCACCAAGGAGAACCGCTACATGAATCGCCTTGCCCTCAACGCCGTTCTCGCCGCGGCGCTCGTGGCGACCTCCCCGGCCACCTTCGCCCATGCCGACAAGCACGACGACATGAAGCCCGCCAAGGCCCGCGCGGTCTCGACCGAGGAGCACTCCTTCGGCCGGCAGGGGGACCCGCGCAAGGTATCGCGCACGGTGACCGTCGACATGAGCGACGCGATGCGCTTCAGCCCGTCGGAAGTGCGCGTGAAGCAGGGCGAGACCATCCGCTTCGTCGCGAAGAACGGCGGCAAGGTCATGCACGAAATGGTGCTCGGCAATCTCGCGGAGCTGAAGGCCCATGGCGAGTTGATGAAGAAATTTCCGAACATGGAGCATGACGAGCCCTACATGGCGCACGTCCCGCCCGGCAAGACTCAGGAGATCGTCTGGACGTTCACCAAGGCGGGCGAGTTCCACTTCGGCTGCCTCCTGCCGGGCCACCTCGAGGCCGGGATGATCGGCCGCGTCGTCGTCGCCGCGAACTAGGCGCGACTTTTCCGAAACCCATTCCCTACCAGGAGAACTCCCCATGAAGTCCATCGCCCTCGCCGCGGCCGTCGCCGCCCTCGCTGCCGGCTCCGCGGCCGCGCAGGCGCCTCATCACGACCATCCGTCCTTCGCGCACGCCACGATGGCGCAGGCATCCGCGGCGGCGCTGGCCGATGGCGAGGTGCGCAAGGTCGACAAGGACGCCGGCAAGATCACGCTGAAGCACGGCCCGATCAAGAGCCTGGACATGCCGCCCATGACGATGGTCTTCCAGGTGAAGGACCGCGCGTTCCTCGACAAGGTGAAGGCCGGCGACAAGGTCAAGTTCGCCGCCGAGGAAAAGGCGGGGGCCTACATCGTCACGGCCATCGAAGCGTCGAAATAGCGGGACGAACCGGCCGCGCGGTGCCGCCGCCTCGGGACCCCCTCCCGAGGCGGCCAATGTGCGGCGGCGTACAGAATCGCGGTCACGCGACGTGCAATCGTTGCCATTCGCATCCGATGTCGCTCGTGAAGCGAAGAGGGGCATGCCATGGAAATGAGTACGCGTGAATTGTGGACCGTTCTGCACGGGATGGGCTTCGGCGCGTTGTTCCTGCTGGCGTTTACCGGGGCGATGGTCGCGCTGGCGCGGATGTCCGGGGACGGCTCCCCGGGAGTGCCCGATCGCGGGGACCAGGCGATGCTGCGGGTCTTCCTGATCGGCATGGCCATCCTCGCGTGGGCGACCGTGCTCTCGGGAACCTACATCGTCTATCCCTGGTACCGCGCCGCGCCCCCGGCAGGGACGATCGACCTGGCCGACTATCCCCGGTACCTGCTGCTCTCGAGCGCGACGACGAGCGAGTGGCACCACCTCGGCATGGAATGGAAGGAGCACGTAGCCTGGATCGCCCCGATCGCGATGACGATGGTCGCGTACCTGTACGCGAAATACGGCCGGGACCTCGCGAGACACCGTGGCCTGCGCGCCGCCGCGCTGGCCTTCCTGCTGGCCGCCTTCCTCTCCTCCGGCGTCGCGGGAGCGTTCGGCGCCTTCCTCAACAAGTACGCGCCGGTACGCGGCGGCGAAGCGATCCAGTTGATGAAGGGAGCATGAACATGGCCATGAACCCGGGACCGGCGAGAGCGGTGGAGTTGCCCAACGGCGCGGGTGCGGCAGCCCTCCTGGCCGCGGGCATCGGATGCGCCGCGCTGGGCGCGTTGACGGTCCTGGCCGATGCATTCGGTGGCCTGAAGGGCCTGCTGAACATCTACAACCCCGCGGGACCGCTCTCGGGCGTGACGACATTGGCGATCGTCATCTGGCTGGCGGCCTGGTTCGTCCTGGCGAGGAAGTGGGACGGGCGGGACCTGGCACTGGCGTGGATCGGCATCGCCTCCTTCGCCTTGCTGGCAATCGGCTTCGCGCTGACCTTTCCGCCGGCGGCAGCCCTGCTGCAGGTCAAGTAAGCCGCCGGTCGATCCCGCGGAGTTTGAGGCAAGGCCATGGCAATCGATCCCGTTCGCGGCATGCAGGTCGACGAGAAGGCCGCGGCGAGCCAGGCGCCGGGAAACGCCTATACCTGCCCAATGCACCCGGAGATCGTGCGCGACGCGCCGGGTGACTGCCCGATCTGCGGCATGGCGCTGGTTCCCATCGCAGGCACCGGGGCGGGCCCGGCTGACGATTCGGAGTTGCGCGACCTCACGCGCCGGTTGTGGATCGGCGTCGCGCTGTCGATCCCGCTCGTGGTGCTCGCGATGTCGCCGATGGTCGGATTCCCCGACCTGTTCCGCCTTCAGCCTCGAGCCCGCGGCTGGGTCGAGTTCGTGCTGGGGACCCCCGTCGTCCTCTGGGTCGGCTGGCCGATCCTGCGCAAGTTCTGGTTCTCCCTCGCGCACCGGGCGCTCAACATGTATTCCCTGATCGGGCTCGGGGTCGGGCTCGCCTACCTGTTCAGCCTCGCCGCCGTGCTGACACCCGGCTGGTTCCCGGCGGAGTTCCGCGAGCACGACGGTGCGGTCGGCACCTACTTCGAGGCGGCCGCCGTGATCGTGACGCTGGTGATGCTCGGCGACGTGCTGCAGCTTCGCGCGATGGGACAGACCAGCCAGGCCATCCGGCAACTGCTGAAACTAGCGCCCAACCTCGCCTGGCGATTGCGCGACGACGGCACCGAGGAGCAGGTGGGGCTGGATACGGTCGCCGTCGGCGACAGGCTGCGCGTGAAGCCGGGCGAGAAGGTGCCGGTCGACGGCTCGGTGCTCGAAGGCACGAGCCGCGTCGACGAGTCGATGGTCACCGGCGAGCCCGTGCCGGTCGCCAAGGCCGCGGGGGACAAGGTCACCGGGGCGACCGTGAACGCGAACGGCTCGCTGGTCATCCGCGCCGAGCGGGTGGGCGCCGACACGCTGCTCGCCCGGATCGTCCACATGGTGGGGGAGGCGCAGCGCACCCGCGCCCCGATCCAGCGGCTCGCCGACGTCATCGCCGCGTACTTCGTGCAGATCGTCGTGGCGATCGCCGTGGTCACGGCAATCGTGTGGTGGTTCCTGGGGCCGGAGCCGAGACTCGCCTACGCGTTCCTCAACGCCATCGCGGTGCTGATCATCGCCTGCCCATGCGCGGTCGGCCTCGCCACGCCCATCTCGATGACGGTCGCCATGGGCCAGGGCGCGCGCACCGGCATCCTGTTCCGCAATGCCGAGGCGATCGAGCGCATGCGCGACATCGACACGGTCGTGGTCGACAAGACCGGCACGCTGACGCTGGGCCATCCGGCGCTGACCGACTTCGTCGTCGAAGGCATTCCGGAGGGCGATGCGCTGGCCCTGGTGGCGGGCGTGGAGCAGCTCTCCGAGCATCCGATCGCGCTCGCGATCGTGGAGGGCGCGAAGGCGCGCGGCGGGGCGCCGGGAGCGGCCACGGCGTTCGAGGCCGTGAATGGCCTTGGCGTGCAGGCGCAGGTCGACGGCAGGCGGGTGCTCGTGGGGAGCCGCGCTTTCCTCGCGCAGCACAAGGTGGATACCGCACGATGGGAGAAGCGCGCTGACGGATGGCGGGCGGACGCGAAGACGGTGGTGTTCTTCGCCTTCGACGGCGTGGCAGCCGGCATCGCTGCTGTCGCCGATCCGATCAAGGAAGGCACGCGGGAAGCGATCGCGACGCTCAAGGGCGCGGGCGTTCGCGTCGTGATGCTCACCGGCGACTCACGCGGCACGGCCGAAGCCGTGGCCCGGCAGCTCGGCATCGACGAGGTGCTTGCCGAAGTGCTTCCTGAGGACAAGGCGGCGCACGTGAAGCGCCTGCAGGCGGAAGGGCGAAAGGTGGCGATGGCGGGCGACGGCATCAACGATGCGCCAGCACTGGCCAAGGCCGATGTCGGCGTGGCCATGGGCACGGGAACCGACGTCGCAATGAACAGCGCCCAAGTCACGCTGGTCAAGGGCGACTTGCGCGGCATAGCCATTGCGCGTGCGCTGTCGCAAGCCACGGTGGGCAACATGAAGCAGAACCTGGTGTTCGCGTTTCTGTACAACGCGCTGGGCATACCCATCGCCGCCGGCGTGCTGTACCCCTTGACCGGCTGGCTGTTGTCGCCGCTG
>NZ_JBAZKR010000184.1:0-4374 GCF_041650655.1 Zavarzinia sp.
CCTGCAAGGACTGGGCGTGCCGGGTCGGCATCGGGTATCGGCTGGATCGGGCGATCGCCCGACGTTCGGACGCAACCGTCGCGCCGGAGCCGCCGGCCGAGATCGACGTGCCGGTGGAGATGCTGCCTGATCCGCCAGCTCAGCCGGCACCGCCCGCCGTGTGCGAAGTGAACCTCGCCGGGCCGAAGCTGCCGCCGGCCTTACAGAAGATCGCGGATCGTCGGCGCAAAGCTGACATGCAGCAGCGGGCCGGATCCGGCGTCGACTGCGTGGACTGCCCGGAAGGCAAGGAGTGCAGCGGCTGCGAGGTGTACGCCACGATGCAGGGCAAGCCCGCCCCCGCGCCGATCTGCACCGCGTGCGGGCTGTCGCCCGCCGACGACGGCGACGGCCTGTGCAAGCTGTGCCGCCGCGGGCGCGCCGAAGGCGCCAGCATCCGCGGCAAGGTGGCCCGCAAGCGCGAGTCCCCGCCGACGGTGGATCTGACGATCCGCGCGGCGCTGTTGCGGGCGGTCGAAACCAGCGCGGCCATTCCGATCGCCGCGGTGGCGTTGGTCGAGGCGGTCCGCAAGATCCGCCCGACGGCGAGCCCCAACGGGATCCAAGTCGAGCTGGCGAAGACCAGCCGCGCCGGCCTGATCCAGCGGGTGGATCGCGGCTTCTACGCGCCGATCGGTTGGATGCCGAAGCGCGGCTGATCCCCTACTGCCACGCTTCGATCGATGGTGCTACGATTCCGGCAACTTGATCCGGGAGGCGTGATGCAAGCTGCCGAGTGCGCCGTGGGGGAAGCGAAAGGCCCGCTGTGCTGGATCTGTCACCAGGCCTTGAAGTGCCGGCAGCTACCGTCGAACGGCACGGGCTTGTGCCAGCGCTGCTACAGCCGGGAATACCAGCGGGCGGTGCGCACCGGCGAGACGATGATCCGCTTCCCCGCCGACGCCGAAGCCGCGATCGCCAAGGGCATCCGCCCGGACATGATCAAGATCCTCGCCAACCTGCCGCCGCCCCCGCCGCCCCCGCCGCCCAAGCCGATCCCGCTCGAGGGTGACGCGGCGGAGATCGATCGGCTCAAGCGACGGCTGCGCAAGGCTGGCGATCTGATCGACGCGGCCCGCGGCTGGTACCGCAACCCGTGGATCGCGTCGACGGTCAAGCGGCTCAAGTCCGCCGTCGAATCCCTGAACCGCACCGACGGCGTGGTTGCCACGCGGGATCTCGACTGAATGCAGATTGTTGCCCCCATGCCCTACTTCGGCGGCAAGCGCACGGTCGCGCCGCGTATCTGGCAGGCGCTGGGCGACGTGGGCTGCTACGTCGAGCCGTTCGCCGGATCGCTTGCGGTGCTGCTCGCCCGCCCCGGCAAGCGCCATGGCGTCGAGACGGTCAACGACGCGGACGGGTTGCTGTCGAACTTCTGGCGTGCGGTGGCTGCGGACCCGGAAGCCGTCGCGCGGTTCGCGGACTGG
This sequence comes from Zavarzinia sp., assembly GCF_041650655.1. Lineage (GTDB taxonomy): Bacteria > Pseudomonadota > Alphaproteobacteria > Zavarziniales > Zavarziniaceae > Zavarzinia. The sequence continues at coordinate 1,470 of NZ_JBAZKR010000184.1, forward strand.
CCGGTGAACGAGTGCGACCTGCACGCGCGGCACCTGTGGCTGATCGGGCAGCGCGAGAGCCTGACGGAGCGCCTGTGTAGCGACCCGGACTGGTACGACGCGAAGGCGGCGGGCTGGTGGTGTTGGGGCGCGTGCTGCTGGATCGGGTCGGGCTGGTGCGCTGGCGACGGACCATGGACCACGGACGGCGAGCGGCTGGTGAAGCGCGACGACCTCGGCAACGCGGGGATGGGCATCCACCGGAAACTGCCGCACCTCAGCAACGCGGGGCAGGGGATCCAGGAGTGGTTCGCCGCCCTCTCCGACCGCCTGCGCGGCGTGCGCGTCGCGTGCGGCGACTGGTCCCGCGTCTGCGGCGACAGCGTTCTGCGCGCGGGCACGCCTCCCGTTGGCATCGTGCTCGACCCGCCCTATGCCGAAGGCATGGACCTCTACGCGGGCAGCGAGGCGGGTGCGACGGCGAGCCTGTGGGCTGACGTGTGCGCCTACGCCGTAGACGTGGGCAGCCGCCCGAACGTGCGCGTGGTCCTGTGCGGGTACGCGGGCACCTTCGCCCCGCCCGCGGGCTGGCAAACGGTCGAGTGGAAGGCGCGCGGCGGGTACGGATCACAGGGCGACGGTGACGGGCGCGCGAACGCCAGCCGGGAGCGCCTGTGGCTGTCGCCCGCTTGCCTCGGCGCAACGCAACGATCCCTGTTCGATCCGTAACCGGAGCACAGCCACCGTCCCCCGCGTAGGATCTTCGCGGGAGGTGCGCGTGGCCGGTCACCGGTGGATGTTCGTGGGCGATCTCGTCCGCTGCCGGTTGAACGACACGCAGCCGCCGCGGCTGGCTGAAGTCGACACGATCCGCATTGCGGATCCGCTGATGCGCAGCCCGCCGGATCTGGTGAACGACGTGGATCTGGACGATCCGCCGGCAGGCAAGCTGGTCTGGATCACGTACCAGGACCGGAGCGCGACGGGGACGATCCTGGTGCGCTGCGGGCCAACGCGGGTAGCTGGCGATCACGAGGTGACGCTACCGGGGGATCAGATGATCGAAGCTCAGGTGTGGAGCGCGGGCAAGACGTGGACGGTGCGCCTGTGGGAAGGCGGCAAGGTGAAGATCGATCCGTGCGTGACGGACAGCGAAGGCAAGACGCGGATCCTCGACGCCAAGTTCGGGCCCGACGGCACGATCGCGCTGGATCAGCCGGTGGACACGCTGCCCGACACGTTGCTGGAAGACTGCGCCTGGGCGCTGGACTTCGCGATGGGCGGCCCGCGGCTGCGTCGGGAGGCCCCTGGCTGCCCCGTGGCGCCCTCGGCGGTTGCTGCCGCCCCTGCCCCCGCCGGTGAGGCTGCGGCGGTCCTGGGGGACTTGCTGGGCCGGCTGGGGCTGGGTGCGCGGGCGGTGCGGCTGAAGGACGCGCCGGCGGACAAGATCCGCGACGAGATCGTGGCGTGGGTCGCCGGGCTGAACGAGACGCGGCTGCTGAACGAGATCGACGCCGAACGCGGCCAGCTTGCGGCAGCCTTGGGCCTGACGTTCGACAGCACCGGGCCGGCCCTGCCCGCGTTCCTGGCAGCGATCGCGGGGCTGAAGGATCCGACGCCCGCCCCGGACAGCGCGCGATCCGCCTTGCTGGACGTGCTTTCCCGCCTGGGTGGCGACGCCGACACGATGGGGATCAACGGCGCGAGCGAGGCGGAGATCCACAAGGCGATCTTTGCCATGGCGATGCACCTCGAGGAACGGGCCCGGGTCGAAGAGCTGGACGGGGTGTTGCTGCGGGCCGGCATGGCCCCGCAGACGCGGCAGTGGACGCCCACGCTGATCCCGCAACTGCGCCGGGAGGTCGACGCGTTCCGCCGCCTGCTGCCGGAAGTCGAAGTTGCCTGCCCGCACTGCCAGGGCGGCATGCTGATCACGCCGGAGCTGCTGCGTGCGCCGGAGGTGGCCGGATGACCACGGCGGCCTGGATCACGATCGCCGTCCTGGCGCTGTGCGCCGCCGGGTTGATCGGGATCGTCAGCGAGGCAGCGGCTGGCCTTCGCGAAAGCAAGCGGTGGCTGCGGGAACGGGAAGAACGAGCGGCCCGGACGGTCGCCTACAACGCCAAGCGGGCCGCCGAACGCACCGCCCACGAAGCCGAGATCGCCCGGGCCCGGGCGATCATCAAGGGGTGAAGCCGATGATCGTGAGTACGGCAGTCCATGGGCTGGGGAATCACGGTCGCGGCCGGGACGCGGTTGCGCTGCCCTTCCGTCGCCAGATCGACGGCGTGGCGTGGGGCGTCGTGACCGACGGTCACGCCGCGCTGCTGTGGCGCGATCCGGATCTCGATCTGGAAATCGGCGACGTGGCGATCGAGCGGGTGATCCCGGCCTTGGATCCGGCGAGGGAAGCGGGCCGCGTGTGGCTGACGGCGCTGCTGCGGTGGCTGAACGGCCAGACGTTGCAGGACGAAAAGCAGTGCGAGACGTGCCGCGGGGCCGGCACGCATGAGTGCGACTGCGGATCCGGTCACCAGTGCGGCAAGTGCGAGGGCGCCGGCCAGATCGTCACGCCGCGGCACGCCGACCTGGCGGGCAAGGTGATCCCGCTGCCGCGGCTGGCGTCGTACCTGCGGGCGGTGATCGTCGAGAGCGAGGTGATCGTGCAGCCCGACGCAAGTCTTGGCCCGCTGGCGCTTTTCGACGCCCAGGATCGCTGGCGGATGCTGATCATGCCGCTCCGGGGAGCCACGGGCGACGTGACGTTCGCGGACTGGACGGCGGCGACATGAACCCGAAGCGATCCGAGTTCGAGCGGTTGCTGGCCCTGGGCGTCGTGCAAGTGCACTTCGATCCTCGCCGGGAGGACGTGCACGCGCCCGCGCGGCTGCGAAGCCAGCCGTGGCTCAAGCTGAACTTCTCGATG
>NZ_JBAZKR010000185.1:0-4361 GCF_041650655.1 Zavarzinia sp.
ACGCCCGTTGTGGCATCGCGGAAGGCGGCGCGACGGGAACGACGCCGCCACCTCGCCCGTCGCCGCCCACGGTGTCCCGTCGGCAAGCATGCGTAGATTCGCCGCCGGCGGCCCTGCCGGGCGGCGCGAGGCCTACCGGCCTCCGAGATTCCTGTAGAGCGTGGCGCGGTGGACGCCGAGCTGCCGGGCGACCTGGCGTGCTGAGAGGTTCGGGTTGGCCATCAGGGTGCGGGCCATCTCGAGCTGTTCGGGGGTGAGGAGTCGGGGGCGGCCGAGCTTGGCGCCGCGGGTGCGCGCCGCGGCGAGGCCGGCGCGGGTGCGCTGGCGCAGGACGTCGCGCTCGAACTCGCTCAGCGCGGCGAAGACGTGGAAGGTGAGCTTGCCGGCCGGCGTGGCGGTGTCGATCGACTCGTGGAGCGAGCGCAGGGCGACGCCTCGTTGGCCGATCCGGGTGACGATGTCGATGAGGTCGCGCAGCGAGCGGCCGAGGCGATCGAGCTTCCAGACGACGATGGCGTCTCCGGGGCGGGCGAAGTCGAGCAGCCGGTCGCGGACGGGCAGCCGGGCCGCGGCGCCGGATGCCGTCTCGTCGAAGATGCGGTCGCAGCCGTTGGCGCGCAGCGCATCGTGTTGCAGGTCCCGCTTCTGGTCGTCGGTCGAGATCCGGGCGTAGCCGAGCAGCATGGGTCCTCCTCCTTCCTGTCGGGTGTCGCGAAAGGGGGAGGATAGGCCGGTTGTGCGACGGCGGGTATCGCGACAGGGATCTGCGACACCGGGCAGGGGTTGGAGGCCGGGGATTCCGAGGTGGGCGGTGGGTGTCGCAGAAACGCTCGTCTGTGCGACACCGGCGCGCGGTCAGCGCGGCGGGTCGGCAGCGGAGGTCAGGCGCGCAAGCGCGTCGGTGAAGTTCCAGGGCATCCAGTCGGCGGGGATCTGGGCGACGCGGTCGTGGTGACGCTGGAGCGCGACGAGGTACTCGAACGGGTTGGCGCCGACGAGCTCGGCGGTGTGGATGAGGCTCATGAACATGTCGCCGACGTGGGCGCCGCGGAGCGTCTTGTAGAACAGCGAGTTCTTGCGGTGGCAGATCGCCTTCTTGAGCGACCGCTCGACGGCCGTGTTGTCGAGCGGGGCGCCGGCCTGGCGGAGGAAGAGGGTGAGCTTCGACCAGTGATCGAGCATGTAGCGGATGGCGTCGCCGAGTCCCGAGTTGGGCTCGACCTTTCGCTCGGCGAACTGCGATTCCATCCACGCCTTGAGGTCGTCCATGACCTGCCGGCTCTCGGCCTGGTGGAAGGCCAGGCGCGCCTCGTCGGACATCTTCTGCTCGCGGGCGACGGCGTCGTTCTTGTAGACGAGGCGGAGCTGGTCGAGGACGTAGCGGCACTCGTCGGGGAAGTTGTCGGCGACGTCCACGAACTGCCGCCTGGCGTGCGCGACACAATTGGCGACGATGGTGCGCAGGTCGCCGGCAGTGTTGGCGGCCAGCGCGTCGCACATCTGGATCGGCGGCGGCAGCTCGGCGGCGCGACGGGCCAGGACGTCGGCCAGATTCTCCCCGGCGTGCTGGTGGCCGGTGAAGAAAAGGGCGATGGAATGCCCTCCGGTGTCGGCGAGGACGCCGGAGGTGAAGATGCCGGTGCGCTCGGCGGACGGCCGGTTGCGGTCGTCGTCGTCCGCGTCGTCGGCGTCGCGACGCGAGCCGGCGGCCAGCTCAAGGACCTTCATCTTCGTGTCGTCGTTGTGGACCACCTTTGCTTGCGCCGCCTGCCGGATCAGCTCCTCGAACGCCGAGGCCATCGATCCGGCGGCGCGCGCCACCACCTCCCACTGCGTCGGCGGCGGGAGCGGGATGCCGAATCCCCGCTCCAGCCGGGCGATGCGGTTGAAGGGCAAGCCGCTCCCGTAGCGCAACAGACCGATCATCGCGGCTGCCGTCTCGTCGTACTTCTCCGGTCCGACGCCGTCGGGTGCGTCGGCGGTGAACACCTCGCCGCAGGTGTTGCAGCGCAGCCGGTCCAGCTCGTAGCAGGAGGCGAGGAGCGGCGCGATGGCGCGGATGCGCAGCAGCAGCGCCGGCTGGGGCAGCCGGTAGAGCTTGCCCTTCTGGCAGAGCGGACAGCGGTCGCCCTGGTGCAGCGTGGCGTGCGGCACCTTGATCTTGTCGGCGCCGACGTAGGCAGCCGCTCCGTTGCGGCCGTGTCCGGGCTGCTTCGGCTTCTCCTTGCCGATGTCCGTGCCCGCGGGTGCGTCGCTTCCGGGCGCCACCGCGCCGGCTTCGGTCTGCCCGGCGCCGGCGGCGTCTTCGCCGTCGGGCGTCGGCACCTGGTCCGGAAAGACCGTGCGGGTCTTCTCCGTGCTCGCCCCGAAGAGCATGCGGCGGAGGCGGTCGATGGTCGTCCCTTTCGCCTCCAACTCCTGGGTCAGGAAGACCAGCGTGTCGACCGCCGCCTTCAATGTCGTGAAGTCTTTGCTGCCGAGCGGCCCCGTCTTGGCCCGATCAAGGATCGCCTCCAGATCCGCGCGCTGGATATCGCGGCGCTGGGGCGGCTTCTTCTTGATCCGTGTGCGGCTCACGGCATCCTCGACAGCCGGTCGCGAAAGTCGCGCACCAGCGGGTAGCAGAGCACGTCCTTCACCGGCCGATTTGGCCCGCGGTGATCCCGGTCGTCCTTGCCGCGTCCGGTCGTCCGCCCGACAACCGTCCAGTTGGCGGCGCGGTAGCAGGTGCCGCGGTAGCGCTCGGCGTGGACGAACGTCTCCAGCAGGTGCACCGGGTGGCCGTAGACCTGCTGCCACTCCGACGACAGCATCCGCGCCATCCGGCCGAGCAGGTGGGAGGCCAGGTGCGGCACCTGCACCCACGGCAGGATCAGGAAGCGGCTGTTGTAGGCGACGAAACGGATGTTGGTCCGTCGCGCCTCCGCCGACCAACCGATGAACCGGTCGCGCGGCCCAAGGTGCCGCGGCGCCGAGCTCCACGCCAGGCACGCCACGGGCCGCTCGCCGGCGTAGGCCATGAACTTGAGGTGCTCGCCGACCGGCTGGACGTAGCCGAGATAGTGATGCTCCTGGATCAACCCGCCGAACAGCGGCTCGTCCGGCGTGCGGCGCACCTGGCGGACTTCGATCGGCCCCAGTGCCGCCAGGCTCGCGGCGATCGGCGCGCGGTCCACGTCCGGCGGCAGCGTCGGTGCGCTCCGCCGGCGCGGCCCACGCGGTACCCATCGTGGCGCCGGCAGCTCGAGATGGCCCGCACGCGCCAGCGCCAGCAGGAGACCGCGGCACACCGCGTCCCGCGGCTCACCGTTGGGCTGCCTCCAGTCCCACGCCGCGCACAGATCCAGCGACAGCTTCCGGCGGCTGGTGCCGGAGGGACCGGCGAGCAGCCCGCGGATGAACGCCACGTCGTCGTCGCTCACGGTGCGTCCGCGGTACCTCAGCAGCGCGTCCATGCACCTTGCGTATCAGGGCCGAAGATAGAACGCAAGCTATTTCTTCACGCCGCCGGCTCGGTCACGCGCCGCCAATCCGGGGGCACGCGCGTGGCCGTTGGGTCGCCGCCGCACAGCAGCACCTGCAGCTCGTGCGCGCGCAGGGGCGTCCCCGCATCCGCCGAGGACGGCCACCAACGAAACCTCGAACGGGACCAGCGCTTGTGGCACAGCCAGAATCCCTGCCCGTCGTACACGAGCAGCTTGATCGCCGTGGCCCGCCGGTTGCGGAAGGCGAACACCGTCCCGGTGAACGGATCGGCCCCCAGCACCGCGCGGCAGATCTGCGCCAGACCGTCGATGCCGCGGCGGAAGTCGGCCGGCGCGATCGCCACCAGAACGCGCATCTGCGGCGTGATCTGGATCATGCCTCGCGCCGCCGGAAGGCGGCCACGACGCGCGCCACGTCCAACTCCACGCCGGCCGCCATGCGCACCGTCAGCCGCGCGGCGCCGTCCGACAGCTCGACCACGGCACCCGATGCCGACGCGCTGCCGATGATCTCCGTCCCGCTCAGCTCGACGAACGCCGAGGGAGATGCCCTCGGCACGCCGCCCACCGCCTCGGCCACCCGCCGCCGAAGACCCTCGAAGTTGACCCCCAGCGCGTGGGCCACCGCGTACGCTCTGCCGCTCCGCGCCAGCGCGACCGCCTCGTCCCACAGATCCACCGGCATCGGCGTCCGCCGGTCCCGCGTCCGGCGCCAGTAGTCGATCCGCTTCCGAAGCAGCTTCACCCCGGCCGGCAGTGCCGGCCCCGCAGTCCTCGCCATGGCGCGTCCTCCTGCGGCCCCCGCCCGCAGATCAGGACGCTACGCCGGCGCCCCCGCCAGGGTCACGCACGCTTGCCGACGGGACACGATGGACC
>NZ_JBAZKR010000186.1:0-4337 GCF_041650655.1 Zavarzinia sp.
GCGGCGACGCGCTGACACGGCTCAGGGAAGCCCCTGGGCACAGCCCTCGAGGCCCAGCACGCGGCAGATCGCTTTCAGCTTGGCGCGGCCGTCGGCGCTGCCGTCCGCCGGGTGTTCCAGCACGGCGTAGAGCATGGCGCCGGCCTGCGGATCTTCGGGCGTCGCCAGGCGGGGCAGCAGGGCTTCGATCCGGGGCACACTCCAATCATCGCCCGGAATCGTCGAGATGACGTTGATGCCGATGGCGAGCGGCCCCTTCCACAGGGTGCGATAGGCCCGGAAGGCTTCGGCCGGATCGTAATGCGGGCCGGCCTCGTAGCTCATGATCGAGAGGGCGTCCACTTCCGCCGCCTCGGGCGAGCGCAGCAGGTCGAGCATCACGCCGGTATAGCCCGAGACGGGCTGGGAGGCGGCGAATTCGCCTTCGCCATAGGCGCCGACGCTCCAGACCGGGATGGTCAGCACATAGGGCCTGGGCAGTTCGGCACGGATGCGACGCACGAGGTCGCGCCAGATCGGATCGCTGGCGCAGGCGATCCGGCCGTCCGCCCCCCGCTCACAGCCGGGGTTGGGCGGCTCGTAATCGAGGTCGATGCCGTCGGCGCCGAGGTCCTTCACGAGTTTCGCCGTCGCGGCGACGTCGAAGGCGGGCCAGCCGCCCTTGTAGCTGTCCCCGCCGATACCGAGCAGGACCTTGGTCTCGGGATTTTCGTGCTTCAGGCGGGCGACAGCATCATGCAGCACGCTGCCCGGAAACTGGTATTCGAGGCCGGTGCCGGAAATATCCAGACCGCCGGGATAGACGAGGTCGGGCTTGGCGAAGGACAGCACCACGGTCGAGGCATAGGGCGGCAGCCAGGCCAGCGTGGTCGCCACGGCGCCGGTCGCCGGCCGCTCGAACCAGCTCTCGTGATAGACGATGAAGGGGCGGGCCTCGCCGGCCCCGGCCGCCGCCGGCACCAGGGCGGCGAGGGCGGCGCCGAGAAGGCCCGCCAAGCGCATCAGAACACGTCCTTGCCGAACAGGCCGATCAGCACGGTCTGCGCCATGATCTTGATGTCGAGCCAGAGCGACCAGTTCTCGATATAGGCGATGTCGTATTCGACCGCCCGCCGTGCCTTGTCCACCGTGTGGATGCCGCCGCGCGCGCCGTTGATCTGCGCAAGCCCGGTGACCCCCGGTTTCACCCGGCAGCGGAAGGCATATTCGCGCACGGCGTCGAGATAGGTGTGGTTGCCGACCAGCATGTTGGGCACATGGGGCCTGGGCCCGACCACCGACATGTCACCGCGGAGGACATTCAGGAGCTGGGGCAGTTCATCGATCGAACTGCGCCGCAGGAAGGCGCCGACCCTGGTGATGCGCGGGTTGTCCTTGGCCGTGCCGCGGGAGCCGTCGTCATTGGGATCGACGGTCATGGTGCGGAATTTGTAGACGTCGAAGGTCCGGTTGTTGAAGCCGATCCGCTTCTGGCGGAACAGGATCGGCCCGGGTGAGGTCAGGCGGATCGCCAGCGCCGCGCCGAGCAGGATGGGCGCGGTCAGGGTGAGGCCGATCAGGGCCACCAGCTTGTCCTCGATCGCCTTGAGGATCCCCTGCGAGCCCTTGAGCGGGCGATGCGCCATGCACAGCGAGCGCATCCCGGCGATGGTCACGGTGGCGGCGAAATTGGTGCGCAGGTCGTGGTTCTCGAGCGGTACCAGAAGGTCGGCGGCGAAGCCCTGCAGGCGTTCCAGCATGCCGTCGATCCGGGTCATGGCGACCCAAGGCAGGGCCAGGATGACGACGTCGACCTCGCTCGCGCCGACCGCCCGGCGCAGGTCTTCGACCTTGCCCAGCACCTTGACGCCACGCACTTCCTCGGCCCGGCGGTCGGGACCGCGGTCGTCATAGATGCCGACGATCTGATAGGCGTGGCGCTGATCCTCGCTTTGCAGGCTCTCGATGATGTGCTCGGTCTTCTCGGTCACGCCGACGATGGCGACACGGCGCTTCAGGAGATCGCGCTCGAAGGCGCGGGCGACCAGCCGGCGCGCCATCACACGATGCCCGACGAAGGCCAGGCAGGCCGCCCCGGCCCAGGCGTAGAACGAGGCCGGGCTGTCGAGGATCTCCGGCCGGAAGATGCCGATCGCCAGCGCCACCAGGGCGACGGAAACGCCATGGATTACCGTCGGCAGGGCGATCGAGGGCAGCAGGCGGCGGTAGTTCTCCACCCGATAGGCATTGGCCGCATTCATCATGCGGGCGAAGACCACGATGTCGAGCAGGCCCATGGCGACATGCTGGAGCGAACCGAAGGGCATCGCGAGCGCCGGCCAACACAGCCAGACGACGACCGACGCCGCCGCGACGGCGACCAGATCGCCCAGCCGGACGAGGCGATTGATCAGCCCGAAAGTCCAATAGATCATCGTGGCCCCGAAACTCCCGGCCGCCGCAGGGGCGGCTCTCCGAGCAGCATGGCGTGGCCTGGACAACAGTCAAGGCAGGTGAGACGCATTGCGGCCGTTCCCGGACTGGCGAAGCGGCGCCAATTCGTGTCATTTCTAGAAGGGACTCCACGGCGGGGAAGGAATCGAGCGTGCTGTCACACCTGAAGGCGTTGATCGAGAGCCGTTTTCCCAGGATCTTCAGCATCCTCGCCGACCTTCGCGACGCTCGCGCGATGTCCGACGCCGAGGCCGAGATGCGGCTTCTGCCCAAGCTGGTGGTCGCCGGCGAGACCGCTTGCGACATCGGGGCGAACCGCGGCATCTATGCCTATTGGCTGCTCCGGCTGGGGGCCCAGGTCTTCGCCTACGAACCCAATCCTCAGCTCGTCAAGGTGATGCAGATCAGATTCGCCAAGGCGATCGCCCACGGTCGCCTCGCCGTCGAGAGCTGCGCCCTCAGTGACAGCGAAGGCGAGCTGGTGCTCCACGTGCCGACCGAAGCGGCGGCCCTGGCCACGGTCGAAGCGGTTGCCACCGACCGGATGAAGGGCATGGCGATGACCGAATTCACCGTGCCGCGCCGGCGCCTGGACAGCTATGCCCTGCCGCAGATCGACTTCATGAAGATCGACGTCGAAGGCCATGAGGTCGCGGTGATCGACGGCGCCCTGGAAATCATCGGCCGCGATTTGCCCACGCTGCAGATCGAGGCCGAGGAGCGGCACCACCCGGGTGCCGTCGATGCGTTGCGCCGGCGCCTGGAACCCTTCGGTTACGAGGGCTTCTTCTTCGACGGCAGCGGCCTCTGTCCGATCGAGCAGTTCGATCCCGCGCGGCACCAGGACGTGAGCGCCCTGAACGAAGCCGGCACCGGCCGCCTCGAGGGCCGCATCTACTACAATAATTTCATCTATGTCGCGCGCCCGGCGGCCCGCAGCCGGCTGGCCGAGGTCATTCACGCCGGCAAGTGACGAGCGCACCCAGCACGTTGTTCCAATTGGGCTGGAGTTCCAGCAAGTCGAGGTTGCGCCAGACCTGATCGTCGGCCGGCGGGCAGAAGTTCAGCACCGCACCGTAAGGATCGCCCCGCCAGCCCAGTGGCGCGTGGATGACGACCTTGTAGGCATAGTCGAGCTTCACCGGGTCCTCGCACCACCAGCCGGCCGGCACCCGGTCGCGGCAATAGTTGCGCAGGTTCGCCTGCACGTCCGGCTGTTCCTCGAGATTGTAGCGCGGCCGGTCGTGGCCCGCTTCCGGGCGGTCCGCGGGTTGGGCACCGGCGGGAGGGGACCAGCAGAGCCCGCCCAGGGCGAGCCAACAAGAGGCGAGGAGGGGGGCGGCGCGACGCATCGCAAGACACTGCCACAGCCACCATTGCCGCGCCATTGCGATCGGACTTCCCCCGCCGGGGCGAAGCGCCTTACCCTCCGCCGCAGGCAGCAGGGAGCCCGGCGATGCAGCGCGTGACCATCACCCTCGACAACGATCTGATGGCGGAACTCGACCGCTACATGGTCGCCCGGCAATACGCCAATCGCTCCGAAGCGATCCGCGACCTCGTGCGGGCCGGCCTGGGCGAGGCGGGCGAGGCGGAGAACGGCGCCCGGCCCTGCGTTGCCGCCCTGGTCTATGTCTTCGATCACGAAAGGCGCGATCTCGCCGCCCGCCTGACCCACGCCCATCACGACCATCACGACCTGTCGCTGGCGACCACCCATGTCCATCTCGACAATGCGCAATGCCTGGAAGTCGCCCTGCTGCGCGGGCCGGTCGCCGAGGTGCGCCATTTCGCCGACCATCTGATGGCCGAACGCGGCGTGCGACACGGCCGTCTGGTCGTGGTGCCGTCCGACACCGACGAGGCGTCGCACTGAGGGGACCTGCTGCGGGGGGGGGGGGGGA
>NZ_JBAZKR010000187.1:0-4198 GCF_041650655.1 Zavarzinia sp.
CTCCTCGGTGCCGTAGTTGCCGACGCCGACGTTGTGGATCTGGCCGGATGGGCTCAGGTAGACCTTGGGCATGATGCCTCCTATTCGGTCATGAGTAGCATGATGAAGGGCGTCGCGACGCCGATCGCGGTGGCCAGGCTGCCGCAGGCGATTGCCAGAATCTTGAACCAGCGCTTGCGCTGCCGTTCCTCGACGACACGGTCGTGCGCCGCCTGCACAAGGGCGTCGAGCTTGCGCTCGTAAGGTTCGAGGTGCGTGGCGAGGCAGGCCGCCTCGTGCTCGGCGATCGCCTCCGCCAGCGCCTCACGGTCGCGGTCGCGCCAGTCGGCGATGTCCGCCCGGAGGGCGTCGATGCGGTCCATCTCCTCACGTGTCACAGGTACCTCGCTTTCCGCCACACCTTGCGCTTCACCCAGCGCCAGCGGCCTCTGACTTTGCGGCGCACCTTCTTCCACACGAACTTGCCGCCCCGGAAGCGCCCGCGCCGCGCCTGCGCCTTCTCCGGCGGGTCGTAGGCGTACGTGTCCACGCCGCCGATGGCCAGCATGGCGACGCCGTCGCGAATCTCGACGCCGGTCACCATGAACGGCCCGCGCGCGTCGGGGTCGTGGTAGTCGGTGCAGATCACCCAGTCCCACGCCCGAATGTGCGACAACGGCCAGAGACGGCCGTCCACGTCCTTGACGTAGTCGGGGATCTGGACGGTCCCGGAAGCCTGGCCGCTGTAGTGCGCGATGTACTGCTGCCCCGCGGCGATGGCCCCCACCTGCGTCCGGTAGCCGGCCTGCATGGTGACGATGCGCGATGTCGGCGAGCTGGGCGGCGCCGGCACGTACTCGACGAGTTGCGTGTCCGAGTCGACGAACTCCTCGAACTCGACATCGCGGACGCGAAGCGCCTGCGAGTAGCCCGTCGTGCCGAGATACCAGCGCGCCGTGAGAACCGCGTAGGCAGCATCTGGTGGAGCTGCAGCGCAGACTGTGTACCAAGCCCAGTCAGCATCTGCAGTGAGGCTCGCGATGAAGTGATACGACAGCGGGGAACAGTAGCTGCCGTCAGACGTAAGCCAGCGGACGAAGACCTGCGCCTGGCCGCCATCGAACCCGTTGACAAGCGCCCGGCAGCGAGCGAGGTACGTCACTCCCGCCTCAACCGGGATGCCGTGACCGCTGCCGTCCGGGGGCCGGTACTCCATGGTCGGGCTCGCGTCGGCGGCTGAGTTGAAGAGGCGGAAGACGTAGCCGTCGCCCTCGTTGTAGGAGCTGCAGCCGGCGGTTGCCGTCCACGATGCCGGAAGGGAAGCGCCGGACGGGTGTGGGTCAAGGCACTCGTTCTCGGGCGCCGGGCTGTAGACGACCTTGGCCACGTCCACATCGGCCTCTTCGTCGGGCTGCACGTCCCAAACGACGCCCTCTTGTGAGACGGACACCTCGTAGTAGCGCGTGCGATCAGGCGGCGCGGTCGGCTGCTCCTTCACCTCGAGCTCGCCGGCGTCCCAGATTCCGGCCAGCACGGGCAGCGAGTGCAGCGCCTCGATCTTCTCGACCGCCCCGGCGACGCTGTCGTCAGGGTCGATGACAAGGTGCGTGAGGGCCGATCCGATCGCCTCGGACTGCGACGAGTCGGCGATCCCTGTGTCGGTGTCCAGGATCTCGACGATAGCCTCGTCGATGCGCCGCGCGGCCTGCGTGCCCGCGTAGATCACGAGGTTACGCAGCTGGATGTAGTAGTCCTGCGCGGCCGTCGCGTTGGCCGCCGCCGTCGCGTAGAGGATGAGCGCGCGAGCGTCGTGGGCCGAGATGTCCTGGTCGATCTTGTCGTTGAAGGCAGCCACGGAGTAGGAACCGAGATAGGTGAGCGCCGCCTGCGGGCCACCGTAGAGGTCGGCTACCGCGTAGAGCTCGAAGATCCACTGCGTGGCGCCGGGGTCGACAGACACGTCGCAGGTGACGCGGCTGATGCTGGCTGAGGGGTCCTGGCCGTCGAACAGCCAGAAGCCGAGGGCGACGCCCTGGCCCACCTTGTAGACCGTGCCGTTCGGGATCGTGACGAGGATCTGCCGATCGGTATCGACGGCGATCGCCTCGAGGCGCGTGCCGAGCAGTGAGGGCTGGCCCAGGATGCGGACCGGCAGCTCCTTCCAGCGGTCGTAGGTCGAGTCGGACACGAACCACTTGCCGTAGCTCTCGTTGCGCCGCGCGCGGTCCCACCTGCCCGCACAGATGATCTGCTGCACGGGGTCGTCGGGCGCCGGCCGCGGCAGCGAGACGACCTCGCCCTGCCAGCAGGCGATGCCGTTGTCGAAGATCGTCGCCGTCTCGCCGACGATGAGCCGGTTGGAGACGACGGCGTTGCAGGTGTCGAGGTCGGCCTCGCACTCCAGTGAGGCGAAGCCACGCATGCCGGAGCCGAAGATGAGGCTGTCAGCGTCGAGCTCAAGCGTGACCTCATCGCCATGTGTGCTGCCGAGCTGCAGCGTGTAGAGCGGCTCGGACAGCGTGTCGGGCCGGAAGACGATTTCGGGCGGCGGAATCTCGGCAGGCGGACTAAGCCGCCCAAACGGCCGCAAGAACGGCAGTGATGGCCAGCCGCCAGCCATGCGCTATGCGGGGTCCACGCTGGTGATCGGGTCTGCGCCTGCGTCCGTGGCAACGGCAGCCGTCCATGCCGACGTCGCGTCGTCCTCCTCGTAGACGGTCATCGTGGCGCCGGAGATCGCGACCTTGTTGCGCAGCGCCCGCAGCGCGTTCAACGGCGAGCGTGCCGTCGTGTCGCTGACCGCGCTCATGTCGCGGTTCAGCAGGGCGTCTGCGTTCTCGGTCGCCGTCGGCAGCGCGTCTAGCTGCGTGTCCAGGTTGGCCGCGGCCAGGCCGACGGCAGACCGGACGCCTGCCGCGTCGAGGTCATTCAGTGCGGCGAAGCCTGCGTCCAGTTCAGCCTTCGTCGGCGGGTCGTATGCGTTGAGCGCGTCGGTAGCCTCGCTCTGTACCTCAGCGTCCCACGCGGCGTTCCAGGGCACCGCCGTGAGGCCGGCGCCGGCCGCGCCGAGCGTGGTCGCGATCCCGTCCACGACCGTGTCAACGGTCGCAAGGTCTGCCGCCGCGGCAAGCCCGCTCTGAATCTCAGAGACGGCCGTCGCCGCAATCGCGTCGCCGTCGATGGCGTCAGTGGCGATGACAGCCGCCGTAACAGCGCCCGCCTCAAGGGTCATAGCCGAGCCAACCGCGGCAGGGCTCGCCGGCAGGTTGTCCGTCTTCGCTTTGATCGCGTCCACGACCGTGTCGACCGTGCCGACCGGCGCATTCAAGTTGTCGCCGATGATCTTGCCGGCCGTACCCGCGCCGTAGGCGCCAGGCAGTGCCGTCGCCCAGGGATCGCCCGAGCCGCCCGCAGCGGCCAATGCGGCGCCCGTGGAGCCCACGCCGCTGTGATCGGCAACAGCCTCGTCCCAGACCGCGTCGGCGATGCCTGCCGCCGTGAGTGCCGAGCCGCCCGCGTTGTCTGCGATCTCCTTGACGACCGAGCCCGCGACAGCCGCAGCGTAGGTGGTGCCGGAGTCGGTATCGAACAGGTCCGCGAGTGCCGCAGCCTTGATCCCTGCCACCTGGACGCCGTCTGTGCCCGTGTCGGCGAGGATCGCGTCGACGTTGCCGTCGATGGTGTCGACCTTGCCGTCGAGTGTCGTGCCGGTGTCCTCGAGAATGGCGTCGATGTCCGTCCAGACCTGCGCGCCCGCCTTACCGGCGTCCGTGTGGCCTGTGGACGCCTCGTCCCAGACCGCGTCGGCGATCGTCGCCGCGCTGGGAATGTCGCCCGTCGCCGCGGGGGCTGCCGGGATGTTGTCGGTCTTGGCCTTGATGGCGTCGACCAGCAGGTCGAGACGCCCGCCGTCGGCGAGGTCGGTCTGCAACTCGTTCGTGTCTGCGAGGATGGCGGCGACTTCTGTGTCGATGTAGCCCGCCACCGTAGCGAGGTTGGCGGCCGAGGCGAGCGAGGTCAGGCCAGCGCCAGTGCCGAGGTCCGTTGCTCCCATGATCGCTTCGCCAGGATCGTGGCCGGAGAGTGTGTTGAGGGCGCTTGCGTCGATCCGAGTGGCGTCGTCGATGACGGCGTCGCGGATCTGGTCGGTGGCATCTGAGCCCTCGACCTGGACTGCGTCGACCTGGAGATAGTCGGCCCCAAACATCGAATCCCATAC
>NZ_JBAZKR010000188.1:0-4152 GCF_041650655.1 Zavarzinia sp.
GACCACTTCGGCCATGGAACCCTGGACATTGTCGAAATCGGGTTTGGTGCCGCTGGCCAGCAGTTCGGCGATCTCCCCGGCCGACCAGTTGCCGATCCCGGTTTCCGCATCGGGCGTGATGTTGGGCACGAATTCGCGGTCCGGTCCGTCCGCATTGCCGGCCAGCGCCAGGCCGATCAGCGTGCCGCCCGCCGGATTGCGCGGGGTGTGGCATTCGCCGCAATGGCCGAGGGCGGTGACCAGATAGGCGCCGCGGTTGATCACGGGCGACTGGCTCGCCCGCGGGCGGAATTCGCCGGGCCGGAAGAACAGCAGTTTCCAGCCCGCCTGGAGCGCCCGGATCGAGAAGGGGAAGGCGATCTCGTTCTCCTTCCGCGGTGCATGAACCGGGGCCAGGGAGAACAGATAGGCCTTGATCGCCAGGAGGTCGGCGGCCGCCGCCTTGGTATAGGAGGGGAAGGGAAAGACCGGGAAATAATGCTCGCCCGTGGGCGAGACGCCCTGCTGCAGGGCGCGCAGGAAATCCGCGTCCGACCATTTGCCGATCCCGGTTTCGGCATCGGGAGTCAGGTTCGGCGTATAGAAGGTGCCGAAGGGGGTCGCCATGGCGCGGCCGCCGGCGAAGGGCGTGCCGCCCTTCGCCGTATGGCAGGCCATGCAGCCACCGGCGCGGACCAGATAGGCGCCGCGCGTCACCGCCTCGTCGTCCGCCGCGGCGGGGCCGGCGGCCGCGAGCAGCAGGGCTGCCGCGGCCGATAGCAGGAGACGGCGCAAGCCGCCTCAGTCCTTCTCTGGGCCGCGGAAGGCCTTGTGGCAGGCGCCGCAGGCGGCACCGGTCTGGTCGATGGCGGCGGCCAGCGCCTTGGCGTCGCCCGCCGTCACCGCGGCGGAGACGGCGGCTGCCGCGGTCTGCAGGTCTTTCGCCTTGGCGGAGAAGCCGGCCTTGTCGGTCCAGATCGCGGGCAGGGCGCGGCTCTTCTCCGACTGCGGGCCTTCGGGGAACAGGGCTTCGAGGCCGGCGCCGAAATCGATCAGTTCCTTCGCCTTGGCGGCGGCACCGGCGCTGACGGCGCCCGCCTTGGCATCGGCGGACAGCGCCTTCAGGTCGCCGCCCGCCTTCTTCATGGCGGTTTCGCGCATGTGCTGCTGTTCGTCAGGCGAGGCGGCCAGGGCAATTCCGCCGAAAGCGAGGCCGAGAGCCAGGGCTGCGGCGATACGTGACCCGTGAAGCGCGAGCAAAGCCATGCTAAGTCTCCGTCATGCGCGGCACGTCGCCGCGGCCCGAATGGTAGTCAATCGCGCGCGGCCGGCCAACCCGGCGCAGCGCCTGCCCGAGAGAAACCTGAGAGAGACATGTCCGCCGTCAAAAGCCTCTGCGTGTTCTGTGGTGCCTCGACCCCGCCCGATGCCCGTTATCTCGAAGCCGCCGGCCATCTGGGCCGCCTCCTCGCCGCCGAAGGAATCGAACTCGTCTATGGTGGCGGCGCGCTCGGCCTGATGGGCACGATCGCGCGCGCTGCGCGTGACGCCGGCGGCCGTGTGACCGGCATCATCCCGCATTTCCTGACCAAGCTCGAAGCCAAGCTGGACGGCATCTCCGAGACCATCGAGGTCGAGACGATGCACCAGCGCAAGCGCCTGATGTTCGAGCGCTCCGAAGCCTTCGCGGTGCTGCCGGGCGGCATGGGCACGCTCGACGAGACGGTCGAGATGATCACCTGGGCCCAGCTCCAGCTCCACAAGAAGCCGATCCTGATGGTCGACGTCCTCGGTTACTGGCAACCCTTCATGGGCATGGTCGAGCATGTCATCGCGTCTGGCTTCGCCCGGCCCAACACGCGCGACTTCCTGACCCTGGTGCCCGATGTCGACTCGATCCTGCCGACGCTGGCCCGGCTCAAGATCGACAGCGGTCCGAGCTCGGTGCCGGTCGCCGAGTAAATTCGCGCGGTTAGACGATTGGGGGGCTGAACCGAGCCTGCCCGTTGTGTAAGGTGCGGCGCATCAGCCGCCTAACGGAAGGAATGGGTTGCATGGTAGCCAAGATCAAGGTCGCCAATCCGGTCGTGGAACTCGACGGCGACGAGATGACCCGGATCATCTGGGCCTTCATCAAGAACAAGCTGATCCTTCCCTACCTCGACCTGCCGATCCAGTATTTCGACCTCGGGATCGAGCATCGCGACGCCACCAACGACCAGGTGACGGTCGATTCCGCGAATGCCATCAAGGCGGTCGGCGTCGGCATCAAATGCGCCACCATCACGCCGGATGAAGCCCGCGTGAAGGAATTCAATCTCAAGAAGATGTGGAAGTCGCCCAACGGCACCATCCGCAACATCCTGGGCGGCGTGATCTTCCGCGAGCCGATCATCTGCAAGAACGTGCCGCGTCTCGTCCCCGGCTGGACCAAGCCGATCGTGGTCGGCCGCCACGCCTTCGGCGACCAGTACCGCGCGACCGATTTCCGCATCCCCGGCAAGGGCAAGCTGACCATCAAATTCGTCGGCGAGGACGGCACGGTGATCGAGCACGACGTGTTCGACTTCCCGGGCGCCGGCGTCACCATGGCGATGTACAACCTGGACGACTCGATCCGCGACTTCGCCCGAGCCTCGCTGAACTACGGCCTGCTGCGCAAGTGGCCGGTCTATCTCTCGACGAAGAACACGATCCTCAAGGCCTATGACGGCCGCTTCAAGGACATCTTCCAGGAGATCTACGAGGCCGAGTTCAAGGCGCAGTTCGAGGCCGCCGGCATCGTCTACGAACACCGCCTGATCGACGACATGGTGGCCTCCGCCCTGAAGTGGGAAGGCGGCTATGTCTGGGCCTGCAAGAACTATGACGGCGACGTTCAGTCCGACACGGTGGCGCAGGGCTTCGGCTCGCTCGGCCTGATGACCTCGGTCCTGATGACGCCGGACGGCCAGATCGTGGAAGCGGAAGCGGCCCACGGCACCGTCACCCGCCACTACCGCGAGCACCAGAAGGGCAAGGCGACCTCGACCAATCCGATCGCCTCGATCTTCGCCTGGACCGGCGGCCTGAAGCACCGCGCCAAGCTCGACGGCAACGACGACCTCGCCCGTTTCGCCCAGGCCCTGGAAGAAGTCTGCGTCGAGACCGTGGAAGCCGGCCAGATGACCAAGGACCTCGCTATCCTGATCAGCAAGGAGCAGCCCTGGCTGACCACCGAGGCCTTCCTCGACGCCCTCGACCAGAACCTGCAGAAGAAGCTGGCGTAAGCCTTCTTTCACCGGCACGTCGAACGCCCGCCCCTGCGAGGGGGCGGGCGTTTTCGTCAGTCCTTCGCCTGGCGCTGCTGATTGATCGCGTCGAAGGCGGCGCGGGGATTCTCGATATTGAAGAAGCGGAGCTCGCGAGAGAGCGAGGGTAGCCAGACGCCGGTGCCGGCTTTGCCGGTCGACGGCATCCTGTCGCCCATCCGCACGTTACCGCGGCCGTTGCCGCGCTCCTCCAGCTCCGGGCTGGGCAGGCCGTGGATGTCGAGCGACCTGATCGTCGGGAAGGCGCCCGTCCGCAGGATCTGCACCCGCTGATTGGTGACCCGGTAATAGAGGTGGCGGCGGATATAGTCGTCGACCCAGAAGCGGCCGGCGACGAGGAATATCCCGGCCAAGAGGAAGGGCAGGCCGAACAGCTTGAAGAAAAAGGGTGCGCCGTCGCTCCAGACGCTGACGTTCCAGAAGAGTGCGAAGCCACCCCAGAGCAGGCTGAAAGGAACCGCGACGATGTCGCCCGGGCCGAACATCAAGCCCGGGATCGGCTGTCCTTCCCAAACCACCCGCTCACCGGGCTGAAGGCTGGTATCCACGACAATACTCCTCGCCTACTTGGCAAACGAGCAAGGCACTGCCAGGCGGGTCATGGCTCAGCGCCGGCCTTCCTCGATCCAGGAGCGGATTTCTCCGGCGGTGATCTTTCCGTCGACCGCCCGGCCGGCCGCGCGCCGTCGCAATCGGGCCAAGACCGTTCGCGCTCGGTCGGGCTCATTGCCGATGAGTCTGTCCACGTTCGATCGGGCCTTTCCGTCCTAGAAAATCCTCGATCAGCATATTCACCTCTGCCGGGTTTTCCAGCCAGGCCAGATGGGCCGTCCGCTTCATCACCACGAATTCGGCACCCGGG
>NZ_JBAZKR010000189.1:0-3996 GCF_041650655.1 Zavarzinia sp.
GCCAGCCGCCCCAGCGATCGACGAAGACCCGCCGCTCGCCGCAGACGACGAAATCCGGCGCCGCCGGCAGCTTTCCGAAGAGCGTGAGGCCGATCCCGTTCATTGCGGGCACCGGAAGTTCCGCAACGCCGGCAGGCTGAGCGGATTGTGCAGCGCGTTGGAGGTAACGATATAGGTTGCCGAAACACCGCCGACCCCGGCCGTGAAGGATACGGTTTCGCCACTCGCCCGCATCCCGCTGGCTTCGGCGAAACGCATCAGGGACCAGGGGCCGCTCGTCTCCCGGCCGCGCAGGGGCGGCTCGCCCGGCGTCGCGCTGTTGACCAGGGTCACGGCCGTCCGCTCGAAGCCGGTGGGGGCCGGCCATTCCACCTGCGCAGGCGCATTGCCGGGCCTGGCGGCCACCACCGCTGCACCGGTTTCCAGGCTCACCAGCTCCAGACTGCCGGACCCGCCCGCCACCATGGCGCGGATGGTGAAGGTCGCGGCCGGGCGGCTGCGCCCGCCATCGAAGAAGGTGTCGCGAATGTCCGCCGCCAGACGGAACGGCGTCAGAAGATCGGGAGACAGCGACTGGGCCAGGCGGGAATCCGCCCGGAAACGCCAAGGCGTCACCGAGGTGTCGACCTCGTCTTTCAGGCGCTCTCGGAAGAAGCTGTCGAAAACGCCCCCGGCCCCGAACAGGCGCCCGAAATCTGCCAGGGGCACGTCGACCTGCGAGGCTTTGACGAAGGGGTAGCGCCCAGAGACGATTTTGGCGCATTCCCCCGCCACTTCCGCCTTTACCGCACCGGCCACTTGCTGGGCCGAAAGCCCCGAATAGTTCTGCTCGATTCCCATGGCGGCCGTGCGGACGAGACTGGCGAAAGGTTCCGGCAAAAGGCTGGCCTTCGCCTTCAGGACCTCGATCTGGCCGGGCAGTTCGGCCTCGGCCCGGGCCCGCACGGCGGCCGAGCCGGTGCCGAATTCGGCGAGGCTGTGACCAACCGCGTCCAGCGCCGCCGTGACCTGATCGACCAGCCGCTGCCCCGGGGCACCGGTCAGGGCGTTCCTGTAATCCCTGAAGGCGTTCTCGATCTCTTGGCCCGGGGCCTGAGCCGAAGCCACGGTCCCCGCCGCCGCGCCGGACGGTGTATCCCCGGACGCACCATCGGCCGGGCCGGTCAGCGCGCTCTCGTCGCGGACCGACTGGATGATCTGAACGATGGGCGAGGTCGGCGCCGCGGCGGCAGCCAGGGACTGCCGTGCCGCCACTCCCTCGCCCCCGAGGGGCTTGATCCGCAGGCGTCCCAGGGCCTGCGTCCAGGCGGCCCGGAATTCGGTGCCGTAGCGGCGCATGAGATCCGTCGCCAGGCGACCGTATTGCTGCGTCACCGCGGCACTTTCGCCGGGTGTTCCGAGCACCCAGGCATCACGTCTCAACTCGTCGCCGATCCCCCGGACCCCGGGCACCAACGACTCCTGGAAGCCGCGATAGGTGAAGAAAAAGGGCACGGTGACGGCATCGAGATCGCCGCCCTCGGCGGTGAAGACCAGGGCCAAATCGTTGCCGCCGGCCGTCGTCGCCCGCCATTCGCGCCCAGCCCCCGCCGCCAGCGCCCTGGAACGCAGCGTCTCGAAGGCGCGATCCGCGAGGCTGATCTGCGCCAGGGCGGACTGCGCGGCGAAGAGCAGGGGTTGGTTGGTCGGCGCCATCACCGGCCGGCCGTCGTCGATCGCGAACAGTGCCTCCATATGGCCGCGCAGTCTCTGGCGGATCGCCTGGTTGGCGCTGCCGGGATAGAGATTGGCCGCGAAGTCGCGGTCGAACCATGCCAATGCGGGACCGGGATCGCGCACTCCCCCAGCGACGAGCAGATAGACTTTCACCGCCTCGTAGAGTGACGTGACGTCGCGCCGGGTCAGGCCGTCCGCCAGCACCTGCTCGAGCCGCAACAGCATCCGAGTCCGCAACAGCCGGTCCAGGCCCGTCCGATAAGTCGATTCCGCCTGGCTCCCGATCCGCGCCCGCTGCCCGAGACCGAAACCGGCCCAGATCGACCCTGCCTCCGAGCGGCGGCCATAACCGGCCGGAAGGTCGCGCAGGACGTCCAGGGTGGGCAGGGTCGACTCGAAATCGACATCGTCGACGAGCGTCTCGGGGAGCAGTGCCGGCTGCGCCGCCAGGATCGTCCGCGGGCTGTCGGCCGCCAGCGCGGCCAGCTCGGCGTTGACGCCGAAACTGACGAACCAGGCCACCGCCATCGCCAGGCACAGCACCGCCGTCCCGGCGAAGACGGCCGCACGCAGCAGGTTTTCCCGGCGGACCTCGGCCGGGTCGCTGGATACCCAGCCAGCCTCGCCGATGATCACCCGGCGCACCAGGTCGGTCAGGAAGAAGCTCTTTCCCCGTCCCCCCGCAATGGACGGCGGCCGGCGCCCGAAGGCCTCCGCCTGGGCCCCGATCAGGCGGTCGATGGGCGAGCCCTCCTGGGTTCCCGATGTGAAGTAGAAGCCCCGCAGCGTCGCCCCGCGCTGATAGGGAGTTTCGTCGAAGACCTTGTCGAGAAATCCGCATACGGCGCTCTCGAGCGTCTTCATCTGCGTGGGAAAGGCCAGGATCTCGGCGCGTGTGACCGCTACCGTCTCGCGTTCCAAGCGGTCCGGCACCATGGCGCTCAACCGCTCGATCAGGGCGTCGAAACACTTCGGTGCTTCGGCCGCCCGCGCTGCCTGGGTCGAATCGGCCGGGAAGGTCGTGCCCCAGACGGACCGTCGTCCGTCTTCCTTCAGGTCGTCGAAAAATGCCGTGAAGCCGGCGACGAGGTCCATCTTGGAGAACATGACATAGACCGGCAGATCGATCCTGAACTTGTCGCTCAGTTCGGCGATCCTCCGGCGGACGGCTTGGACATGGGCGGCCACCGCCGCCTCGTCGTCGGCCAGGAACGCTTCGATGCTGATCGCGACGATGACGCCGTTGATCGGCTGTCGCGCCCGGTTTCGCTTCAGGATGTCGAGGAATTCGAGCCAACTCTCCTTGGAACCTTTCGTATCGCTCTCGCCCTGGGTCGTGTAACGGCCGGCGGTGTCGATGAACACCGCCTCCTTGGCGAAGAACCATTCGCAGTATTGCGTGCCGCCCGAGCCGGAGACGCCGCGTCCCGCGGTTCCGTCGCGCAGATCGAACGACAGGCCGCTGTTGACCAGCGCGGTCGTCTTGCCCGAGCCGGGCGGGCCGATGATGACATACCAGGGCAGATCGTAGAGAAAGCCGCCCTTGCCCCCGCCCGAGTGCTTCAGGACGCGCAGGGCCTCCTGCATCCGCTCGCGCAGAGGGCCCGCGTCGGAACCGGCATCGTCGGCGACCATCGCCTTCTCGAGATTGGCGACGGCCCGCCGGCGTCGCCGCAGCAGGACGCCGGCGACGGCCGCCGCCCCGACGACGGCGACCAGGATCACCGCCGAGCGCACCCATTCGCTCGCCAGCGGAAAGAAATTGCCGAAGCCGAGCAACGGCCCCGCCAGCCACACCAGTGCCGCAAAGGCGACGAGCCCCACCGTCCCCACGGCGAAGCGAAGGAGCATCCCGGACATCCCCACGACTCCTCCCGGCAGGCCGCGCAAGCCCCTCATTCCCGCTCGCGCGGCAGTTGGATATCGACCCGCCGGTTGACCGCCCGGCCCTCCGGCGTGGCGTTGGTGGCGAGGGGCACCGTGTCCCCCCGGCCCTCCACCTCGATCCGATCGTGGTCGCTCAGACCTTCGGACAACGCTTCCGCGACCGCGTGGGCCCGCGCCACCGAAAGTTCGAAATTCGACGGGAAGCGCGCCGTGTGGATCGGTGTGCCGTCCGAATGGCCGACGACCCGGATCACGCCCGGCTCCTTGTCGAGGACGGCGGCGATCTGCGCGGCCAGCGGCGGGAACTCGACCGCCAGATCGGCGCTCCCGGGCTCGAAGGTGACCACGGCGCCGACCCGGATCACGATGAACTTCGGGCTCGCATCGACGGTC
>NZ_JBAZKR010000190.1:0-3986 GCF_041650655.1 Zavarzinia sp.
TCGATCCCGCCATCGCCGGCCTGCTCGGCGCCGGGCTCGTCACCTATGTGACCTTCCTGCCCAGTTTCCTGTTCATCCTCGCCGGCGCGCCGCTGGTCGAGCATCTGGCGCGGGCGCCCGCCGCCGCCGCGGCCTTGAAGGCGATCACCGCCGCCGTAGTCGGCGTCATGGCCAATCTCGCGCTGTTCTTCGGGGAGGCCGTGCTGCTGCCCGGCGGACAGCCGGCCTTCGGCGCCCTCGTCGTGGCGCTGGCCACCCTGGCGGCGCTGCTGCGCTTCAACCTGGCGACCCACTGGCTGGTGCTGGCCGGCGCCGCCGTCGGGGCGGCGCTGACCGTCCTCGGTTGAACGGGCGGCCCCCCAACGGGGGAAAGGCCGCCCGGGGGATCAGGCCGCGCCTTTTTCCGACTTGGCGTAGCCGATGTTGCGCAGCGATTCCGCGATCTCGTCGAGGATGATCGGATCGTCGATCGTCGCCGGCATCGACCACTGCTCGCTGTCCGCGATCTTGCGCATGGTGCCGCGCAGGATCTTGCCCGAGCGGGTCTTGGGCAGGCGCTTCACCACCGTCACCGTCTTGAAGGCGGCGACGGGGCCGATCTTGTCGCGCACCAGGCGGACCAGTTCCTTCTCGATCTCTTCGTCCGGGCGATTGACCCCGGCCTTGAGCACGACGAAGCCGACCGGCACCTGGCCCTTCAGCTGATCGGCGGCGCCGATCACCGCGCATTCGGCGACATCCGGGTGATAGGACAGCACTTCCTCCATGCCGCCGGTCGAGAGCCGGTGGCCGGCGACATTGATGATGTCGTCGGTCCGGCTCATGACGTAGACATAGCCGTCCGCGTCGATGTAACCGGCGTCGCCCGTCTTGTAATAGCCGGGGAAGTCCTGGAGGTAGGAGCGGATGAAGCCCTCGTCGTTCTGCCACAGGGTGGGCAGGGCGCCCGGCGCCAGCGGCAACTTGACGACGATGGAGCCGATGTCGCCGCGCTTCACCTCGTTGTTGTCATTGTCGAGCACGCGGATGTCGTAACCCGGCACGGCGCAGGTGGGCGAGCCGTATTTCACCGGCAGCAATTCGACGCCGACCATGTTGGCGGCCATGGGCCAGCCGGACTCGGTCTGCCACCAATGGTCGATCACCGGCACCTTCACCATGCGCTCGGCCCATTGGATGGTGTCCGGGTCGGCCCGCTCGCCGGCCAGGAACAGGGTGCGCAGGCAGGAAATGTCGTAATCCGCCAGCAGCTTGCCGTCCGGGTCTTCCTTCTTGATGGCGCGGAAGGCGGTCGGGGCGCAGAACTGGGTGCGGACGTTGTATTCCTCGATCACGCGCCAGAAGGCGCCGGCATCGGGCGTGCCCACCGGCTTGCCTTCATAGAGGATGGTGGTGGCGCCGATCAGCAGCGGGCCATAGGTGATGTAGGAATGGCCGACGACCCAGCCCACGTCCGAGGCCGCCCAGAACACTTCGCCCGGCGCCGCGCCATAGATGTTCGTCATCGACCAGGCCAGCGCCACCATGTGGCCGGCGTTGTCGCGGACGACGCCCTTCGGAATGCCCGTGGTGCCCGAGGTATAGAGGACATAGAGCGGATCGGTCGAGGCGACGGGCACGCAATCGGCCGGCGCCGTGCCGGGCACGACCTTGCCCCAGTCGTAGTCGCGGCCCTCGACCAGCGGCGCTTCCAGCATCGGGCGCTGCCAGATCAGGGTGAATTCCGGCTTGGTCGCGGCCAGCTCGATCGCCTCGTCGAGCAGCGGCTTGTAGGCGACGGTGCGCCCCGGCTCGACCCCGCAGGAGGCGGAAAGGATCGCCTTCGGCTTGGCGTCGTTGATGCGGGTCGCCAGTTCCTTGGCGGCGAAACCGCCGAAGACCACGGAATGGATGGCGCCGAGCCGGGCGCAGGCCAGCATGGCGAACAGCGCCTCGGGCACCATCGGCATGTAGACGATGACGCGGTCGCCGGCGACGATGCCCTTGTCCCGCAGCCAGCCGGCCTGTTCGGCGACCTTGTCGCGCAGCTCGCGGTAGGTGTAGCGGGTCTTGGTGCCGGTCACCGGGCTGTCGTAGATCAGCGCGTCCTGATCGGCGCGGCCGCCTTCGACATGGCGGTCGAGGCAGTTCCAGGCGGTATTGACCTTGCCGCCGGGAAACCAGCTGTAGAGCGGCTTGCGGCTGTCGTCGAGGATCGCCTTCGGCGCCTCGATCCAGTCGATCGCCTTCGCCGCCTCGGCCCAGAAGCCTTCAGGATCGGCCTGCCAACGTGCGTACATCTCGGAATAGGCGCCCACGGCTTTCCCCCCGTTTTCCGGTCATCGTTCTCTGTTGGGCGGATTCAGCAAAATGCGGGACTGGAATGCAACGTCCAATCCGCCGATGCCCCTCGTACTTTGGTCGTGTCCGGTGGCGGCTTCGCCGCGCGCCCTGCGGCCTTGGTCAAATGCCGCACAATAGTGCCGTGCGAAATTCCGCGACTATGGTATGGTCGCGCACGTTTTCACGTCCGCCGATGATCATCGACCTTACCATTCTTGTCCTGCTTGTCCTGCTGAACGCCTTTCTGGTGATGGCGGAGCTGGCTGTCGTCGCGGCCAAGCGGGCGCGACTGAAGCGGGCGGCCGACGCCGGCAGCGACGGCGCCCGAGTCGCGCTCGACCTCGCGTCCGATCCGGGCCGCTTCCTGTCCACCGTGCAGGTCGGCATCACCGCCATCGGCACCCTGTCGGGCGCCTTCGGCGGTCAGGCCCTGTCGGGGCCGCTGACCGAATTCCTGGCCGGTTTTCCCGTCCTCGCGCCCTATGCCGATACGATCGCCATCGCGATCATCGTCGCCGGCCTCACCTATGTGACGCTGATCCTCGGCGAACTGGTGCCCAAGCGCCTCGCCCTCGCCCGGGCCGAGGAGATCGCGACCTTCGTCGCCCGGCCCTTGCGCTGGCTGTCGGTCGGGGCGTCGCCTTTCGTCAGCCTGATCACCGGATCGACCAATCTCGTGCTGAAGCTGCTGCCCAAGGGCAGCAAGGAGCCCGAGGTGACGGACGAGGAAGTGCGCGTCCTGATGCAGGAAGGCGCCGCCGCCGGCCATTTCCAGGAAGCCGAGCGCGCCATCGTCGAAATGACCCTGCGTCTCGGCGACCGCAACGTCGACGCGCTGATGACGCCGCGCACCCAGATCGAATGGCTGGACGTCACCGATCCGCCCAAGCGCACCTGGCAGAAGATCGCCGACAGCCATTATTCCCGCTTCCCGGTGAAGAAGGGCACGACCAAGACCGTGCTCGGCTTCGTGCAGGTGAAGGACCTCTTCGCCCAGGCCCAGCTGCTGGCGGGCAAGCCGCCGGACATCGGCGCGGCGATCCATTCCGCGCTCTATATCCCGGAGACGACGCCGGCGCTGAAGGCGCTCGAAGTCTTCCGGGCCAGCGGCAGCCCCATCGCCCTCATCGTCGACGAATATGGCGACATCCAGGGCCTCGTCACCCTGACCGACCTCCTGGAAGCCCTGATCGGCGAACTCGAGGAAGCGGATACGCCCGAGGACGAACGCTCGGTCGTCCAGCGCGAGGACGGCTCCTATCTGATCGACGGCGGCTATGCCCTCGACCGGCTGTGGGACCTGCTGGCCATGCCGGAATTCCAGGATTCGGAAGCGGATTTCAACACGCTGGGCGGCCTGTCCATGCACCGCCTGAAGCGGATTCCGGCGGCGGGCGACGTCTTCACCCTGGGGCGCTATCGTTTCGAGGTGGTCGACATGGACGGCCGCCGGGTCGACAAGGTCCTGGTCAGCGAAGTGACGCCGGATTCCGGCGAAACCTGATCGTCCTCTTGCTGTTATCCTGCGTATCTCGGCTCCGCCTCCCGGCGGCGGGCCGGCTTTCATAGGTGTTCCCTTGGACATTAATCTGATCACCGAGCAATTGGTCGCCCTGGGCGGCATCGTTCTCGTCGACCTCGTGATGGCGGGCGACAACGCGATC
>NZ_JBAZKR010000191.1:0-3953 GCF_041650655.1 Zavarzinia sp.
CCCTCGTCGTCAACGACAAGGGCGAAGTCGAGGCGCGCGAGGTCACGGCCGAGCGCACGGTGGGCGATGCCTGGCTCGTCACCGCCGGCATCGTCGCCGGCGA
Source organism: Zavarzinia sp. (assembly GCF_041650655.1). Classification (GTDB taxonomy): domain Bacteria; phylum Pseudomonadota; class Alphaproteobacteria; order Zavarziniales; family Zavarziniaceae; genus Zavarzinia. The sequence continues at coordinate 104 of NZ_JBAZKR010000191.1, forward strand.
CAGGGTCATCGTCGAAGGGCTGCAGCACGTCCAGCCCGGGATGCCCGTGAAAGCGGTCGCGCCCACGGCCGCGGCCGCGCAGTAACAGGGGCGCGTCATGGCCAATTTCTTCATCGACCGGCCGATCTTCGCCTGGGTGATCGCGATCGTGATCATGCTGGCGGGCGGCCTCGCCATCTTCGGCCTGCCGATCGCGCAATATCCCGCGATCGCGCCGACCACCATTTCCATCACCTCGACCTATCCCGGCGCCTCGGCGAAGGCGCTGGAAGACTCGGTCACCCAGGTGATCGAGCAGAAGATGAAGGGCATTGATCACCTGCGCTACATGGCGTCGACCTCGTCGTCGTCCGGCCTGTCGATCATCACCCTGACCTTCAATTCGGGCACCGATCCCGACATCGCCCAGGTGCAGGTCCAGAACAAGCTGGCCCTCGCCACCCCCAGCCTGCCGCAGTCGGTGCAGCAGCAGGGCGTCGTCGTCGCCAAGGCGACCGACAACTTCCTGATGGTCATCGGCCTCGTCGCCGGCGACAGCGGACAGACCCAGACCGACCTCGCCGATTACATCGGCGCCCAGCTGGTCGATCCCCTGAGCCGGGTCGACGGTGTCGGCGACATCCAGGTCTTCGGCAGCCAGTATGCCCTGCGCATCTGGCTCGATCCCGCGCGGCTGAACGCCTTCGGCCTGACCGCGAGCGATGTCACCGCCGCGCTTCAGGCGCAGAACGTGCAGGTCTCGGCCGGTCAGCTCGGCGGCACGCCGCCGATGCCGGGGCAGGAGCTGAATGCGACCATCGTTGCCCAGTCGCTGCTGACCTCGCCCGAGCAATTCGCCGCCATCCTGCTGAAAGGCTCGACCGAAGGTGCCCGCGTTACCCTCGGCGATGTCGCCCGGGTCGAGGTCGGGGCGGAGAGCTATGACGTCATCGCCCGCTACAACGGCGTGCCGGCGGCGGGTATCGGCCTGAAGCTGGCGGCGGGGGCGAATGCCCTCTCCACCGCGGAAGCGGTGCGGGCCAAGATGACCGAGCTTTCGGCCTTCTTCCCCCAGGGTGTCCACGCCGTCTATCCCTATGACACCACGCCCTTCGTGAAGATTTCCATCGAGGAAGTGGTGAAGACGCTGATCGAGGCGATCTTCCTCGTCTTCGTCGTCATGTATGTCTTCCTGCAGAATTTCCGGGCAACGCTGATCCCGACCATCGCCGTTCCGGTGGTGCTGCTCGGCACTTTCGGCGTCCTCTTCGCGCTCGGCTATTCGATCAATGTGCTGACCATGTTCGCCATGGTTCTCGCCATCGGCCTTCTGGTCGACGATGCCATCGTCGTCGTCGAGAACGTCGAGCGCGTGATGAGCGAGGAGGGCCTGTCCCCGCGCGAGGCCACCCGCAAGTCGATGAGCCAGATCACCGGCGCCCTCGTCGGCATCGCCCTCGTCCTGTCGGCGGTCTTCGTGCCCATGGCCTTCTTCTCGGGCTCGGCCGGCGTCATCTATCGCCAGTTCTCGGTCACCATCGTCTCGGCCATGGTGCTGTCGGTGCTGGTCGCGCTGGTGCTGACGCCGGCGCTCTGCGCCACAATCCTCAAGCCCGTGCACAAGGGCGAGGGACACCGGCACGGCGGCGTCTTCGGCTGGTTCAACCGCGGCTTCGACGCGGCCAGCCGGGGTTACGAGCGTTCCGTGGGCGGTCTCCTCAAGCGGATACCGGCGGTCTTCGTCGTCTATCTCGCCATTGTGGTCGGCCTCGGCTTCCTCTTCGTCCGCCTGCCCACCTCGTTCCTGCCGGACGAGGATCAGGCGATCCTGTTCGGCCAGGCCCAGCTGCCGGTCGGCGCGACGCAAGAGCGGACCATGGAGGTGGTGAAGCAGATGGAGCACCACTTCCTGGTCGAACAGGGCGAGGCGGTGAATTCCATCTTCACCGTCCAGGGCTTCTCCTTCGGCGGCAACGGCCAGAATGTCGCTCTCGCCTTCGTCGGCCTGAAGGACTGGGCCGTGCGCCAGCGTCCCGATCTCGCGGTACAGGCGGTGGCGGGCCGGGCCATGGGCACCTTCATGGCGATCAAGGACGCCATGGTCTTCGCCTTCGCGCCGCCGGCGGTGATCGAACTCGGCAATGCCTCGGGTTTCGACCTGCAGCTGAAGGACCTCGGCGGTATCGGCCACGACCGCCTCTTGATGGCGCGCAACATGCTGCTGGGCATGGCCGGACAGGACCCGCGCCTCGTCGGCGTGCGTCCGAACGGCCAGGAGGACGAGCCGCAGTACCGGATCGACATCGACGTGGTGCGGGCCGGCAGCCTCGGCCTTTCCATCGCCGACATCAACGCCACCCTGTCGACCGCCTGGGGCGGCAGCTATGTCAACGATTTCGTCGACCGCGGCCGCATCAAGAAGGTCTATGTCCAGTCCGACGCGCCCTATCGCATGACGCCGGAAGACCTGAACCGTTGGCATGTCCGCAACGACAAGGGCGAGATGGTGCCCTTCTCGGCCTTCGCCACCGCGCGCTGGGACTTCGGTCCGGCCCGGCTGGAGCGCTACAACGGCCAGCCGTCCTTCTCGATCCAGGGCTCGGCCGCGCCCGGCCTGTCGTCGGGTGACGCCATGCTGGCAATGGAAGAGCTGATCGCGAAACTGCCGCCCGGCGTCGGCTACGAATGGACCGGCCTGTCGGATCAGGAACGCGCCTCGGGCGATCAGGCACCGATGCTCTATGCGATCTCGATCCTCGTCGTCTTCCTCTGCCTCGCCGCGCTTTACGAGAGCTGGTCGATTCCCTTCTCGGTCATTCTCGTCGTGCCGCTCGGCGTCATCGGCGCCGTGCTCGCGGCCAACATGCGCGGCCTCTCCAACGACATCTTCTTCCAGGTCGGGCTGCTGACCACGGTCGGGCTGTCGGCGAAGAACGCGATCCTGATCGTCGAATTCGCCAAGGAGCAGCAGGAGAAGGGCATGGAACTCGTGGCGGCGACCCTGGAAGCCGTGCGCCTGCGCCTGCGCCCGATCCTGATGACCTCGCTCGCCTTCATCCTCGGCGTCTCGCCGCTGGTGCTGGCGAATGGCGCGGGTTCCGGCGGGCAGAACGCCATCGGTACCGGCGTGATGGGCGGCATGATCGCGGCGACCGTGCTCGGCATCTTCTTCGTGCCGGTGTTCTTCGTCATGATCCGCAGCCTGTTCTCGCGGAAGGCGGCGGCCCCGGCGCCTCAGCCGGCGGAGTGACGCGAAGGGGCGCCCGTGTCGGCGCCCCTTCTTTTCCGCATCGCGGTCAGAGCTTGCTCTTCACGTCGCGGGCGCCGCCCGAAATGGCGTCGCCCGTATTGCGGATATCGCGGCCGGCCCCTTCGATCGTGTTGCAGGCGGCGGTCAAGCCGACCAGGCCGAACAGAACGACGAGACAGAGCTTCCTCACCATGATCCTTTTCTCCCTAAGGAATTGTCGCGGCCCCAACATGCCATGAAAAAGGGCGGGCGCCGACTGGCACCCGCCCCGAAATTCGGGATTGTTCCGGGCCGATCAGGCGCGGAAGTAACCGCCGCAGGCACCGCAGACGATGTCGACATAGTAGTTGGTGTCGAGACCGACGGTCCAGCCGACATGACCGCACCAGGGGCACTGGGTATAGCCGCTATAGGCGGCCTGGCCTTCGGTATCGGTCTGCGGCGGCTTGGCCAGCAGGATGCCGAGCTTGCTCTTGTCGATGCTGGCGACGTCGGCCGGATCGGTCTTGGTGCCGCGCTTGATGGTCAGTTCATTGGACATTTCGGACATCCCCCCGGGGAAAACTAGAGGCCGGCAACGCCGGCGCGCGGGATAATATCGGAATTCGGGCGCGATAGAAA
>NZ_JBAZKR010000192.1:0-3927 GCF_041650655.1 Zavarzinia sp.
GAGGCCGGCGTGCTCGAAGTCGCGGGCGACACGGCGCTGGGCGCACTTTCTGGCCACCTCACCCTCGACGGCGGCACGCTCCGCGTGCTCGGCACCGGCTTCACCGGGACCAGCCGCAAGGTCCTGCTCGGCGCGGCCGGCGGCGGCTTCGACATCGACGATGCCGGCAATGTCTTCACCCTCACCCAAGCGCTGACCGGCCCCGGCGGCCTGACCAAGCTCGGCGACGGCACCCTGATGCTGACCGCGGCCAACAGCTACGCCGGCGGCACCACGATCTCGGCCGGCACGCTGGTCGGCGACAGCACCAGCCTGACCGGCGACATTCTCGACAATGCCGCCCTGATCTTCGCGCAGGCGCTGGACGGCGTCTTCGCCGGCACCATCGGCGGCACCGGCTCGGTCACCAAGAACGGCGGCGGCGCCCTCACCCTCTCGGCCGACAACGGCTTCGGCAGCCTGACCAGCACGGCGGGCGTGCTTCGCCTGCTCGGCATCGATACGATCGCGGGCGCGGTCTCGGTCACCGGCGGCAGCCTGATCGCCGACGGCACGCTCCATACGACCGGCGGCGTTACGGTCGGCAGCGGCGCCGAGCTGGCCGGCACGGGCACGATCGACGGCACGGTGAACATCGCCAATGGCGCCACCCTGTCGCCCGGCGGCAGTGCCGCCGGCACGCTGACGGTCGGCACCCTGAACCTGGCGCCGGCCGCGATCGTCAATTTCGACCTGGCGCAGGCGGGGGTGATCGGCGGCGGCATCAACGATTATGTCGTGGTGAACGGCGACCTCACGCTCGACGGCATCCTGAACGTGAATGCCACCACGGGCCAGTTGGCGCCCGGCGTCTATCGCCTGTTCACCTATTCGGGTGCGCTGGACGACCAGACGCTGGCCTATGGCACCGTGCCCGACAATGTGACCTATGCCGCCCTCGGCATCGACACGGCGACGGCGCGCCAGGTCAGCCTGGTGGTCGACGGCCTCGATCCCGAACTCGCCTTCTGGAACGGCTCGACCACTGCGGCGGACGATACGATCCACGGCGGCAGCGGCACCTGGAACGCCGACAATACCAATTGGACCAATCTCGAAGGCTCGGTCACCGCCCCCTGGGCGGGCAAGCGCGCAGTCTTCGAAGTAACCGGCGGCACCGTCACCCTGGTCGGCCAGCAGGCCTTCTCCGGCCTCGTCTTCGTCGCCGACGGCTACCGCCTGGAAGCGGGTGCGGACGGTGCCCTGGTCACCTCGACCTCGGCCGAGATCCAGGTGAATTCGGGCATCGCCGCGCTGATCGCGGCGCCCATCACCGGCAGCGGCGGCATCAACAAGACCGACGGCGGCCTGCTGAAGCTCGAAGGCATCAACACCTATGCCGGCGGCACGCTGATCTCCGGCGGCACGCTCGAAGTGGCGCAGGACTCGGCCCTGGGCGATCTCGCGGGCGGTGTCACGCTGAACGGCGGCGTGCTGCGCATCGCCGGCAGCGATTTCACCGCGACCACGCGCAGCATCACGCTGGGCGACGCGGGCGGCGGCTTCGACGTCGCCGATGCCGGCGCCAGCTTCACCGTGAGCCAGGCGCTCGGCGGGGTCGGCGCCTTGCTGAAGCTCGGCGACGGCATCCTGCGCCTGACCGGCGCCAATACCTATACCGGCGGCACCACGATCGCGGCCGGCACGCTGATCGGCGATACCAAGAGCATCGTCGGCACTATCCTGGACAATGCGGCGCTCGCCTTCGAACAGGCGGCCGACGGTACCTTCGCCGGCCTGGTCGGCGGTACCGGCACGGTCATCGTGCGCGGCGCCGGCACGCTCACCCTTTCCGGCAGCTTCGGCCAGAGCGGCGGCACCCTGATCGACGGCGGCGCCCTCCGCATCGGTGCGGGCGCCAGCCTGGCGGGCGACGTCACCGACAACGGCACGCTGATCTTCGAGCGCAGCGACGACATCGCCTTCGGCCGCGCGATCTCCGGCACCGGCGAGGTGATCAAGCTGGGCTCCGGCCTGCTCGAATTCACCGGCACCAGCAGCTATACCGGCGACACAATGCTCCAGGCCGGCACGCTCTCGGTCACCGGCAGCATCGCGGGTTCGACCGTGCGGCTCGCCAGCGGCACCCTGCTGACCGGCGACGGCGCGGTGGGCGGCATCGACGCCGCCAGCGGCTCGACCGTCGATCCGGCCGCGACGACCGGCACCGCCAGCCTCTCGGTCAACGGCGACATCAAGCTCGCCGCCGGTTCCACCCTGAAGATCGATTTCGACAGCCTCGGCCTGCATGACCAGTTGAAGGCCACGGGCGCCGCCGCCATCGCCTCGGGCGCCCTGCTCGACATCGAGGGGCTCGAGGTGGTCGGCACCAGTTACACCATCCTGACCGCCAACGAGGGCGTCGGCGGCCGCTTCGACGTGCTGCCGGACGATTATGTCTTCCTGGACGAAGTGGTGGCCTACGACCCGAACAAGGTGACGGTCAGCCTGTCGCGCAACGACACCGCCTTCGCCAGCGCCGCGACCACGCCGAACGGCCGCGCCGCCGCCGAAGCGCTCGAGAAACTGGGCCTCGGCAACGCGCTCTACGATGCCGTGGTGAAGGCCGACATGGCGGAAGCCGCCAAGGTCTTCGCCACCCTCTCGGGCGAGATCTACGCCAGTGCGGCCGGCATCGTGATCGACGAGGCGCGCCAGATCCAGACCGCGGTGATCGGCCGCCTGCAGCACCAATTGCTCGACACGGCCGACGCCATGGTCGCGGCGATCCCCTTCGGCGCCGCCTCGCCGACCGCGAGTGCCGGCACCACCGAACAGGCGGAGCCCGACCGCAACAACGCCTTCTGGACCGCCGCTTACGGCGCCTGGGGCCATCGCGACGCCGACAGCAAGGCCGCAGCAGCCGACAGCAGCTCGGCCGGTGTGCTGTTCGGTGCCGACACCGAAACCTCTGGCGGCTGGACTATCGGTCTGGCTGGCGGGATCGGCCAGGTCTCGGCCGACGCCGATGCGATCGCGGCCTCGGCCGACGTGAACAGCTATTCGCTGGCGCTCTACGGCGGCAAGCGCTTCGGCCGCCTCGGGCTCCGCTTTGGTGCTGCCTATAGCTGGCAGAATGTCGACACCACCCGCACGGTCACCCTGCCGGCGACCACGGAGCGCCTGAACGCCAGCTTCGACGCCCGCACCGCCCAGGTGTTCGGCGACATCGGCTATGGCTTCAAGCTGACCCGCCACCTGATCGCCGAGCCCTTCGGCGACCTCTCCTACCTGAACTATTCCGCGGACGGCGCCACGGAGAGCGGCGGCAGCGCCGCCCTCACCGTGGACGGCCAGGATTACAGCAGCGCCTATACCGCCCTCGGCCTCCGCGTCGGCGGCAGCCGCGACATCGTGGGCGGCCGCAAGATCACGGCCGGCGGCTCGGTCGCCTGGCGTCACGCCTATGGCGACACCGACCCGAACGTCAGCGTAAACTTCGGCAGCGACCCGGCGAGCAGCTTCACCTCGTCCGGCCTCGCCGTCGCCCGCGACGCCATGGCCCTCGATGCCGGCGTCGACCTCCGCCTGATCGGCGGCATCTCGGTCGGCGTCAACTACTCCGGTCAGGTCTCCTCCGCGACCCAGGAGCACGGCGTCCAGGCCAACGTGAAGATCAGGTTCTGAGGGACCCGAGCCCGTCCGGGGCGGCGATCGGCACTATTCCGTTTCGCCGCCCTGGACCAGCCGGGCCGACTGCTCGTATGCACACGCGGAACCTCTAATTCCGCTTCAGCCCCAGGCGCGGCGAATGCAGGGCGGCGAAGCGGCCGATGAAATAGACTGCGAACCAGGCCCCCGTCAGGCCCAGCACGGCGAGATCATGCTCCAGCAGGGCGGCCGGCAGGGCGAGCGCCAGCGCCGTCGCCATGATGGCGAAGGCGGCGA
>NZ_JBAZKR010000193.1:0-3904 GCF_041650655.1 Zavarzinia sp.
CGACGGACGCATTTACATCCGCGGCGAGAAGCACCTCTTCTGCATCGGAACGAAGAAATGAGTTCAAAGTTCAAAGTCCAAAGTCCAAAGTTCTCGGACGTCTCCGCCGCAGCAACACCTCGAGCCCCACAATGAACCAGAAACCAGCCCGTGGCACGGGCGTCCCGCCCGTGAACAACCTGAAACCCGAAACCAGAAACGAGAGCCCCGACACGCTCGGTTCAGAGCGCGGCGTTCAAGGTCAAAGGCCCAAAACACTTCCTTTCCCTTTTTCCCTTTTCCCCTTTTCCCCATCCTTACACCGTCAACTCGAAACCCACAACTCGGAACTCGAAACTCGAAACTCGGAACTCTCCACCGTCGATCGCGTCGTCGCCGAGATCGGCCCCGACCCCGAACACGTCCTGCCGATCCTCCAGGCGATCCAGCAACAGTTTCATTACCTGCCCGAACCCGCCCTGCGCCGAATCTGCGAGCTGACGCACATCCGCCCCGCCGACATCGCCGGCATCACCACCTTCTACTCGGCCTTCCGGCTCCGGCCCGCCGGACGGCACGTCATCCGCCTCTGCCACGGGACCGCGTGCCACGTCAAAGGCGCCGAGTTCGTCGCCGACGCCGTCCGCCGGCACCTGGATATCCCGGCCGAGGGCGACACCGACCCCGACGGCCTCTTCACGATCGAGAAGGTCGCCTGCCTCGGCTGCTGCACGCTCGCGCCCGTGATGCAGATCGACGGCGTAACGTACGGCCACCTCGCGCCCGACACCGTCGCCGCGTCGATCCGCGACTTCCTCGAACTCCGGGCGTGCGGTGTTCTCGAGCCAAGCGGCACCGAAGCCGGGCGAACCGGCGGCCTCGCGGAGATCCGCATCGGCCTCGGGTCCTGCTGCGTCGCCGCAGGCAGCCGGGACGTCTTCGACGCCCTGGCCGACGCCGTGCGTCAACTGCACGCACCGGCCGTCGTCAAGCGCGTCGGCTGCGTCGGCATGTGCCATCGTGCGCCGCTCGTCGAGGTCGCCCTGCCGGACGGCACTTCGCACCGCTACGCCGGAATCCGCGCCGACGACGCCCCGCAGATCGTCCGCCGCCATTTCCCGGCGCGCGGCCCGGTCCGCCGCGCCCGCGTCGCACTGTCCGGCGCGCTCGACCGCCTCCTCACCGACCGGACGTGGACGCCGGTCACACGCTACGGGCTGGACACCCGCGACGGCCCTGTCTGCTCGTTCCTCGGCCGGCAGAAGCACATCGCCACCGAGCACGAAGGCCAACTCGATCCGCTCGACCTCGACGAGTACCTTCGCCACGACGGCTTCGCCGCACTCCGCCAATGCATCGACCGCGCAGACCCCGCCGCCGTCATCGACGAGATCAACAACTCCGGCCTGCGCGGACGGGGCGGCGCCGGGTTCCCGACCGGGCTGAAGTGGCAGATCGTCCGCGCCGCGCCCGCCGCCAGGCGGCACGTCATCTGCAACGGCGACGAGGGCGACCCCGGCGCGTTCATGAACCGGATGGTCCTCGAATCACACCCGTACCGCGTCCTCGAAGGCATGGCCATCGCGGCGTTCGCGGTCGGCGCGGACGAGGGAACGCTGTACATCCGCGCGGAATATCCGCTCGCCGTGCGGCGAGTCCGCGAGGCGATCGGGCGGTGCGAGGCGGCCGGCTTCCTGGGGGAGAACCTCTTCCGCCTTCGCGGACGCCGAAGTTCCGCTCCGGCGGACGAAGGCGTCAGCGGCAAGTTCACGCTGCGATTGCGCGTCGTCGAAGGCGCGGGCGCGTTCGTCTGCGGCGAGGAGACGGCCCTCATCGCCGCTCTCGAAGGGCGGCGCGGCTCGCCGCGGCTTCGCCCGCCGTATCCGTCGGAACACGGCCTGCACGGACGGCCGACCCTCATCAACAACGTCGAGACCTTCGCGTCCGTTCCCTGGATCATCCGCAACGGCGCCGCCGCCTACTCCGCACTCGGCTCCGACGGAAGCAAAGGCACGAAGGTCTTCGCCCTCGCCGGCAAGGTCGTACGCGGCGGACTCATCGAGGTCCCGATGGGCATGACGATCCGCGAGATCGTCGAGGAGATCGGCGGCACGCCCGAGTTCAAGGCCGTCCAGGTCGGCGGGCCGTCCGGAGGCTGCATCCCGCGCGAACTTGCCGACACACCGATCGACTACGAAGCGCTTACCGCGGCGGGCGCGATCATGGGCTCCGGCGGGCTGGTCGTGCTCGGTCCGGACGACTGCATGGTCGACGTCGCACGATACTTCCTCCGCTTCACCCAGGACCAGTCGTGCGGCAAGTGCTCCTTCTGCCGCGTCGGCACCCGGCGTATGCTCGACATCCTTGACCGGATCTGCTCCGGCAAGGGACGCGCCGGCGACCTGGACCGCCTCGAACAGCTCGGCCGCGCTGTGAAGGCCGGGAGCCTCTGCGGACTTGGCGCGACCGCTCCGAACCCGGTGCTGACGACCCTGCGGTACTTCCGCAGCGAGTACGAGGCACACCTTGCCGGCCGATGCCCCGCGGGCCGGTGCCGCGAACTCATCCGCTACCGGATCACCGACGACTGCACGGGATGCACACTCTGCGCCCAGCACTGCCCGGCTGATGCGATCGAGCGGAAGCCGTATGAGAAGCACGAGATCGACGCGGACAAGTGCATCCGCTGCGGAACGTGCCGGAGCGTCTGCCCCGCCAAGGCCGTCGTCGTGGAGTAATGTCGGATGTTCGACGTTCATTTCTTGTCTGAGACATCACAATGCCACGCATAACGATCGACAACCGCTCCATCGAGGTTCCCGCAGGCACGACCATCCTCGCCGCCGCGCGCGCCGCCGGGATCGACATCCCGACGCTCTGCTTCCTCGAAGACCTGCCTCCGCAGACCTCGTGCATGGTCTGCGTGGTCAAGGTCGACGGCGGCGCTCGGCTCGTGCCGTCCTGCGCGATGCCCGTCCGCGATGGGATGCACGTCGAGAGCGAAACCGACGAGGTCCGCGCCGCCCGCCGCACCGCCCTCGAACTGCTCCTCAGCGATCACCTCGGCGACTGCATCGCCCCCTGCCAGGCCGCCTGCCCCGCACACCTCAACGTCCCGCTCGTCATCCGCCAGGTCGCCGACGGCGCGATCAGCGACGCCACACAGACGATCCGCGACCGCATCGCGCTCCCCGGCGTCCTCGGCCGCATCTGCCCCGCCCCGTGCGAAAAAGCCTGCCGCCGCGCGGGCAAGGACCATGCGGTCTCCATCTGCCTTCTCCATCGCTACGCCGCCGACGCCGCAGCGGCACTGCCGCGTCCGGTCGTCCCGCCGTGCCGGCCGGCGACGGGCAAGAGCGTGGGCATCGTCGGCGCAGAGGCCGCCGGCCTGGCCGCCGCGTTCTATCTGCTCCGCGACGGACACGAGTGCACACTGTTCGACGAGCACGACCGGCCCGGTGGACTGCTCCGCCAGGCCGTCCCGGAAAGCCGCCTGCCGCGAAACGTGCTGGACGACAACATCGCGGTGATCCGGCGCATGGGCGCGGCATTCTGCCCGCGCACCCGTGTCGACTCCCCCGCCGAGCTCCAGGACCGCTTTGATGCGATCATCGTGGCGACGGGCACGGCCTCGAAGGCCCAGGGCGAACAGCCCGGCCGCAACGTGTTCCTGGCCGGCGGGCCAGCCGGCTCCGCGAAGATGGCCGTTCGAGCCCTCGCCGCCGGCCGCACCGCCGCGCTCGCCGCCAGCCGCTTCCTCGCCGGTCTCCCCGCCGCGCCGCAGGAACACGAGTTCTCCACGCACATCGGCCACATGGAACCTGCGGAGTTGAGCGTGTTCGCAACGGGCGCGAGCGAGACGGACCGCGTCTCACCCGCAGATACGCTTTGCGGATTCACAAAGGAGGAAGCCCGCGCGGAGGCG
>NZ_JBAZKR010000194.1:0-3805 GCF_041650655.1 Zavarzinia sp.
CGGCTGGGCCTGTTCCTGGCGATGTTCATGCGCATCGGGCTGTTGCTGGTGCTGTCGTGGATCGTGAGCCTGACCGAGCCGGTGCTCACGATACTGGCCCACGACATCTCCGGACGCGACCTGATCTTGCTGTCCGGCGGCCTCTTCCTGATCTGGAAGAGCACCGGCGAGGTGCATCAGCTGCTCGAAGGCGAGGAGGGCGAAGCGTCTCGCAGCGTGCCGTCGAGTTTCGCCGCCGTCATCGGCCAGATCATGGTGATCGACCTCGTCTTCTCGCTCGATTCGATCATCACGGCAGTCGGCATGGTCAGCGAAGTCGCGGTGATGATTGCCGCGGTGGTCGCTTCCGTGGGCATGATGATGATGTTCGCCACGGCCATCGGCCGCTTCGTCTCGGAGCATCCGACGATCAAGATGCTGGCATTGTCCTTCCTCGTCGTCGTCGGTGTCGTGCTCATCGCCGATGGCTTTGGCCACCACGTGCCCAAGGGCTACATCTACTTCGCGATGGCCTTCTCGGTCGCGGTCGAAATGCTCAACATACGCTTGCGCAAGAAGACGGCGAAGCCGGTCAACCTGCACGAGTCCTATGTCCGCGAAGAGACATGAAGCCCGCAATCAGGCCGCGATCAGTTCGATCAGTTCGCCCAGGTGCGAAACCATGTGGTCGGGCGGATCGCCGGCGAATTCCGTTTCGGCACACTCCCCGCCCCGAATGATCGCCACGGGCAGACCTGCGGCCCGCGCCCCACGCACGTCGGCGCGGCTGTCGCCGACAAAGAGCACCGCGTCCGGCGCAAGCTGCCAGTCCGTGAGCACCCGCAGGATGCCCTCGGCCCGGGGCTTCATGAAGCTCACATCGTCGCGGCTCACCACCGGCAGCAACAATCCGGCGAACTGAAAGCGGTCCAAAGCCGCGGTGAGCGCCTTGCGGCCGATGTTGCTGACCATCCCCACCCGCCTGCCTGTCGTCGCCAATCGGCGCAGCAGTTCAGCCGCCCCTGTTCGCGGCGCCCATCGGCTCAGCGCATCGGCGTCCCACCGGTCATAGATCGGACAGACCGCTTCACGCAATTCCGCCATGCGTCCCTGTGATCGCCGCAGGTCGGCTGCGGCATTCCACATGGTGGCGTAATTGCCGTGCGAAAACTCGTCGCCGGAAAATCCGAGCCCGGTAAACGCGCGACGCAACTCGTCCTGGGCGGGCGCCAGCCGCCACTGAAAGTCGACCAGCGTGCCCTCGAAGTCGAAGATGGCCGCCTGGTAGGCGTGGCTCGCAGAACTGTCAGGGGGTGTCGGCTGCATGAGGGCAAGTATCTTCAGTATCGGCAGCCAGGTCAAACGCATCCGGCAGGCCGCCAACTGCCCGCAGCTCGCTATGCGGCCTGCTTGGGGTAGCCCACGGTCTGCGACAGCAATACCTGCTGGTCATGCGTCAGTCCGAGTGCATCGGCGATCGCCGCGCGGTCGATCCAGGCGCGAATCACCGTCGCCAGTCCGTTGCCGGCGGCGAACAGGTAGACATTCTGCGCGATCGCGCCGGCAGCGGCCGACGCATAGGACTCGCGCTGGGCCACCGGCACCAGCCCCATCCGCGTGTGGTCAGCGACGTAAACGAGATCGAGCGGCGCCTCGTCGACGAAATCCTGGTAACCCGTGACGCTCCTCAAGTCGCTCGCCGCGACGAGATCAAGCTGATTTGCCGCCGCGTCATAGCGATAGGCACCGGAAGACAAGGCGACAAACACCTCGATCTCCTGCGCATTCAGCGCCGACGGCGCTGTGCGGCCGCCACCGGCCCGGTTGATGCCATAGGCTGCCCACAGCAGATTCGACAACAAGGGCATGGACAGCGACTCGCGCGCAAACTCACGCGACGAATGCCGGCTGGCAAGTGCCTCCATCAGGGGCTGGCCACCGTTCGTCTCGGGCGGCGGCAGCGAAATGGAAGTGGCTGAGTCGCCCCTGGCAGGCTTGGGCCGCAAGGCGCCCATCATGCCGAGTGCGAGCTTGGTCAAGGTAGTCATGGCTTGCCTCCGTTCACTGCGGATACGGGCGTGATAAGACCTCAAGAACCGCCCATGCCGGCAAAAAAAATCCGGCGGGATCGCTCGGGCCGGAGGTCTAAACCTCGCATTGCGCGAGGATGGAGTAGGAGGTTCAGGAAGAATCACTACTACTATGCAATTGGAACAAAGCATACGGCGGCGCAGCCCCCGGGGGAATACCTCGATGCGCGTATTTTGACTACCCCGTTCAGGGTAGCCGGGGCACTTCACGCAACCGGCCGGCTTTCATTCGAAATAAGTCCGGCCTTCCTCGAAGCGTGCGGCAAACCAGCCGCTCTTCAGGCTCTCGGTACGCACCTTGCCACGGCTGTTGGGTGCATGTACGAAGCGCTCGTCGCCGATGTAGATGCCGACGTGCGAATAGGGCTTGTTGCGGGTGTTGAAAAACACCAGATCGCCGGGGCGCAGTTGCGATGCCGGCACCGGCTTGCCCTGGCGGGCGAGATCGGCGGCCGAGCCGGCGAGCCGCATGTCGACCGACTTCCGGTAGACGTAGCTGACCATGCCGCTGCAATCGAGCCCGGCCTCCGGGTTCTTGCCGCCGAAACGGTAGCCGGTCTCAACCAGTCCGAGCGCAAACAGCACCACGTCATTGGCCTTGTCGTTGATGCCCGTGGTGGTACCGGCGTCGGCCACCGCAGCGCCAGCGCCGACTGCCGAAACCACGGGCGCCGGCCCCTGCTTGCCATAGGGCAGGACACCGCACGCGCCCAGCACCAGCGTCGAACTGGCCAGCAGGGCAGCAAACGAATAGGGGGAAGCCGACATGGGAGCAAATCTAATCCGCTACACTGATGGCGATAAACCCAAGCAAGGCAGAAATTCTCATGCAAATCCGCGCCGCCGTCCTCAGCCAGATGCATACCCCGCTGCCCTATGCGCAGACGAAGCCGATCGCGATCGAGACCGTGAATCTCGCCGGCCCCGGCCCGAACGAAGTGCTGGTCAAGATCACGGCCGCCGGCCTGTGCCATTCCGACCTGTCGATCATCAACGGCGACCGCCCGCGGCCGATGCCGATGGCGCTCGGCCATGAAGCCGCCGGTATCGTCGAGGCGACCGGGCCGGGCGTCACCGACCTGGCGCGCGGCGACAGCGTGGCGCTGGTATTCGTCCCCAGTTGCGGCCACTGCCTGCCCTGCCTCGAAGGCCGCCCCGCGCTCTGCGAGCCCGGTGCCGCGGCGAACACCGCCGGCACCATGGTCGGCGGCCATCGCCATTTGTCGCGCCGCGACGGCACGCCGCTGAATCATCAGGTCGGCGTTTCCTGTTTCGCCGAATATGCGGTGTGCAATCGCGGTAGCCTGGTCAAGGTGATTCCCGACCTGGCGCCGGACGTCGCGGCGATCTTCGGCTGCGCGGTGCTGACCGGCGTCGGCGCGGCGATCAACTCGGCGCAGATTCGCCTCGGGCAGACCGTTGCCGTCGTCGGTCTGGGCGGCGTCGGCCTGTCCGCCGTGCTCGGCGCGCTGGCGGCCGGCGCGCGGCAGGTCATCGCCGTCGATACCCTGCCGGCAAAACTCGAAACCGCCTTGGCGCTGGGCGCAACGCAAGCCTTCCGTGCCGACGATCCCGATCTGATCGCGCAGATCAAGGCGGCGACCAATGGCGGCGCCGATGTCGCCATCGAAGCGGCCAGCTCGGTGCAGGCGCTCGACGCCGCCTACAAGATGACCCGGCGCGGCGGCACCACGATCACCTGCAGCCTGCCGCCGCCGAGCCACACTTTCAACGTG
>NZ_JBAZKR010000195.1:0-3753 GCF_041650655.1 Zavarzinia sp.
ATTCGACGTCAGCAACCGGATCAACACCACGGACCCGGTCTGCGTGAAGCTTGAAGTCGGCCGGATCCACCGCGGCCTCTACCCGCAATCCCCAATCCCCGCATTCCTCCAGGCCTTCGACGACGCGGCCGCGCTCTACCGCGGCGAAAATGCCGCCTACGGGAAGTGCGATACCGCCTACCACGACCTGCAGCACGTCCTGGAGGTATCGCTCGCCATGGCCCGGCTCCTCGACGGCTACGAGCGGTCCCGCGTCGACTCGCCGGCCATCGGCGAGAGGCTCTTCTCGCTGGGCATCGTCTGCGCGCTCTTCCACGACGTGGGCTACCTGCGCCGCCGCGGCGACCGCCGGCACCGCCGCGGCGCGGAATACACGCGCACGCACGTCTCGCGCGGCGGCCGTTTCCTGCGCGAGTACCTGCCGACGATCGGGATGGGCGAATTCGTGGCCGTGGCGGCGCCGATCCTGCACTTCACCAGCTACGAGCGCGCCGTCGCGACGATCCGTCTGCCGGAGCCGTCGCTTCGCCTGCTGGGCAGCCTGCTGGGTTCCGCGGACATCATTGCCCAGATGTCCGACCGCTGCTACCTCGAGAAATGCCATGACCGGCTCTATCCGGAATTCGTCGATGGCGGCATCGCGCGGCGCATGACCGGCACGGGAGAGGTGACCGTCTTCGCCTCCGCCGAGGACCTCATCCGCAAGACGCCGGGCTTCTTCGTGTCCGCGGCGAAGCGCCTGGACCACGATCTCGGCGGCACGTACCAGTACGCGCGGGAGCACTTCGGCGGCGAGAACCTCTACATGGAGGCCGTCCGCCGCAACATCCGCTTCGCCGAGCACCTGCAGGAGGGGCCATCGCTCGTCCTGCGGCGGGTGCCTCCCGTGACGGTCAACTGATTCCGGCGGCCACCGGGAGCGGCTGCGGCACCTGGATCCCGTAGCCCTGGGCGTAGTCGACGCCCATCGCCCGCAGTTCCTCGATCACCCCATCCGTTTCGGCGAACTCGCCGATCGTCTTCAGGCCCATCAGGTGGCCGATGCGGTTGATGGTCTCCGCCATGGCGCGGTCCAGGGGATCCGTGGCGATGTCCTGCACGAATGCGCCGTCGATCTTCAGGAAGTCCACCGGCAGGTTCTTGAGGTAGCCGAAGGAGCTGCTTCCGCTGCCGAAGTCGTCGAGGGCGAAAAGGAACCCGAGCTCCTTGACCGCCTTGATGAATCGCGTCGCGCGCCGCAGGTCGTTGATCGCCGCCGTCTCGGTGATCTCGAAGCAGATCGCGCCCGGCCCGATGGCGAATAGCCGCGCCTGTTCGCCGATGTACTGCGCAAGGTCCTCGTCGCCGAGGGAGGTGCCGGAGAGGTTCACGGCGCAGGTCAGGGGCGCGCCCAGGCAGGCGACCAGCTCGTGGTATCGGGAAAAAGTAGCCCGGATCACCCACCGGTCGATCGACGGCATCAGGTTGTATCGCTCCGCGGCGGGGATGAAGCTTCCCGGAAGGACGAGATTGCCCTCCTCGTCGACCAGGCGCAGGAGGATCTCGATGTGGTTGCCGCTTTCGCCCTCCTTGGCGAGGGCCCGGTACGGCTGGTAATAGAGCACGAACCGGTCCTCCTGGAGGGCGCTGCCGATCCGCCCGGCCCAATTCATGTCGCGGCGGCGATCGGCGAGCTCGACGCCGGCGCTGCGGAAGGTGCAGACGCGATTTCGTCCCTGCTCCTTGGCCGAGTAGCAGGCGGAGTCGGCGGCGGCGAAGATGTCCGTCCGGCTCGCGCTCTCGCTCGTGATCGGAACCAGGCCGATGCTCACGCCGACGGCGAACGACTTCGACTCCCAGCTGAACCGCAGGTCGCGCACCGCGGCGAGCAGGTCCGCGGCGATCAGCTCGGCGCGCTCGAAGGGGCATCCTTCGAGAAGGACGCCGAACTCGTCGCCGCCCAGCCGCGCCAGCGTGTCGGACTTGCGCAGCCTGTCGAGCAGCAGGAGGGAAAGCTCCTTCAGCAGCGCGTCGCCGGCGGCGTGGCCGGCGGTGTCGTTCACGACCTTGAACTGGTCGAGGTCCATGTAGCAAAGGGCATGGGTGATCGCGGAGCCGCGGGCGCTCGCCAGCGCCGCGTCCACGCGGCTCTCGAACTCCCGGCGGTTGACGAGCCCCGTCAGGGAATCGTGGGTCGCGGCCCAGGTGATGCGCTGCGTCATGCTGCGCGCCGCGGTCACGTCGTGGAAGACGAGCACGCCGCCGATCGCCTTGCCGTCGCGGTCGTGGATGGGCGCGGCGCTGTCGTCGATGGCCACCGCGCTGCCGTCGCGCCGCAACAGGGACACGTGGGGAGCGAGCGAACCGGCCTTGCCGTCGCGCAATGCCTGCGCCATCGGGTTCTGCACGGGCTCCATCGTGTCCTCGTCGATCAGGCGCAGCACGCTCGCCAGCGGCTGCCCGGCGGCCTCGGCGAGCGTCCAGCCGGTCAGCGCCTCGGCCACGGGGTTGAGGTACTCGATCGTCTCCTGGCGATCGATCGTGATGACCGCATCGCCGATGCAATGGAGCGTCACGCGGGCGCGCTCCTGGTCCTCGAAAAGCGCATCGGCGGCCCGGCGCTCGCGGATGCGCAGCGCCCGGACCGTGCCAAGGACCGTGCCCGCCAGGAGCAATCCGAGCAATCCCGCCAGCGCGGTGAAGGCGAGAACGCCGCGAAGGGACTTGCGAAGCACGACCTGCCCCACCACCTCGCCGGAATCGTGCAGCGCGACGGCGTGCGCCGCGGCGGGCGCTGCCACCAGGTGATCGGTTTCAGCCACGACGACCCCGGAGGCATCGACGATTTGCGCCGCATCCTGTTCCGGATCCAGCGGGAAACGAACGAGGATCTCCTTCAGGCGGTGCCCCTGGAACCGCCACAGGTCCGGCGAGTGGCTGACCAGCTCGTTGATCATTTCCGCCTTGACCTCGGCTTTCGTCCGCAAGGCGGACACCAGCGCGGCGTAGCCGATGCCGAAATAGGTCACCGGCAGGGCGAGCGCGATGGAGACCGACACCGCCCAGGCCAGGACGAAGACCAGGCGGGAGCGGCTCGCGGCGGCGACCGGCGTTCCGATGGTTCCGGCGGAACGCAATTACTTCACCCAGTGACCAGTCCGGGCCAGGATCGCGCGGCCATTGGCCGACTTCACGAAGGCGACGAACTCGCTCGCCATCGGAGTCGACCTGGCGGTGGTCACGAGGAAGAGCCGCTTGTGGTGGGTATAGCGTCCGCTGGCCAGTGCATCGACGCTCGGCTCGACGCCATCGAGACGGAGCGCCTTCAAGGCGCGCCCCTCGGCGAGGATCTGGGCCAGCGTGGTCGGGCCCAGCGCGCCCGGGATCTTTTCCAGGCTGTCGGCGGCGTCCTGGTCGGTCACCGCGAAGGCGGTTCCCTTGCGCTTCTCGGCCTCGCCGAGCGCCTCCCGCAAGGCGGGCGACATGTCCTTGATCATGTCGCTGTCGGAGTCGCCGACCGGTCGAAGCACCAGGCGGATGCGGGTGCCGTCCGGCCACCGGTCCCTCCTTCCCGCGTAGATGTCGGCGAGGTCCTTCAGGCCCAGGCCGGGGTCCGGCCTCGAGGCCGCGGTGGCGAACACGAACGGCGTGCGCCCGTACTCGGTCTCGATGGCGCCGGCTCCCCGTTCCCCCTCTTTCAGGGGACGGGAGGAAACGCCGACCTCGATGGCCCCCGCCAGCACGGCCTTGATTCCGCCGCCGCTGCCAAGGCTC
>NZ_JBAZKR010000196.1:0-3725 GCF_041650655.1 Zavarzinia sp.
GCCGTCTCCCGGCCGATCTTCAACTCTGCCACGTCTACCTCCCTTGCGGCGCGAGGCCGCGGTGTGCTACGCTATCCAGTGGCCCGCATGGCTGGCCTTACTATGTGGCCCAGGGCGCGTCGACCATGCCCCGGGCTTGTAGGCTGGGCCGGCTGGGCCCGGTCCCTACGCCCGTATGGGACCGCCGCGATAGATGCCGTCCCGTCCCCGCGCCAGTGTCCCCGCGCGGGGAGAGTCAGGCCGGGGACGGGCGGCAGCGGGCATCATGGGTCGGTACCCAAGCGGTCAAAGGGGCCGGACTGTAAATCCGGCGCGCTCCGGCGCTGCGCTGGTCCGAATCCATGCCCGACCCACTCTCCCCTCCCGGGATAGCATCCCGGGACCGACGCCCGGCTCCGAAAGGGGCCGGGCGTTTCCTTTCGGTCGGCACTCACGATCAAGTGCGGACGCTTCCGGGACGCTATCCCAAGTTCGGTGCCGAACTTGGGTTTTCACCGGCGCGTTGAAACGCCTGTTGTCGCTCACGCCGCGGCCTGCGACGCGCAGCTATCGACGCGGCTCGCCCACCGCCGTTGGCCCAGCGTCAGCACGCCGCCGTCGATCTCGGCCAGTTGCAGAGACGCCCGCCCGTCCGGCCACGAGGTCACCACGGCCGCGCCCTGCGTCCGATCCTCGTCGGGCCGCTCGCCCGGCAGCACGCCGTCGGGGCGCATCAGGCCGCCCGGGGACGCGACCCAGATCCGGCGGTACCCTCCGCCGACGTGGAGCCGCCGCGCGCCCAGCTCGGCCTTATGTGTGTGGCCGTAGACGGTGCATTCCGTCGCGGCCTTGAGCATCTCGGCCGCCGTCGCCCCGCCGCGGGACTTCACCGCGCCAAGGTCGGCCCACTCCCGGTTGTCGCCGTGGACGTAGCGTACGTCATCGATCCGGACGTCCCGATCGGCCGGCACGAACTCGACGTCGAGATCCGCCAGCCCGAGCAGCCGCGGCAGATCGACGGAGTGCGCGCCGTCCGGGTTGCGCAGGACGGCCGCCGCCTTCGCGACCTTGCGCATGTAGTCCCGGATCCGCCGGTCGTGGTTGCCCTCGGTCCAGTAGATCGCGGCGTGGCGCGCGGTTCGCCGGAGCGCCTGAAGCCACGCGCGCGCGGCCTCGACGGCGATCCCGGTCGTGTACTCCTGCTCCGGGTCGCGGTCGTACTTCGTCGAGAACTCGGGCAGATCCAACCCGTCGCCGAGGAATACGATCGCGTCTGGCGCCAAGTGCTCGACGAGTTGCAGCGCGCAGTCTAGGGCGTGTTCGTCGTGGTACGGGATGACCTCGCTCGTCCACGGGTCGCGCGACGCGCCGAAGTGGGTATCCCCGAAGGCCACCGTCACCCGCGGCGCGCCGTGCCCCTTCGGCGGGGCCGGCAAGCGACGGATCGCGGGTGGGGCCGCGTCCGGGAGCATGAAGCCCGGGAGCGGCCGCAAGCCGACGAGGTTCTCCACGGACGGGTTGCGCGTCGGGCCGTACCAGCCGAAGCGGTGCGAGACCACATAGAAGCGCGACAGGTCCGCGGCGCCGAAGCGGAGCAGATCGTCGAGCGAGTAGAGGCGGTCGGTCGCCGTGACCGTCCCGTCGGCGATCGTCACCTCGGCCGGCGCCGTCTCCCCCTCGCGCCCGACCTCCGCCGACCGCGCAGATTGCTGTCCCGGTCCGGGACCTTTGCCGTCCCGCGCCGCCCCGCCCACGTCCTTGCGTCGTCTCCCCGCCCGCTCCGCTACGACGCGCGCTACGGTCGAGCGGTGGCACCCGAGCGCGGCTGCCGCGTCCATGAGCCGGCGCTTGCCCGAGGTCGCGTCGTACGCGGCGAGGATGCGGGCGGTCTCCTCTGGTGAGCGCCACCTTGCGCCGGGCATCAGGCGGGCTCCTGCGCGTGCGGATGCGTCGGCTGGTCCCGGTAGGCCACCGTTCGCCGCGGATCCCACTCGCGCGGGATGGGCCGCCCCGGGCCCTTGTCGGCCCAGCAATCGCCCATGCGCTGCAGCTTCGCCGGTACGTACCAGCCGTCGCCGCCATCGGAGAGCCCGTGGCGCTCCCGGAGCGGCAGCGCCACGGCCTTCCACAGCAGCTCGCCCGGGTCGCTGGTACGGCTCTTGCTGGTCTGCCGGTGGGCGTGGACGTAGCGGATCCGGCCGCCGTGCGCCGCGACCTCGGCGACGAGCCAGTCACACGCCGCGAGCACGCCCGAGACCTGCGCCGCGGAGAGCCCGAGCGGCTTGCGGAAGGGGCGCAGCAGCGGCTTCCAAAAGGTCCGCGGGTCGCCCTCGATCCCGCTGTAGTGGCCGTCAATCTCGATCCCGATGTCGGTCCGGTTGAAGTACCGCTGCGCCTGCGGCATGCAGACGTCGAGAGGGTTGGACCAGACGACCGACCCGTCCCGGAGTGCGACGAGGTGAACGCCGATCTTCGCTACCCGCTCCCGGGCCCGGTCGATCTTGGCGGGCCGCGTCTCTTCGTCGCGGAGGTAGAGGCACGCCGTCTGATGAAGCGTGATCCCCGTGATCTGCGACCACGGCCGGCGGGCGCCGCGCTTGCTGCCCTTGTGCCGATCGCGATAGTCTAGGACGCAGGCCGGCGGCACCGACACTGCGACCCGCTCCTCCATCGCGCTCGCGAGGCCGCCGGGGCGCTTGTCGAGGAGGGCGCGCATCTCGGCCAGGGAGCGGCGCGTGTACTCCGCGAGGTCGATCGGCTCGATCATGGCGCACCTCCGGCATCGAGGATGGACGCACGGACGAGCGGGGCCGGGGCCGGGGCAGCCTGCTTCACCGGGGCCGGCTTCGCGTCCGGCACGTCGGCCCGCACGACAGCGGCCGCCGCCGGGGCCGGGCCCTGGAATAGCTGCGACGCGACGGCACCGCCGACGATAGAGCCGAGGGCGCAGAACAGGCCGATGATTACGGCTAGTTTCCACACCAGGCGCTCCAGGTCGCGCAGCCGGGTTCCGTGGTCGGCGACGGCCGGGTCAAGCACCTCATCAACGTGCTGGCGCGTGGCCCGGCCGTGCTCGCACCCGGTCTGGGGCGTGTCGGCGGGGAGGCGGGGCGGGCTCATGGTTACAGCACCGCGCCTTCGTCGGCGATCCCGACGGAACGAGCGTACACGCGCATGACCTTGTCGTTGTCGGCGACGGAAACGACGATCGATGCGGCGTGGTCGATCACGATGTCCGCGTACCCGCCTGTCCCGGACGCCGTCAGCCCGCCGACGACCACCGTGGTAGCCGTCTCCGCGAGCGTCCCCTGGCGGGTCGGAGTGACCGTCAGCGTCCCGGACCAGCCTGCGGAGCTGTCCACTTCGAGCTTGATCCGGGTCCGCAGCAGGCCGTGCGTGGCGGGAGCGATGGTGGCGGTGCCGGTCGCCTGCGCGGCGGTACGCGAGAGGATGAGGCCCCAATCTCGGATGCCGAAGCCCATGGATGACTCCTACGTCACGGCCGTGCGGCCGAACGGTGTAGTGCTGCAAGTACGGGTGTGGTTGCGTCAGCCGGTGATTGTGACGGCGGCCAGCGGATCGAAACAGATGCCGTAGATTTCGGCGTCGCCGTCGAGCCACACGGCGATCGTTAGCTGGAACCACCCGGTCGTTCCACTGTGGATATCCTGCGGCTCGTCGTCAGCGTCCGCCACGCCATCCGACGGGTAGAGGAGCGCGGCCGGCAGCGAGTTTCCGCCGGGCCC
>NZ_JBAZKR010000197.1:0-3707 GCF_041650655.1 Zavarzinia sp.
CCGTCGTGGTCGAGGGCGTGTTCGAATCGGTCGCGGTCTGGGCCACGGTCAGGGCACCCGCGGCCAGCACAGCCCCCAGCGACGCCGAAGCGACACCGACGGCGAGCACGAGCGAAGGCACCAGGCGAACCGAAATATCCCCGCCCTGAGCGAGCTTAGCGACCATTGCTTGAACCTCGGACAACACGGCCCGCACGGGGCGCATGATTTTTAGACAGACGTCGACTTTAACGCATGGCGCGAAGTTCATATACTCCGCCTCCACGAGGAAGCCCACGCCCATCGCACGCGCAGAATAAGGAATGGTTCATGGCCGATCAACACGGCAAAGACCAGCAGCCCATCCCCGATCCCACCGCCCTCGCCCGCAATATGGTGGAAATCGCCAAGCGTTGCCGAAAGCTGGTCGCGGAATTCCTGGAGCGTCAGGACATCGTTCGCAAGAACGTGAATTTCGACCCGCAGAACCTGGCTTCCGCCTATCTCGATCTGACGGCGAAGATTATCTCGAATCCCTCGCAGATGATCGATGCACAGTTGAAGCTCTGGAAGGACTACGTCCATCTGGTGCAGAGCACCACGAAGCGCTTGCTCGGCGAGCGGCCGGATCCGGTGATTTCGCCCCTGAAGGGTGACAAGCGCTTCAAGGACAAGAGCTGGGAAGAGAATCAGGCCTTCGATTTCATCAAGCAGGCCTATCTGCTGGCGGCGCGCTGGATGCAGAACACGGTCCACGACGTCGAGGGGCTGGATCCCAAGACCAAGAAGAAGGTCGAGTTCTACACCCGCCAGTTCGTCGATGCGATCGCGCCCTCGAATTTCGTCCTGACCAATCCCGAGGTGCTGCGCGTCACCATCGAGACCAATGGCGAGAATCTGGTGCGCGGGCTCGACCACGTGCTCGAGGACCTGGAGCGCGGCAAGGGACGCCTGGCGATCCGCATGACCGACCCCAACGCCTTCGAGGTCGGCCGTAACATCGCCGTGACCCCGGGCAAGGTCGTCTTCCGCAACGAGTTGATCGAGCTGATCCAATACGAGCCGACGACCGAGAAGGTCTACAAGCGGCCGCTGGTGATCGTGCCGCCCTGGATCAACAAATACTATATCCTCGACCTGAAGCCGCAGAACTCCTTCATCAAATGGGCGGTCGGCCTCGGCTACACCGTCTTCGTGATCTCCTGGGTCAACCCGGACAGCAAGCTGGCCCAGGTCGGCTTCGAGGGTTACATGAACCAGGGCGTGCTGGCCGCCCTCGACGCCGTCGAGCAGGCGACCGGCGAGCATCAGGTGAATGCCATCGGCTATTGCATCGGCGGCACCCTGACGGCCGCTACCCTCGCCTATCTGCAGACGATCGGCGACAAACGGATCGCCGCCTGCACCTTCTTCGCCGCCCAGGTCGATTTCGCCGAAGCGGGCGAGCTGTCGATCTTCATCGACGAGGATCAGCTCGAATTCCTCGCCGGCCGCATGTCCGAGAAGGGCTATCTCGAAGGCGGCGACATGGCGACCACCTTCAACATGCTGCGCGCGAACGACCTGATCTGGTCCTTCGTCGTGAACAACTACTTGCTCGGCCGCGATCCCTTCCCCTTCGACCTCCTGTATTGGAACCAGGACGCGACGCGGATGCCGATCGCCATGCACATGTTCTATCTGCGCGAATGCTACCAGAAGAACCTGCTGTCGCAGCCGGGCGGCATCACCCTGAACGGCGTGTCGATCTTCCTGAACAAGGTGAAGGTGCCGCTCTATTTCGTGGCCAGCCGGGAAGACCATATCGCCCCGGCCCGTTCGGTGTTCCGCGGCGCCCGCATCTTCAAGACGCCGGTGCGCCTGATCCTGGCCGGCTCCGGCCATATCGCCGGCGTCATCAATCCGCCCGAGGCCAAGAAATACCAATATTGGACCAACGACGACCTGACCGGCGCCGCCTCCTTCGAGGATTGGCTGTCCAAGGCGAAGGAGACCCCGGGCTCCTGGTGGCCGGACTGGGACGAGTGGATGTCCAAGAAGTCGGGCGCCAAGGTGCCGGCCCGCGTGCCGGGCGACGGCAAGCTCCGCGTCCTCGACGACGCGCCGGGCACCTATGTGAAGATCAAGTCGGAATAGCCTCCGCCTTTCCCGTGGCGGCAGCCTGCCCCGCCACGGGAAAGACACGGCCGTCAGGGGACAGGAGCCACCACTGCGGGCGCACCCGTCGTGCTGCCCTTGTCGTCGCCCGCGTCGGCACCACCCTTGTCGTCACCGGCCTCGGCACCGCCCCGGTCATCACCGGCCTCGGCACCGCCCTTGTCGTCACCAGCTTCGGCACCGCCCCGGTCATCACCGGCTTCGGCACCGCCCCGGTCGTCGCCGGCTTCGGCGCCGGCGCCACCACCGTCGTGACCGGCGCCGTCATGGCCGGCGCCGTCGTGACCGCCGGCTTCCCCACCGGAGCCACCTTCGCCGCCGCTGCCGCCCTCGCCGCCGGAGCCACCTTCGCCGCCATGGCCGCCTTCGCCACCGTGGCCGCCCTCGCCACCGTGGCCGCCCTCGCCGCCTTCACCACCTTCCGCGAAGGCGTCACCGGCCAGGAGATGGCGGACACTGCCGGGCAGGGCGAGCGGTGCGGCTAGCACCAGCACCAGCGCCGCCGCCGAGGAAATCAAGAGTTTGCTGTTGTTCATCTGGGTCGTCCCGTTTTCGTCCGGCATCGAAGTGCCGAACAGGAGACGACGGCGGGTGGCGAAACCGTCCCTGCGACGCCGGAAAAATATTTTTTCGGGGCGATGGACGTAATCGGCCCCGGCGACGTTTCCTGAAGGACGAAGAACCGGGAAAGACGACGTGCCGGGCCTGAACAGCGCCGTAGTGACGAGCCACCTGCCGACCCTGCGCCGCTATGCCCACCGGCTGGCGGGCACCGCGGCCGATGGCGACGACCTGTTGCAGGAAGCCTGCGAAAAGATGCTGCGCCACCTGCAACGGGTGCCGGCGGCCGAGATCGGGCGGGCCTGGTGCTATGCCGTGCTGCGCAATTGCTGGATCGACATCGTCCGGCGCAGGAAGCGGCACTTTGCCTTCGCCCTGCCGCTGGACGACGACACGATGGGGGACGAAGCGGCCACGGCCGGCGCCACCGACCTCCGCTTCGACGACATCTGGCGCCATATCGGCCGCCTGCAACCGATGCATCGGGAGATCATCATGCTGTGCTGTATCGAAGACCTGACGTCGGACGAGGCTGCCACCGTGCTCGACATTCCCGCCGGCACCGTGCGCTCGCGCCTGGCGCGGGCCAAGCTCGCCCTGGCCGACGCCATCGGATTGGAGGTCGCTCATGCCTGAGACTGCGGAAAACCGGGACGAGCTGATCGGGCTCGTCGCCACTCTGGCGGTGGAGAACGGCGAGGTCGAGGGCCTGCGCGACCTGCTCCGCCAGGACCAGCCGGTGCTTCACCTCTACGACCGCTTCGTCGCCGTCGATCGCCGGTTGGCCGATGCGCGCGCCAAGACGCCGCCCCTGCCGGTCGACGACGCGATGCTGGCACGCCTCGGCCTCGCGACGGAGCGCCGGCGCCCGCCCGTCCGGCTCTGGCTCGCCGCCGGAGCAGCCGCCGCGGTGATCGCCGGGGCCGTCGCCCTGCTGCCGTCGACACCCGCGACGACCGCCTATGCACCCGCCGGTGCGGCGCCGGGCACCGCCTCCCTGCCGGAGACCT
>NZ_JBAZKR010000198.1:0-3702 GCF_041650655.1 Zavarzinia sp.
CGGCTCCGCGTCATCGAAGAGCAGCCCATCCTCGACCATGCGGGCATAGTCGTCCTTCAGCGCCTTCGCGCCATCGCCGGCCGGCACGAGCTGCAAGCCGCCGTTGACGGCCGCTGCGTAGTGGATCGGCGTGCGGTCGGCGGCCTTCTCCGCGAAGAACATCGACTTGTGGCGGGCGACAGCGTTGGCCAGTTCGCGATCAGCGAAAGCAGCTTCCGCGAAGCCGGCTTCATCCAACCGGACAACATCGTGCCAGTGTCGTGCGAAGCGGTCGCCGCGCAGCCGTTCCTGGAGGCAGAAGACATGGATGGCGGTCGCCTTCTCCCAAAAGGTCCGCTCCGCGTGCATGACGCGCGGCCGCGCCGTCGGGAATACCAGCCCGTCGATCAGACCGGCCGCATCGCAGACGACGTCGCGCAGGCTCGCCGGTTCGCCCGTCGAGCGGGCGCCGAACTCCAGCATGACGCTGGGCGCGACATAGCCGGACCCTGCCGCGGTCGCCTCATAGTCGATAAAGAGCTTGTCATCCTCGACACGAATAACCGCCGCCAGACCTTCGGCGGCCAGCGCGGTCGCGATCACGGGCTGCACGGCCTCCGCGACCCAGACCGGCAACCGCCGGCGGACCTCGCTGGACCAGCGCTTTTCCTCGCTCCGGGTTTTCGGCAGGCCCTCGCCATTGTCCCCGACCAGATCGGGCGCAATCGCCCGAATGTCGTAGGTCAGATCCACATCCTCCGAAAACCGGCGGATGACCTGATAGGCTTTCGACAGCGACGTGCCGCCCTTGAACACCAGATGTTCACCGAGCGGCGCGGCGTAGAGGGTCGCCAGCGCCCACACCACCCACACATCCTTTTCGAGAAGATGGGTAGGACGGCCCGAGCGGTCGGCGGCGACGCCCAACGCATCGCGCCGATCCTCGGCCGAAAGCTGGAGGAAGATGTCAGCCATACGCCACCCTTCCCACGCTCTGCGCGAGCCACGTCGGAAGCTGCGGCGCGGCGGCGACCAGTTCGCCGAACACGCCGGGCGGCATCTTCCGCTTCAATGTCGTGAGCGCGGCCTCCGCCCTTTCGGGGCCGAGCCAGGCCAGCGCCCGCACGGCCTCCCCCGCCGGGCGGTTGGCCAAGGCCAGTTGCCAGCGCGGCGCGTGCCGCAATTCCACGACCTGCTTGCCGAGGTGCATTTTCCGGCTGCGCCCGGAGGTCAGATAGACCGAGCGGACGGGCACCTGCGTCGTCAAGCCAAGGGCGTTCGCCGCGGCGGCGCCGTTCGAGACGATGATCTCCCCCTTTTGGGTCGCAAGGGCCTCGACAGCCTGCTCGACCGAAGGTGCGCGCGTGCCGAACCGGCTGGCGATGGGACGCAGATAGACGCCACGACCGGCGCGGATGAGCTGCCCGCGCTCGGACAGACGCGACAATGCCTGATCCACAGCCGCCCGGTTTCCGAGGTGGAGCAGGCTCTTGGCGGACACGGGGGCGCCTTCGGGCAGTCCCGTCGCATGTGCCAGAATCTGTTCGGTCAGCCGTGTCATCGTCTTTCTCCTGTCGGAAATATACGCGAATTTCTGACAGTTTTCAAGGGAAGCCCGGATAGGGGGAAAGCCTTCCCCTGCGGCCGAGCCGGGGTCTCGACCGACCCCTTCTGCGGGGAGAACCCCGCAACGCCCCCTGGAGAGTGAGAGTGCGGACGGGATTTCCGTGACGGGTTGAGGGCTGGAGAAGAGGTCTCCGGCGCCCGTCGCGGAGAACCGCGATGTTCAGGAACGACCGCAACGGGCGTGCCGGCTCCGGCCGGGCGAACCTTTACGACGACATCACCAGCAAGATCATCGCCGAGCTGGAGGCAGGCCGCTTCCCCTGGGTCCAGCCCTGGGGATCGGCCTCGGTCAAGGCGCCCCTCGCCATGCCGAGAAACGCCGCGACCAGGCGGCACTATTCGGGGATCAATGTGCTGATCCTCTGGGGCGCGGTGATCCAGCACGGCTTTCCCGGCCAGAGCTGGCTCACCTTCCGCCAGGCCCTGTCGCTTGGCGGCAATGTCCGCCGCGGCGAACACGGCACCACCGTCGTCTATGCCGACCGTTTCACGCCGGAGGACGAGAAGCGCCGCGCCCGCGAGACCGGCGAAGAAGCCGCCGCGATCCCGTTCCTCAAGCGCTTCACGGTGTTCAACGCGGCGCAATGCGAGGGGCTGCCGGAGGATGTCGCCATTGTGGCCCCACCACCTCCGCCCGGCCTCATCGAGCCGCGGGTCGAGACTCTGATCCGGGCGACCGGCATCGACTTCCGTATCGGCGGCGACCGCGCCTTCTATGTCCCGGCGCACGACTTTGTGCAGGTGCCGCCGCCCCATGCGTATTTCGAGCCGATCAACTGGCACCGCACGGCCCTGCACGAGCTGGGGCACGCGACCGGCCATACCTCCCGGCTCGGCCGTGACCTCACCGGCGGCTTCGGCTCGAAGAAATACGCCTTCGAGGAGCTGGTCGCCGAGATCAACGCCGCTTTCTGCTGCGCCTCGCTCGGCATCACGCCCACCGTCCGCCATGCCGACTACATCGGCTCCTGGCTCGAGGTGCTGCGCGAGGACAATCGCGCCATCGTGCGCGCCGCATCCCAGGCCAGCAAGGCGGCCGACTGGCTGCTTGGCTTCCTGCCGGGCGCGGATGTCGGCATGACCGACGACGAACGGGAGGCGGCGTGATGAACGCCCCCGTCTTCCCCGCACTGGCGCCATCCCCCGAACAGCAGGCGTCCATCCGCCTGCGTGTTCTCAGCCTGGGCGCCGGCGTCCAGTCCACCACGCTCGCCCTGATGGCCGCGCATGGCGAGATCGGCCCCATGCCGGATTGCGCGATCTTCGCCGATACCGGCTGGGAGCCGAGGGCCGTCTATGAGCATCTCGCCTGGCTGCGATCGCCCAACGTCCTGCCCTTCCCCGTCCATATCGTCTCGGCCGGGGACCTGCGCGCCGACCTTCTCGCCGGCGCGCGCGGCGCGCGGTGGGCCTCCATCCCGGCCTTCACCCGCACAGTGACGCCGGCAGGCGCGGAGCTGCCCGTCTATGACGAGGACGAGAACGGTGATCTCGTCGCCGTCGGCTCCCGCATCGTGCCGACCGAACGGGTCGGGGTCGGCATGATCCGCCGCCAATGCACCGGCGACTACAAGATCGCGCCAATCCGCCGAAAGGTCCGCGAGCTGCTCGGCATCGCCGGCCGGCGCTCGCCAACGGCTCCCATCGCCGAACAGTGGATAGGGATCTCGCTCGACGAGGTACTACGCATGAAGCCTTCGTTCGAGCCGTGGCAGATCAACCGCTGGCCGCTCATCGAGCAAGGCATGACCCGCCAGGATTGCCTGCGCTGGCTGGATCGGCACGACTACCCCTGCCACCCAAGAGCGCCTGCATCGGTTGCCCGTTCCATTCCGACGATCACTGGCGGCGGATGCGCGACCGCGATCCCGAGGCTTGGGCCGACGCGGTATCGGTCGACGCTTCCATTCGCACCGGGTTCCGGGGGATTCGTGGTGATGTCTATCTCCACCGTTCCGCGGTGCCGCTCGACCAGGTCGACCTGTCGACCAATGCCGATCGCGGCCAGCTCGATCTCTGGCCCAACGAGTGCGAGGGCCTCTGCGGAGTGTGATGATCCTGAAAACCGGAAAAGCGGAGAGGCGGGTTTCCGGCTCC
>NZ_JBAZKR010000199.1:0-3700 GCF_041650655.1 Zavarzinia sp.
CAACGACATCGCCGGTGACGGCACCACCACCGCGACCGTGCTCGCCGCCGCCATCGTCCGCGAAGGCTGCAAGGGCGTTGCCGCCGGCATGAACCCGATGGACCTGAAGCGCGGCATCGACCTCGCGGTCGAGGCCGTCGTCGCCGACGTGAAGAAGCAGTCCAAGAAGATCTCCGGCTCGGCCGAGATCGCCCAGGTCGGCACCATCTCCGCCAACGGCGAGAAGGCCATCGGCGACATGATCGCCAAGGCCATGGAAAAGGTCGGCAAGGAAGGCGTGATCACGGTCGAAGAGGCCAAGGGCCTCGACACCGAACTCGACGTCGTCGAGGGTATGCAGTTCGACCGCGGCTACCTGTCGCCCTACTTCGTGACCAACGCGGAGAAGATGACGGTCGAGCTGGACAACCCCTACATCCTGCTGCACGAGAAGAAGCTCTCGGGCCTGCAGGCCATGCTGCCAGTGCTCGAAGCCGTGGTGCAGTCGGGCCGTCCGCTGCTGATCATCGCCGAAGACGTGGAAGGTGAGGCTCTCGCCACCCTCGTCGTCAACAAGCTCCGTGGCGGCCTCAAGGTCGCGGCCGTGAAGGCGCCGGGCTTCGGCGACCGCCGCAAGGCCATGCTGGAAGACATCGCCATCCTGACGGGTGGCCAGGTGATCTCCGAAGACCTGGGCATCAAGCTCGAGAACGTCAACCTGAAGATGCTCGGCCAGGCCAAGAAGGTCGTCATCGACAAGGAAAACACCACCCTCGTCGACGGCACCGGCAAGAAGGACCAGATCCAGGCCCGCGTCGGCCAGATCAAGGCCCAGATCGAAGAGACCTCGTCGGACTACGACCGCGAGAAGCTGCAGGAACGCCTGGCCAAGCTGGCCGGCGGCGTCGCGGTGATCAAGGTCGGCGGCTCGACCGAAGTCGAGGTGAAGGAGCGCAAGGACCGCGTCGACGACGCGCTTCATGCGACCCGCGCCGCGGTGGAAGAGGGCATCGTCCCGGGCGGCGGCTCGGCCCTGCTCTATGCCTCGCGCGTCCTGGACAAGGTCTCGGTCGGTAACGAGGACCAGCGCCACGGCGTCGACATCATCCGTCGTGCCCTGCTCTCTCCGGTGCGCCAGATCGCCGAGAACGCCGGCAAGGACGGCGCGGTGATCTCGGGCAAGCTCCTGGAAGGCAAGGACACGAAGCTCGGCTACGACGCCCAGAACGACGTCTTCACCGACATGGTCAAGGCCGGCATCATCGACCCGACCAAGGTCGTGCGTTGCGCCCTGCAGGATGCGGCTTCGGTCGCCGGCCTGCTGATCACCACGGAAGCGATGATCGCCGAGAAGCCCGAGAAGAAGGCGCCCCCGATGCCGGGCGGCGACATGGGCGGCATGGGCGGCATGGACTTCTGATCCAGCCGGACATTCGGTTCGAGGGACGGGGTCGGCGCCAGCCGGCCCCGTTTCTTTTTCGGCAACCGCCGGGCTCCGTCTGCATTGATCTATTGCGGGACCGTTGTGTCCCGGGAACGATCTCATGGGGTCTGTCATGACGCGCAATTGGCGCCATTTGGTTTCGGGTACCGCCCTGGCTCTGGTTCTCGCCGGCTCGCTGGCGGGCTGCGTCGAAACCTATGACGGCTATGACGGCTACGACACCTATGGCAACGGTGGCTATGGCGGCTATGGTGGGCCGGTCTATCGCGACGACCGCCGCGACGAAGACTGGCGCCAGCAGCAATGGCGCGAGCAGCAGCGCCGCGAGGAATGGCAGCGCCAGCAGGATCAGCAGCGCCAGCGCGAGCAATGGCAGCGCCAACAGGACCAACGCCAGCGCCAGGAGCAGCAGCGCCAGCAGGAACAGCAACGCCAGCGCCAGGAACAGCAGCGCCAGCAGGAACAGCAACGCCAGCGCCAGGAACAGCAGCGCCAGCAGGACCAGCAACGCCAGCACCAGGATCAGCAGCGCCAGGACCAGCAGCGCCAGGAGCAGCAGCGGCAACGCGAAGAGCAGCGGCGTCAGCAGCAACAGCAGAATCAGGACCAGGACCAGGACGGCGTCCCGTGGCCCGGCACGAATTCGCATCGCCAACCCTGGCAGGGTGACGGCAACGGCCGCTGAGTGCTTCGGCACGGACCTGCAACTAGCGACGCGGGTCCGTGTTTCTTCTGTATGGGCCGCGCGTTCGGCCCGTCCCAGGAGGGAAACGATGAGTTACGGCAAATTGATGCGTCGGATCGGTGGCTTCGCCTTGGCGGCCCTGCTCGGGGCCTCGCTCGCCGGCTGCGTCGTCTATCCGGATCGCTACGGTTACAGGGACGACGGCTACCATCGCCACCATCATGGTCGCGACGGTGGTCACGACCGCAACGACAGCGGTTACTACGGCGGTTCCTACGGCTATTACGGCGGCGCTTATGGCGGCGGCTGGCGCCGCTGATCCGCGGCCGGTGCCTCAGGCCGTGACCTGGGGCGCCAATTCCGGGAAGACGACTTCGATCGGTTGCGGCCGGGCCACGGTGTAGCCCTGGGCCATGTCGACGCCAATCTCGCGCAACATACACAGGGTCTCCTGATCCTCGACGAATTCGGCGATCGTGCGGGCACCGAACTTGTGCCCGAGGTCGTTGATCGATTCGACGATGGCGCGATCGACCGCGCTGTGGCGTAGCTGGCGGATGAAATTGC
The DNA here is from genome assembly GCF_041650655.1 of Zavarzinia sp. Classification (GTDB taxonomy): domain Bacteria; phylum Pseudomonadota; class Alphaproteobacteria; order Zavarziniales; family Zavarziniaceae; genus Zavarzinia. The sequence goes on from NZ_JBAZKR010000199.1 coordinate 2,676, forward strand.
CGTCGATCTTCAGCTGATCGACCGGGAATTGCCGCAGGTAGGAGAAGGAGCTGAGGCCGGCCCCGAAGTCGTCCAGCGTCACACCGCAGCCGGCGGCGCGGGCTTCGGCGACGAAGGCGCTGGCGGCGTCCAGGTTGTCGATCAGGGCGGTTTCGGTGATCTCGAAATGCAGCCGTCCCGGCGCCATGCCCGATGCCGCCAGTTCCGCACTGACGAAGTCCCAGAGCCCGGGATCGTTGAGCGAATTGGCCGAGAGGTTGACGGCCAGGCCGCAGTCCTGGTCGATGCCTTCCGTCATGCGGCCGAGCCGGCGCAGCGTGTTGCGGATCACCCAGCGGTCGATCTCGCCCATCAGGTCATAGCGTTCGGCCGCCGGGATGAAGGCGCCGGGCAGCATGAGCTGACCCTGCTCGTCCTCGAGCCGCAGCAGGATCTCATAGTAACGCCGGCCGGCACACTTCGGCTGCAGGAATTCGATGCGCTGGGCGAACAGGCGGAAGCGGTCGGCCGCGATGGCGGGGCGGATGCTCGAAGCGACCTGGATGTCGCGGTGGTAACGCCTGGCGTCGCTCTCGTCCGGACGATAGGCCGAGATCCGGTTGCGCCCGCTGGCCTTGGCGGCATAGCAGGCGACGTCGGCACGGCTCATCAGCTCCCCGACCGGGATCGGCGTCGCCGGAATTTCCGCGATGCCGATGCTGGCGCTGACCCGGTAGTTGCGTTCGGACCAGCAGAAATCGATGGCGGCCAGGGCGGCGACCACCTGACGCGCTATTCCTTCCGCCTGCTCGATGTCGGAATCAGCCAGCAGAAGGGCGAATTCGTCGCCGCCCAGGCGGGCGATCATGTCGCCCTCGCGGGCCGCTCTGCGCAGGCAGTCGGCGACCTCGACCAGCAGGGCGTCGCCTGCGGCGTGGCCGGCGCTGTCGTTCAGGATCTTGAAACGGTCGAGATCGAGGAAGCAGAGGGCGAAGCGTCCGTCACCCGCCCCGACCCTCTCCGATACTTCGGCGAGACGGGTTTCG
>NZ_JBAZKR010000200.1:0-3699 GCF_041650655.1 Zavarzinia sp.
CCCCAAGGCGGTGATGTTCCTGATCGGCACCAAGATGGATTTCGAGACCGACAAGCTGAAATCCGGCTTCGTCTTCATCAACCCGAACGAGAAGGCCCGCTGCGGCTGCGGCGAGTCCTTCCACGATTGAGGGTTGATCAGCTCTGATGTCCGTCTCCGTAACACCACCAGTTTCCTGCACCTCCTGCGGCGGCCAGATCCAGGATGCGATCTGCGGCGGCTGCAAGTCGCTGCAGCCGCCGGGTGTGATCGACCATTTCGCCCGCCTCGGCTTGTCGCGCACCTTCGCGATCGACTTGGCGGCGCTGGAACGCGCCTACTTCCAGGCCCAGCGCCGTTTCCACCCGGATCGTTTCGCCGGCCGCGGGGCCAAGGAAAAGACTTTCTCCCTACAGCACGCCACCCTGATCAACGAAGCCTATGAGACACTGCGCGACCCGCTCGCGAGGGCGCGCTACCTGCTCGATCTCGAAGGCCGGCCGCTGCCCGGCGGCGACGGGCGGACGATCGCTGATCCGGCCCTGCTGATGGAAGCCATGGAGTGGCGGGAAGCGTTGGAAGAGGCGGCGGAACCTGCCGAATTGCGCGCCCTTGCCGCCCGCGTCCAGGCTGACACGGCGGCGCTCGAAGCCCGGCTCGGCGATGCTTTCGCGGCCCATGACCTCGGCCGCGCCACCAACGAGGCGCTGCGCCTTTCCTATTTGACCAAGCTCGGGGCCGAATTGCGCCGCAAGCTTCTGCCGGGACAAGCGGTGCCATGACCCTGCTCGACATCTACGAACCCGGCGAAACGCCGCTGCCGCACGCGGGCGATTCCGACCGTGCGGCGGTGGGCATCGACCTCGGCACCACGAATTCCCTGGTCGCCATTTCGACCGACGGCCGGCCGGAAATCCTGCGCGATGCGCTGGGCGACGGCATCGTGCCCTCCGTGGTGGCCTATCTCGACGGCGAGGACGAGCCGGTGGTGGGGCGGGTCGCCACCCGCATCCTGGAGGCGGAGCCGGACCGCGTGGTCGCCAGCGTGAAGCGCCTGATGGGCCGCGGCACCGGCGACGTCGCCAGTCTCGGCGGCCAGCTCGCCCAGAAGATCCACAAGCCGGGCGCCGGCGGCATGGTGAAGCTCGACGTCTGCGGCCGCATCGTCTCGCCGGTCGAAGTCTCGGCCGAGATCCTGCGCACGCTGAAGCAGCGCGCCGAATGGGTGCTGGGCAAGACGGTCGACCAGGCGGTGATCACCGTGCCCGCCTATTTCGACGATGCCGCCCGCACGGCGACGCGGGATGCCGCGCGTCTCGCCGGGCTCGAAGTGCTGCGCCTGGTGAACGAGCCGACCGCGGCGGCGCTCGCCTATGGGTTGGACCGCGCGGCCGAAGGCCTCTATGCCGTCTACGACCTGGGCGGCGGCACCTTCGACATCTCGCTCCTGAAGCTCGAAAAGGGCGTCTTCCAGGTCCTCGCCACGGGTGGCGACGCGGCGCTGGGCGGCGACGATTTCGACCGCCTGCTGGCGCAGGCCCTGATCGACGAGCGCGGCGATGCCATCGCGGCTTCCGATGTGAAGCCGGTGCTGGCCGTCGCCCGCCGCGCCAAGGAAGCCTTGACCGACACGGAGGCGACCACGGTCGACCTCGATTTCGGCGGCAAGGCGACCCGCCACGAGATGACCCGGGCGCGTTTCGATGCCCTGATCGCCCCCCTGGTGGCGCGCACCATCGAAGCCTGCCGCGCCGTCCTGACGGATGCGGCGGTCGAGGCTCCGGCCCTTGCCGGCGTCGTGCTGGTCGGCGGTTCCACCCGGGTGCCGCTGGTCCGCGCCGAAGTGGCCGGCCTGTTCGGGCGCGAGCCCCTGGCCGATATCGATCCCGACGAAGTGGTGGCGCTGGGCGCCGCCCTTCAGGCCGAAGCGCTGACCCGCGGTTCCGACACGCTGCTGCTCGACGTCGTGCCGCTCTCGCTCGGGCTGGAGACCATGGGCGGCCTGGTCGAGAAGGTGATCCCGCGCAATACGCCGATTCCGGTCAGCCGCGCCCAGGATTTCACCACCTATCAGGACGGCCAGACGGCGATGGCGATCCACGTCGTCCAGGGCGAGCGCGAAATGGTCGAGCAGAACCGTTCGCTCGCCCGCTTCGTGCTGGCCGGCATCCCGGCCATGGTGGCCGGCGCCGCGCGCATCCGCGTCACCTTCACCGTCGATGCCGACGGGCTGCTGACCGTGACCGCCAAGGAAGCGCTGACCGGCACGGAGGCCCATGTCGAGGTGAAGCCGTCCTATGGTCTTTCCGACGAGGAAATGGCCGCGATGCTGCAGGCGTCCTTCGAGAATGCCCGGGCCGACGTCACCGTACGCCTGCTGGCGGAGGCGCGGGTCGACGGCCGGCGCCTGATGCTGGCGCTCGATTCCGCCCTGGCGGTCGACGGCGATCTCCTGTCCGAGGACGAGCGGATCGCGCTCGAAAATGCCAAGCTCGGCCTCGAGGAAGCCATGGCGACCGACGACCGCGAGGCGGTGGTCGCTGCGACAGAAGCGCTCGAAGCCGTGGGCCGGCCTTTCGCCGAACGCCGCATGGACCGCAATATTCGATCCGCCCTGTCGGGAGTCGAAGTCTCGCGGCTTGAAACCCGCCTGCAGGCGGGCTAAGCCTCCGTCCGATATTCTGGAGTTTTCCCTATGCCCAAGATGGTTTTCATCAGCCCGGACGGCAAGACGCGCACCGAAGTCGACGCGCCCGTGGGCCTTTCCGTGCTGGAGATCGCGCATCGCAACAAGATCGATCTCGAAGGGGCCTGTGAAGGCTCGCTCGCCTGCTCGACCTGCCATGTCATCGTCGATCCCGAATACTACGGTTCCCTGCCGGACGCGACCGAGGAAGAGGAAGACATGCTCGACCTCGCCTTCGGCCTGACCCATACCTCGCGTCTCGGCTGCCAGATCATCATGACCGAGGACCTGGACGGCCTGACCGTGAGCCTGCCGACCGCCACCCGCAACATGATGGTGGACAAGTAAGTCCATGCGCTGGACCGATGTTCACGACATCGCGGCCGCGTTGGAAGACGCCCATCCGGACGCCGACGTCGTGAACCTGCGCTTCACCGACCTGCACAAATGGGTGCTGGCGCTGCCCGGCTTCGCCGACGCGCCGGACCGCTCGAACGAGAAGATCCTGGAGGCGATCCAGGCCGCCTGGCTCGAGGAACGGGACTGATCCTCGTGGCATCGCTGTTCGAGCGCCTGCGGGACGGGGCGGCGGCGGAATGGGCCGCCTATGTCCGCCATCCCTTCGTCGAGGGGATCGCCCGGGGCGATCTGCCCGAGGCGGCCTTCCGCCGCTATCTGACCCAGGACTATCTGTTCCTGATCCACTTCGCCCGAGCCTATGCCCTCGCCGTGGTGAAGGCCGACGATCTCGCCGGGATGCGCTCGGCCCAGGCGACGCTGAACGCCCTGCTCGACCACGAGATGAGCCTTCATGTCGACTATTGCGCGACCTGGGGCATTTCGGCCGCTGAGCTGGAAGGGCTGGAGGCGGCGCCCGAGACCCTGGCCTATACGAGCTATGTCCTCGAACGCGGCTTTTCGGGCGATGTTCTCGACCTCAAGGTGGCGCTGGCGCCCTGTGTCGTCGGCTACCGCGACATTGCCGCGGCGATCCAGGCCCGGCCGGATTTCAGGCGCGAGGGCAACCGCTATCT